>JBBRDE010000033.1:0-27829 GCA_038204185.1 Cytophagales bacterium
GATGTTAAACTCTCTTATGCTGCCATCAGGGTAGAAGTGAATGCTGAATTCGCCAATATAATCTTCTGGTACACGGGTAAAAGCTTTTCCATATATATGATTATTGATGATCGTGTAGGTTTCAACCAATACCGTATCCACCCCCATGCGCCCGATGAAAGAAGCGGTGTACGGCTTAGTACTTTGTCCAAAACTTTTCAAACTCAACAAAAAGACAAGTATTCCAAAGCAAGTCAAAATAGGTTTCATAAGGATAGGTTTAATAGTAGAATGAACAGGAAGGACCAGGTTGTGCGTACGTGTTCCGTAGGGACACTGCGCACCCAGTATAAAGAGCCGTTTTTAACGGCGGTGCTACTATGTTAACACCAATGTCGCATGTCTTACAAAACAGAAGCGTTTGGCCTTCGGGCCGTTACAAACGGCCTTTTATTTTCAGGACGCAGTCTCCTTCGAAGACTACGCCCAACGAGGGCGAGCGGGGAGTGCATGAGAGTTTACATTACTTCTAGTTTAGCACCTTTAGACCTATTACATTTCCAACATAAAGTTTGCAAGTTTTCCTCAGTTGTTAATCCACCGCGTGAAACGGGAACAATATGATCAATTTCAAGTAATAAATTTTTTTCGACTGTTATTGAATTGTCACACTTTTTACAAGTGTAATTATCTCTTGTTTTAATTTTTTGTCGTAGTGTTGAAGTCATTAATGCTCTTTGTCCTTGGATACTTTTTCTGTATTTAATTATATCATTAAGATAAAAGATCAATTTGTCCAAGTTTTGGATATCTAATTTAATGTCACACTTCATAGAACTATTACCTCCGGCAGAAACATATTGAAATGTATAAAGAGGAAAATACAAATCTTTAAAATTTACTTGATCGAATCCTAGCTTTTCAATTAACAATTCTTTTTCGAATTTATAAATTAACCAAGGAATTGAATTGCTTACATTTGTAAGAATTAAATTCCTTTCAGTTTTCAGTATTTTCTTTCCTTCCTCAGCAGCAGCAAAATCATTTAGTACTGATTCAAAATTTTCTAGTGAATTTTCACTAATATCTATGTTAAAATACTTGCAAAGATATTTTATAGGTTGATTACTTGCATTTTTGCATATTGTAGCCGAGCAATGAAAAATTTGATGTTTCTTTATTCCAGAATTCCAAGCAGTGCGTTTGAAATTGTAAACGCTATGATCAGATATTTGTCCATTACCATAATCATATGAATTGATTTCAATGAAGGATTTTTTTAGCTTTTCAATATGTTTATTGAGCTCATTACAATTATCTATATAATCCCGTATTTCCTCCTTAATATTTTCAAATTTAGAACTGTTAAAATAATATTTCTTATAGAGTTGATAAACTGAAAGTATTGCTAAACAGGCAAGTGCCAGAATTGAAAGTGGAAGAATTAATGAATTCAGTACTAAAATTATCTGATATAAAATAAATAATATAATACCTAAGAATATCAATGCCCCTGTACCTCTCATAGTAACATTTCAAATTAAGTTAGTTTTTTTTGATTAGGTTTATGCTTTGTTCTAATTTAGAAACTTTCTATCTTATATGATCACCTTTATGCACCATTAAAACTCACTTGTGAAATTTATCTAAATATCAAATTAGGCAATACGTTTTTCATAATGAATAGCTAATGATGTACCCCCCGCTCGTCCCGATTTGTAATCGGGATTCTATCTTCACGCGTTTGCAACGCGATTATCCTCATGCATGGATCGCGTTAACAACGCGAAATGGATGCAACCCCGATTGCAAATCGGGGTTAGCGGGTTAGCGGGGATAGTTATTGTTTTCTATCTGGAATAAAATCTAATTCTTTAGGATATTTATTAAAAGACTTCACTTTATCTTTTGCTTGTTCATAGTAACACTCATTGACATATAATGTATTCAATGCGTCCCATTTACTTTTTATTTCTTTAGATTTCGATTCCAATTCTGGATTTTGCGGGTCAGATGCCAATAAGTATAACGGTTCTATATCGTGTCTTATTTT
This sequence comes from Cytophagales bacterium, assembly GCA_038204185.1. GTDB lineage: Bacteria > Bacteroidota > Bacteroidia > Cytophagales > Spirosomataceae > Salmonirosea. The sequence goes on from JBBRDE010000033.1 coordinate 2,033, forward strand.
CTCATATTCTAATCCAAGTTTTCTGTGGGTTTCAGATTTTTCACCAGGTTTAATGAATGCTTGATATCCAGATAATATTGCAACAATAAATGCTATTAATGGCAAAATATATTCTTTCACCCAGGGGTAACTGATAAATGGAAATCTATACGTAAACGCAACAGTAGTTGTTAGAATAAATGATGATATTCCTATCCAATTTTCGATTTTTGTATAAAAAAGTGATTGAAAACAATGTGCGTATTCAAGTTGATGAATTTTTCTCATCCAGTCCAGTAAAAGAAGCTCTGATTTATTCATAATTGTGAATCTATTTTATCAAGCAGGTAGATTGGCGTAATATTCATTTTTCTATTTATTTCAGATTCAACAATTTCTTTCGGGCCAATTACAAAAGATTCTCCTAAGCCGTCTTTCCCTGTGAATGAAAAAAAAGTTGCAGTTGAATTAGGCGAGTTCAAATGCCCCGATTGATGTAATTTGCTCGGTTCTATTTCATAATATCCTTTTGCAAAATGAACTTCCTCACTAGTCTTAAAAAGTCTAGCATTAATATTTTTGTTCACAGCTTTAGATGAATGTTGATTTACTTCATTTAAAGACTTGTTATACTGAACTTCAAAGAAAGAATGTGTTGTATGGTCTGCATCAGTTTCATATTCATATCTATCATTCTTCACTTTCCCAGTGATAATCCAGCTTTTTGCGAAAAAAGTGTGGGAATGAATTGAAAAATCTTGACATTTCTGCAAGTCCATAAATTTATCAAGCGAATCATCCCAAATATGAAGTCTTATGAAATCAAAAGTTTCAAGCGACAGGTCTTTTTTGTATAATGGTATTGATAAAAAACCTTGTGACCCGATTGAAGATATTGTGAGTTCAGAGGGGATAATTCGAATTGATTTGGATATTAATTTCCAAACTTCACTTGTGTTTACGTGTTTTTTATTCCCCCTACAATAAATAATTTCCTTAACTCCAACAAGCCTATAGATAAATGAACTAAGGAAATTGTCTGAATTTTCGTCTGCAAAATCAATTAATTCTTTTGTCGATTTTGTGCTAACGCCATTGAATAGCAGATTCTTAATACTCTCTAAAGATTCAATCTTGCTCAAATATTCTGTGGCATAAGATTTTACAATTTGATTGAAAGAATCACAGAAGTCAGAGATGTCTATTTTTTGATTATGGGTCATTCGTAGGTCCGTTTATAATTACCGCTAACTCGTAAGTAGGCGAAAGGTTTATCGTACTTTTTGCATTTATTTGTACTTATCTTATAGTGTTTTATACTATTGGTGTCGTGCTTTACTGTGAATCTACAACTCTTCACCCACTAACCACAACAAAATCCCTCCGCTCACAAGATACATCCTTCCAAATTTTAATACCACAAGTAACCACTAAATATTTATCAAACGGTCACCCTTCCCCTAAATACCAATACTGTCAGCCTATATAATTCCCCACATTTTCCGTCCTCCCAATAGGAAATTCCGCAAGTTCCTGCCTTTGTTTGTGTGGTAAACTATATTTGAATCCTGGACTCAACCCATTCCTTATGCGTAAGTACGCCTTCCTTGTTCTGGCCGCCACCCTCGGCCTCACTTTATACTCCTGTACCAAAACCCAAACAGGAAGTACCCAATCCGCTACCACTAAGCCCAACATCCTTGTCATCTACTTCGACGACCTGGGCTACGGGGATGTCAGCGCCTACGGGCAGACGACCCTCAAAACCCCCAACATCGACAACCTCGCCGCGGGTGGCGTGCGCTTTACCAACGGCTACGCTACCTCGGCTACCTGTACCCCCAGCCGCTACGGCCTGCTGACGGGCGTGTATCCCTGGCGCAATGACGATGCCCGCATTCTGCCCGGCAATGCGCCCATGCTGATTGATACCGCGATGGTGACCCTGCCCAAAATGCTGAGAAATGTAGGCTACCGTACGGCCGTGGTCGGCAAATGGCACCTGGGCCTGGGCGACGGCAACGTAGACTGGAACCGGGATATTCAGCAAAATACCAACGACGTAGGCTTCGACTATTCCTACATCATGGCCGCGACCACCGACCGCACCCCCACCGTGTACATCGAAAATCGCCGCGTGGTGGGGCTGACCAAAGATGATCCGATTCAGGTGAGCTATAAAGAAAACTTTCCCGGCGAGCCCACCGCTATCACCAACCCCGAACTGATGACTAAGCAGAAGTGGCACCACGGCCACAACCAGTCGGTGCATAACGGTATCCCGCGCATCGGCTACCAGAAGGGCGGCAAGTCGGCGCTGTGGCACGATGAGGACATGGCCGACGTGTTTCTGAACAAGGCGAAGGCATTCATTGACAACAACAACCCCGAGAAAACCGGTGAACCCTTTTTTATGTACTATGCTTTGCAGCAGCCGCACGTACCCCGCGTGCCGCATCCGCGCTTTGTGGGTAGCTCGGGCATGGGGCCACGCGGCGACGCGATCGTGGAGGCCGACTGGTGCGTGGGCGAGATTATGAAAAAGCTGGAAGCCGAAGGGCTGGCCGAGAATACCTTGGTGATCCTGTCAAGCGATAACGGCCCGGTGTTGAACGACGGCTACTACGACGATGCCGTAGAAAAAATCGGCACCCACAAGCCCGCCGGACCCCTGCGCGGTGGTAAGTACAGCCTGTTCGAGGCCGGTACCCGGGTACCCTTCATCACGTACTGGAAAGGAAAAATAAAGCCGCAGGTATCCGATGCGCTGGTAAGTCAGTTGGATTTGACGGCCTCACTGGCCCAGCTGGTGGGAGGAAAAAATCCGGCAAAGGACAGCCAGAACACGCTGCCAACGCTGCTGGGAGAATCGAACAAGGGTCGCGACCAACTGGTGCTGGAAGCCACCGGCCGCCTGGCGTTCCGGCAAGGGAACTACGCGCTGATTCCGCCGTACAAGGGTACTCAACTGATGAAGGAAGTAAACATCGAACCCGGCAACTTGCCCGAGTACCAGCTTTACGACCTAAGCACCGACCTGGGCCAGAAACGCAATTTGGCTAAGGAACAGCCCAAAAAGCTGGAAGAAATGAAAGCGGCCATGCAAAAAGCCGTGGGCGACAAGTACCAGATGAATACGGCCGATGTGGAGTTGAAGTAAGGAAGAAATTCAAAAAAGCCCCGTCAGACAGCACTGACGGGGCTTTTTTATTTCTACCGGCGCGTGGGGGCTCTATTGTAGTTTTTTAGGAAATACCTGATGGCTATCGGCCCATTCCTGCCATTTTTGCCCCATCTCGCGCACCAGCTCGGGGTGTTGGGCGGCGATGTTATGGCGCTCGGTGCGGTCGTTTTTCAAATCGAATAATTGCCAGGCGGGTTCCTCGATCTTCTTGACCATTTTAAAATCCCCCTTCCGCACGGCGCAGTAGGTCTGGTGTTCCCAGAAGAGGTACTCCCGGTCCATAGGACTGTCTTTTTCAATTACCCCCATCAGGCTCCGGCCCTGCATGGGCGTGATGGTTTGTCCGTTATGAAAGGTAGCCGGGTAGGTAGCACCGCTGGCCTCCACAATCGTTGGCATAAAATCGATCAGGTGCCCGATCTGATTGGTGAATTTTCCCCGACGGTTTTTGGGCAGCCGGGGCGAATGCACGATCATGGGCGTGGCGATGCCGCCTTCGTAGGGCTTCACCTTGTACTCAAAAAACGGCGTGTTGGAAGCATTGGCCCAACCAATGCCGTACGAGACAGCCCCACTGAAATCGGGGTCATTGATCCGGCTGAAAGGGGCAGAGCCGAGTTCGTGGTAGTTCTCGGCGCAGGCCCCGTTGTCGGCCAGGAAAATAATCATCGTATTGTCCATCATTTTCCGGCTTTCCAGGTAATCCAGCACCTTGCCCACGTTATAGTCGACGGCGTACACTTGTGCGGCATACACCGCCATGCGGTAGGCTACTGTATCCTGCTCGGTCTGACTCAGCTTGTCCCAGGGACGCACCCGGCTGTCCCGTTCTGAAAAGCCCCAGTTCGGGTCGATCAGGCCCATCTTTTTCTGGCGGTCCAGTCGCTGCTGCCTGATTTTGTCCCAACCTACCTGATAGGTATCCTTAAACCGGGCGATGTCCTGGGGCTTGGCGTGCAGGGGCCAGTGCGGCGCATTATAGGCGAGGTACCAGAAGAAAGGTTCGTCGGTTTTCTGCGCTTTCAGGAATTCAATCCCCTGGTCGGTGAAGGCGTCGGTGGTGTAGTAGTTGGGGTCGGTGGGTGAATCGAGTTTTTGATTATCCAGCCACACCCCCCGGCCACCCTGGGGCTTGAGGTAGCTGGTAGCGCCGGCCAGGATACCGTAGTAGCGGTCGAATCCACGTTGGAGGGGTTGCTTCTCGGCGCCGTGCATACCCACGTGCCACTTGCCGGTCATGTAGGTACGGTAGCCGTTGGTTTTGAGCACTTCGGCCAGCGTGACGCAGTTTCTGTTTAGGTAGCCCTGGTAGCCGGGGGTACCCCAGTGAAAGGCTTCGGGGTTTTCGGGGTCTTCGGCCATCTGGCCGATACCCGCCTGGTGGGCATACAGCCCGGTGAGCAGACTGGCCCGCGTGGGGCAGCAGCGGCCCGTATTGTAGAACTGCTTGAAACGCAGGCCGCCTTTGGCCAGGCGATCGAGGTTTGGGGTGGGGATCTCGCCGCCGTAGCAGCCGATGTCGCTCCATCCCATGTCGTCCACCATCATCAGAATAATGTTGGGCTTGGGGAGAGGTATGAGGGGTACCTCTTGCTGGATCAACGAAAGAAACAGCAGGGAAATGCCAACAAGTAGCAAGTGACGCAGCATGAATTTTAACAAATAGTGAGGAAACGCTTTAACTCAAAGATTTGTAATGGTGATAGGCCGCTCGGCACTCTGGTCGATTTGCAGCGTATTTTTCAAAGCCCTCCCCATGCCTTCCCAGTGTACGCGCATAGTATCCCCGGCGGTGAGTTGGACACCCGCCCCAAAACTGAACGCATCGGCACCCAGAAAATGAACGTGCAAATCGAACGGAAGCCGGTGATTGGGGTACTTGAAATGGTGGTATTCCAGATTGGCCAGGCTGTGCGCCATGTGGATTTCGCCAGTGTTGATCGCCTGCTGCCAGAACGTTTGTCCCTGCCTTTCTATCGAAACCTCCCCCTGTAAAGCCTCCATGAAGTCGGTCAAAACCAGCTCGGGGCCGATGGCGCAGTTTCTGATCTTGGAGGGAGCCAGGTAGAGGTAGTTTTTCTTCTCCATGACGTGATCCGAAAACTCGTTGGCCGTAGCAAAGCCGATCCGGTGGGGGGTACCCATTTCGTCGTTGATGTATATAGCCGCCAACTCGGGTTCTTCCCCACCGTCGTCGCCGAAATTGGGGATGGTCAGGACATCACGGTGCGCTTTGAGCACGCTGCCGTTACCCTTATAAAACCATTCGGGCTGCACCCCGATCTGGCCCGCAGCCGGTTTGCCCCCTTCGAGTCCCCACTGGTATATTTTCATACTGTCGGTCAGCTGGCTGGCGTCCTGGGCATCGTGCATTTTCTGCCGATTGTCGGCGCTGGCCTTGTGCGTCAGTCCAGTGCCCGACACCATGCAAAAACGTGGGTCGACGGGTTGATCTATGGCGGGTAACAGCTTCCAGTCGGACGTGCCCTGGTACACCGCATCATAAAGTAGTTTATCATCCGTCAGGTTATCCCGAATTGCGTTTTTTAGGGTTGAGCTATTTTTAAGCGCCCAGATTGCCAGCGTGTACACGCTATTGAATTCGCCGATGAAGATCAGATTGGGTTCGTTGACGAGTGCAATTCTGCGGGTTGTAGAGCGGTCTACTAGTTGGACGATTCGCATGTTTTGGAGCCTTTATAGTGAAAGGTGTTTTTGCTCAAATTCTAACCAATAGATTGGATAGACCCCACAAAAGAGATGGTGAAATGGGGCAAAGGATTCTCGGCTCCTTCTACCTGCCGCTTACTCATTTTTTTTGATTCGTAACCCTTAAAATCGTACATTGAATTGATTGTCAGGCCTGAGAAATCAGAATTCTAATAAAATCCCTACTACACAAAATGAGATGACCATGATTTTAAGAACCCTAGTACTTGTCTGTCTGTGCTTCCCGTTGCTCTCGCTTTCGTGTGGGCGGGATGCGGAACCCGACTCCCCGGCGGGCGAAAACACTTTTCAGGTAAAAGCCACAGGGGGGCTGAACTTCGAGGTCAGGGGAACCGCTAATGCGGGACTCATCTACTATCCTGTCAAAAAAGAAACAGTACTGGCGATAGAATTCATTGCGCCCGCAGGACAGTGGAGAAGATGTAATTTTAATGTCTGGAACAAGAACCGCGAAGGTGTTCGTGATAAACTGTACCTCGTTTACTCACCTCCTCCCGGTAGTCCGGCCGTGATTACCGACGAAGCTGTCTCGGGTTCCCTTATGCCGGATGCGGGTTCGACGGGTTGGGTAGACTTCAATTCAGGGCAAATAGAGTTTGAGTACTATGGAACAGACCGTGTGCGCGGGTCGTTCGTAGCCATCATGAAAACCAACGACCCCCGGTTACCCAGGAAAGAGGATGTTCGCCTGGAAGGCACCTTCGACACTTTTTATAACAAAATCACCAAATAGGTTCTCCTGTCCGTTTCATTCTTCCTTCTCGCGCAAAGCCTTGCCGTCAAACCGGTACAGAACCATTTCCGCGGAGCGGGTGGCGTTGAAAAGTTTTTTATTTCCCAGTTGGTTTTGCGCAGCATAAAAACTGCGAATCTGGGGCAGAAAACTGGTGGCGTTGCCCTGGTACATGATCTGCTGGATTGCCAGGTTACTAAGGTGGTCCTCGGATGATTGGATCATCACGCCGAGCACTTGGCGAGCCTGATCCGAATCGGTGAGTTCGGATAGCAGGGAGGCGGCCACGATGCGGTTGGGGGGGTAGGGGTCTTGCAAGGCCTTGGCAAGGTCAGCTTTTTCTTCTCCTCCCAGTTCCTTTACACTTGACTTTAATCCTTGTAAAGCCCAGTATCGCACCCATTTGTTCTCATTTCTCAACCCCTTCACCTGAGCCGCCCTAGCCTGCTCGGTTCTGAATCCTGCCCACCGCGCCATGTCGTAAATTGGTTTGAGATTCAATTCGGTGCGGTATTCGTACGGCGTGGTCGTTTTGGCGATTTGTTTGATTTCATATTCGGGGAGAAAAAGAACATCCTTGTTCGTTACGATTTCCTTCTCCTGAATCTTTCGGAATATTTCCATTCGTTTGGCATAGGATGGGTTTTCAGCCAGATTATTAATTTCCCAGGGATCTTTTTCCAGATCGTACAGGTACTCCGCTGGACGCGGTTCCAGCATCTGCCGCTGGATAGAAGAAAGTTTTCCGGCCCTGTAATCCTGGCGGATTTGCTGGGTAATCTCGCCCATGTCCATGTACAGCAGATGCCGCAATTCCTGGATATAGGGTACATACACACGGGAATAGGCATACTTATCCTTGATCACCGTGCGTGTCAGATCGTAGCTCTCGTCGGAGCGGTCGGAGGAGAGATAAAGGTACTCCGGTGCGGACTTGCGCTGCTTGCCTACCAGTACCCGACCCTTCATGTAATCGGGTATTTCGACACCGGCCAAGGCCAGTACGGTGGGGGGCAAGTCAGTGAAGTCGATCATCTCGTCGGTTACGGCACCGGAGGTACCCCAGGGGGAGAGGTGCTTGTACTTCTGGGGAAACCAGATGACGAAGGGTACCCTATGGCCCAGGCCAATGCCGTTGGTTTTGGAACGGGGCATTCCCTCACCGTGGTCAGCGAAGAGGAAAATAATGGTGTTTTGGCGTAAGCCTTCCTTTTCCAGACGGTCGAGCAATTCTTTAAATTCCAGATCGGTTTTGCTGATCGAATTATTAACTCGTGCCATTTGCTTCCGCATCTCGGGGCTGTCGCGAAAATAAGGCGGCATGAACACTTCGGTGTCAGCGTGTTTCATTGAATCGGGCAACTGGTTCAATACCAACTCCTCATACTCCGAATAAGGAAAAGTCATGGTCCGGGACTGATGGCTGGAATTGCTGTTGAAAACCGCGAAGAATGGTTGCCCTTGGGTCCGGTTCCACCAGCCTGCCTTGCCCGAACTTTCGTCCCAGCTTTCCTCGGTTACCCGTTTAGCATCGGAGGTGTTGTAGTCCGTTTTGCTATTGTTGGTAGTGTAGTATCCCGCGTCTTTGAGGTACTTCGGAAAACCGTGGATAAAATCGGGAATTGGATAGGCACTGCGGTGATTGCCGGTGCCCAGTTGATAAGTTTTAACCCCAGTAATTAAAGCTGAGCGGCTGGGCGAGCACACGCTGCCCGTCGAAAAGGCATAGTTGAAGCGAGTTCCTTCCCGCGCCAGCCGATCCATCGTGGGGGTTTTGGCGGTGAGGTTGCCGTAGATGCCGATGAATTCTGGTGAGGTGTCCTCAAAGGTCAACCATAGAATGTTGGGCGGGGCCAACCGTTGGCGCACCGCGTTCGGCTTGTCCTGGCTCTGGGTGGAAAAGCCTGCCAGGAAACAGAGAAAGAGTAGGCCAGGTATTTTATTTGCCACAGGGTTACGGGGAATGTTACAAAGTTTTGAAAAGGATTTCAGCACCCAAGATAACAAAAAGTCGAAGGTGTTATTTGTTATCCCTTTTAGACTTGGGGATAAAAGCCGGGTCGTAGGCAGGGTTGCGTTCTTTTGGAATAGGAGCTTTGACTCCGTTACGCCATTTATTCAAAGCACCAGTCAGTTCCTCCCTTTTCTCAGGTTCGAGACTCATCCGATCGATGCGCTCACCGGGATCGTTCGTCAGGTCGTAGAGTTCATAAGTGTCGTCCTCGAAGTAGTGGTGCAGTTTCCAGTTGTTTTTGATAACCACGCTACCGGGCCGGGTACGGAAGAAGTCGTCTCGGCTATCGTCGCCACCTACCTGATAGGCTTCCAGATAAAAGGGGAAGTGAAAAAACAACGGTCGTTCGTTCAGATCGGGGCGAGGTTTGCCCTGCCATACATCCATGAAAGAAACCCCGTCGATGGATTGATTGGTAGGCAAGGGTACCTTCGCCCATTCACAGAGGGTGGGAAATAAATCGAAAAGTAAAGTCGGATAGTTGGAAACGCCGGGCTTGATGCCTGCCTGGCTGACTAGCAGAGGTACCCGGATGCCGCCCTCGTAGTAGGAGCCTTTTCCTCCCCGCAATGGCCACTGCCGCGAAAGCTGGGCGATTCCGCCGTTGTCGGAGGAAAAAATAATAAGCGGATCTTGTAAGCCCAGCTTTTTTACGGCTGCCAGAATTTTTCCTACGTTCTGATCCAGGTTTTCAACCAGGGCTGAGTAATCGGGTCGGACGCCCTGTCCGTCGCGCGAGGAAATTTTTTCATATTTTTCCACCAACTCCTTTTTTCCCTGCAAGGGCGTATGAATGGCGAATTGGGGAATGTACAGGAAGAAATCGTTCGCCCGGTTTTCCTGCATGAAGTGGATGGACTCCTGGGTGATGCGGTCGGTGAGTTCTTCGCCTACGGGGCCATCAGCGAGGTACTTCATGCCATAGGGGCTAAAATAATTCTTCGGATGACCCATTTTGCCGCCGCCTTTGTGGACGTCGAAGCCTTGCTGGGTCGGATCCTGGCCAATGTGCCACTTGCCCATTACGGCGGTTTTGAAGCCTGCTTTCTGGAAAACATCACCCAAAGTTTTGAACTGTGGAGCCAGCAACTCCTCATTTGGCGACGGGATTAGCTTACGAGTGCGGGCATCGCCCCGATCGGGTGGCGAGACCGTAAATACGCCGTGGCGTGGCGAGTAGCTACCCGACATCAGGCACGCCCGGCTGGGGGCGCAGTTGGAAGCATTGGCGTAAGCATGGGTAAAAACCAGTGACTGTTTCGCCAGCGAGTCCAGTACGGGAGTCTGGTAGTAGCGCGAGCCGTTGAAGCCCACATCTTTCCAACCCAGATCATCGGCAAGAATGAGGATGATCTGACGCGGCTTTTTTTGAGCCGTGGTTAAGGCAGGGGTCAGGAAGATAATGAACACTAGTAATCCAAGAGAACGGAAGTGTTGGGACATTAGGATAAAGTTCAGATCACAAAAAGCGAGTTGGAAACTTTCAGGTTAGGGGTAAAACCGGCCATGACCTTTCGCACAAATGGTCAATGATACTATTGGAATCAATCAGGAGCATATTCAATAAGTGGTTTGCGGCGAAAGTACACCAGGTCTAACGCATCAGATTCTGCGAGCAGGTCGGCCAAAGATTCCTTCACCAACACATCCTCCGACTTACCATTGGCAGCGGCTTATTCCACCAATTGCTGCGGCAGATGCTCGTCTTCTATGTTAAAGTTAATTGTCAACATACGTTAAAGGTATAAACCAATGTACGAAATAAATCTACTGAAAATCAGGACTTAATCCTCAACGCTTATTCAGAACTCGCGGCGGTCAGTGTTTTTATATACTCCGACGGGCTACACTGAAACTGCTTTTTAAAAACGGTATTGAAGTAGGGTACCGTGTGGAAACCACTGTCGTAGGCAATTTCCGAAATATTCAGATCGCTGGTCTTCAGCAGATGCAGGGCGTGGTTGATGCGGTAGCTGGTAATGACCTCCGTTAACGTTTTGTTTGTCAACTGCTTGAAAAAACGGCAGAAGGCGTTGGGCGACAGGTTGACCAGAGCGGCTACCTCCGCCAGTGTTATCTTGCCGGGGTAGTGCGTGATGATGTGGCGGTAAATTCTTTGCAGATTTTCCCTATTATTGTTGGATAGGGTATCATAGGGCTGGTTGTTTTCCAGTACGAATAGGTCATCCGGACTGTCAACAAGTAAGGTGAATATTTTCAGCAGCGCCGTGAGCCGTTGAAGGGTATTCAGCGTGGGCAGGGTTTGCATGATTTGGATAATAGCTGCCCGGCATTCGTTCAGAATCAGCACACCACGGGCAGCTTTTTGGAAAAGGGTAGTCAGGTGTTCAAATTCCGGAATTTGTGAAAAGCCGTCGGAGGTGAGAAAATTCTGGGAAAACTGAATGACGTAGGAAACGCTAGCCTGGGAATCTGCCCCGGCTCCGCGCTCACAAAGCCAGCAATGGGGTACCTGAGAACCCACAAGAACCAGGTCGCCGGGTTCGAAGTGGGCTACGTGTTCGCCGATGTAGCGCTTTCCTGTACCGTGAGCGATGAAGGTGAGCTCCATTTCGGGATGGTAATGAAATGGGGCGTCGAAGTAGGGTACCTCGAATTTTTTGAAAAAAAACGACTGATCCTCGACGGGTACGACTTTCTCAAATTGAGCAATCATTTAATAAAAATTCACACAAACTGTGCAAGCAGTGATAATAAATGGTAAAATACATAAAACTTAGGCGAATTTAGAGAAAACCAGTTTCCGGCTTTCCGCCTAGTTTTGTGAAAATTCTAAACCCAATCGTATTGACCTCTATGGAAAACATTCAGCAGTTGCCGGCTATGGAAAGCCGTTATTCCGTCAGCGCCGATCAGAAAGCATCTTATCAGGCTAACGGCCACGTTTTGTTGCGCAAGATTGTCACCGAAGAGGAGATGGAAGTCTATCGCCCGGTGATTCTGGACGCCGCTGACCGCTATAACACCGAAAAGCGAAAAATGGAAGACCGTGATACCTACGGAAAAGCCTTTCTGCAAATCATGAACCTATGGGAGGTGGACGAGGCGGTCCGAAAATTCACACTGGCCAAACGATTTGCGGGAATAGCCGCCGACCTCATGGGTGTCAAAAACGTTCGGCTTTATCATGATCAAGCCCTTTTCAAAGAAGCGGGGGGTGGAAATACGCCCTGGCATCAAGATCAGTACTACTGGCCGCTGAATACTGATAATACCATCACCATGTGGATGCCGTTGGTGGACATTAATATCGAGATGGGGATGCTGACCTTCGCCAGCGGTTCACAAAATCTGGGGTATCTGGGCGACCTGGATATTTCGGATACTTCGGAAGCGGTACTTTCTGATCTGGTCAAAGAAAATGGGTACCCCATCAGCCGGGCCGAAACCATGCAGGCCGGCGATGCTACCTGGCATTCGGGCTGGACGCTGCACGCTGCCCCCGGTAACCTGTCGGAGTCACGCCGGGAAGTAATGACGGTAATCTTTATGGATGCCGAAGCCGAGATCATCGAGCCCCGCAATCCCCACCAGAAAAATGACCTGGACCGGTGGCTGCAAAACTATCCGGTTGGTGGCAAAGCGGCCTCGGATTTGAATCCTTTGCTTTTATAAAAACAGGCTAATATGCGAGAAGGAAAGGCGGCAATCGCCGACGGAAAGGGGAGCTTTACCCTGGAAACCTACACCCTGGACGAACCCGCCGGGGATGAGGTTCTGGTAGAAATCAAGGCCTCCGGCGTGTGCCATACCGACTGGGATTCGCTCGCCTGGGGCAAGCCCATCATCCTGGGCCACGAGGGTGCAGGAATTGTGATTGCCGTGGGAGAACGGGTAACGCGCGTAGCTGTGGGCGATGCGGTTGTGCTCAATTGGGCTACGCCTTGCTATACCTGCTTCCAATGTCAGGAGGGCAACCAGCACCTTTGTGAAGTAAACTCCCCTGTTACCTCCGGAAATAAACTCAGCGGCGGCCACGCCCGGCTTGAGTCCAGCTGCTACCAGGGTACCCCCATTGAAAGGTCATTCGGCCTGGGAACGCTGTCGACTTACAGCCTGGTTCGGGAAGCCGCCGTGGTTAAAATCGGCGTGGACATTCCGTTTTCCTCAGCCTGTATCATCGGCTGTGGGGTCATGACGGGTTTTGGCTCGGTGGTCAATGCGGCCAAAGTGAAGGCAGGTACCTCGGTAGTCGTGTTGGGGGCCGGCGGCGTGGGGCTCAACGTGATTCAGGGCGCCCGTATTTCGGGCGCAGCCCTGATTATCGCCATCGACGTCAATCCCAACCGACTCGAAATGGCCCGATACTTTGGGGCTACCGATACGCTCCTGGCCGATCGTGAAGACGAAGGTCTGCTCAGGGCCGCCCAAACGGTCAAATCCTTGACGGGCGGGCGCGGTGCCGACTATGCATTTGAATGTACCGCCATCCCGGCGCTGGGTGTTGCCCCACTAGCAATGATCCGCAACGCGGGTACCGCCTGCCAGGTCAGCGGGATTGAGCAAACGATCAGTATCGACATGAATCTATTCGAGTGGGATAAAATATATATTAATCCCTTATACGGCAAGTGTCGCCCCGAGATCGATTTTCCCAAGTTGCTGGCCCTGTATGCGAAGGGGGATTTACTACTGGACGAGATGGTCACCCGTACCTACGCCCTGAATCAACTGGGGCAGGCTTTTGAGGATATGCATCAGGGCAAGAATGCCAAAGGAGTTATTGTCTTTTAAACACAGAATTGTGTCCCAGAGCTTTTTTACCCTCGAAATCTCCGATCCTCGCTTTGAAACCAACGGACTGCGCCATATCACGGTGAAAGCCCCGGCGCTCGGTGGCCGGGGTGACGTTTCGGTTTTTATTCCGAAGGGCTTTGAATTAGCAAGCCATTTGCCCGTCGCTATTTTGTTGCATGGGGTATATGGCAGTCATTGGTCGTGGGCTTACCAGGCGGGCGTACATCGCACTGCGCAAAAACTGATCGACCGTGGGACGATCCAGCCCATGGTGGTGGCTATGCCTTCTGACGGGCTTTTCGGCGATGGTAGCGGGTATCTGCGTCAATCAAATGCCGATTATGAAAAATGGATTGTACAGGATGTACCCCGGGCGCTTCGGGAGCTCCTGCCTGTCGTATCGGAAAATTCGAATTTCTATATAGCGGGGCTGTCCATGGGTGGTTATGGCGCGATGCGGTTGGGAGCTAAGTACCCCCGGCTTTTTAAGGCATTTTCTGGTTTATCGTCCATTACCGAGTTTGCACAAATTAAAGACTTCTATGAGCCAGGTACCTTTCCCACCCTGGTCGAACGCGTGGAAAGTCCGGAATCGGTGCTGGAAATTCTTTTAGCCAATCGCGCTACGCTTGGCCCCTTTCGCTTCGACTGCGGAACGGAAGACTCGCTTTTTGAGGCCAATCAGAATTTACATACCACCCTCGATCTTCATGGAATTGACCATACCTTCGAATCTAGGCCCGGAGGGCACAACTGGGAATATTGGGAGCGTAACATTGAGGTTACCCTGCAATTCTTTAGCCTTGTGCAAGAACAATGACCCCTGTCTAGATCGGGCTTTTATTGTCAAAAGCCCACATTAGGCCACCGAGGCGATCCGATGAAGCTCGTACTCAATCTTAGAAGGATGATCTATAAAGTGTGAAGCATACAGTTCTTCACTACCAAAGAGTTGCCCTTCCTCTGAATGGTCCAGAGTTACGCCCTATTTTCTTCCGATTTATCGATAGCCACGTCTTTTAGCCTGATGTAGAAGATATCGGTTTCGTACCTACCTTGGGAAAGAAGTTTTGGGAAAGATCCAGAATTCGTGGGCCAGCGCGGACGCTACCGTGGCTACAAGAAGGAAAGCGAGGAGTCGTAGTTTCATAATAAGAGTTGGTTTTCAGTAGAAATATTGGAATATTTAACCGCCTTGTGGACACTTACCTGAAAATTATCGTCTATGACAATACCATAGGCCCAATAAGCCCTGACCCGTAGCGAATTCACCCTCTGCAAATATTCTATAACCTGACTTTCCATGAGCACCCCCACCTCCCATCCGCTAGTTATGCCCCTGGGCACCACGCTCGACCGCTACATTCAACACCGGCAGAGCGCTTTTGCCTTCGCGACGGGCGAGTTGTCGCAACTACTCCGCGATATGGCCCTGGCGGGTAAAATCGTTCACCGGGAAGTAAACCGCGCTGGACTCATCGACCTGACGGGCGACATGGGATCGCAAAACGTGCAGGGCGAAGCGCAACAAAAGCTGGATGTGATCGCCGACATTCGGTTCCGGCGGGCCCTGACCAATGGCGGGGAAGTATGCGCACTGATCTCGGAGGAAGAGGAAGGCATCATTTTTACCGGAAATAACAAAGCAAAATACGTCATAGCCATCGACCCACTCGATGGTTCGTCCAATATCGATGTAAACGTTTCCATCGGTACCATTTTTTCTATTTACCGCCGGGTAACGCCCGTGGGCACCGAGCCTACCCTCGACGATTTCATGCAGGGCGGCCACGAGCAGGTAGCGGCAGGGTACATCCTGTTCGGCTCATCTACGATGCTTGTATACACATCAGGACACAGTGTCAATGGCTTTACCTACGATACCTCCGTGGGGGAATTCATACTTTCGCACCCCAATATCAAAACGCCCGAAAATGGTGCGATTTATTCCTACAACGATGGCAATCTGAACGCCTACGCCGAACCCGTCCAAAGGTACCTTGCCAACTGTCGCGAGCGGCAGTACTCATCGCGCTACATTGGTTCGCTGGTGGCCGATTTTCATCGTAATTTGTTGAAAGGCGGTATTTATCTATATCCGCCCACTCTCAAAAACCCCAACGGGAAGCTCCGGCTTCTGTACGAATGCTACCCCCTGGCGTTTATCGCGGGTATTAGCGGATGTACAGCGGTGAACGATACCGAAGCCATCCTGAATATTAAACCCACGAGCCTACATCAGCGGACACCGCTCTACATTGGGGCACCCGCAATGGTGGAGGAGTTGATGGGGTACCTTAAATGATTTTTTAAAAAAGTTGTCAGCTACCGACTGATGGCCCTTAGCGTTTATTTTTATGATCCGACGAATCTTTCTCCAAACCCTGGGCCTGACCAGCGTAGGGGCATTGAGCAACGCTCGCCCACCCGCACCCTCGGATCGCCAGATCTGGCTGACCTACCTCGATAAATTGGCCAATCCGGTACTGACCAACCTGGCTAACGATAGCCTGAAAGCCAATATGCCGGTGGAAGGCAAAACTAAAGACCGGCCCGAGTACACCCATCTGGAAGCATTCGGGCGATTGATGGCGGGGATCGGTCCGTGGTTGAACCTGACCGAATTTTCGGATAGCACGGAAAAGCAGATGCGGGATAAGTACTTCGCGCTGACGCTGAAAGCATTCGACAAGGCTACCAATCCCTCTGCCAAAGACTTCCTGAATTTTAATAAAGGAGCCCAGCCCGTGGTGGATGCCGCGTTTCTGGCGCACGGGCTCATCCGGGCACCGAAGGTATGGGAGGCGCTTTCGGCTCCGGTAAAAGCCAATGTCGTGAAGGCATTTCTGAGTAGCCGGGTGATACGTCCGGGCTTCAACAATTGGTTGTTGTTCAGTGCGATGATCGAAGCGTTTTTTGTTAAATATGGCTACGACTACGACAAAATGCGGCTCGACTACGCCCTACGCCAGCACGAGCAATGGTACCTGGGCGATGGGATGTATGGCGACGGCCCCAATTTCCATTGGGACTACTACAACAGCTACGTGATTCAGCCTTTTCTGTATGACATTATGGAAGCAATTTTGCCCAGGGAAGGTGTGTATAAAAAAATGGCGGAGGACGTAACGAAGCGGTCTATCCGGTACGCGGCCATTCAGGAGCGGCTCATCTCGCCCGAAGGTACCTTCCCGATCATCGGCCGTTCCATCGCCTACCGGGCCGGGGCGTTTCAGCATTTGGCCAATATGGCCCTGGTTGAAAAGCTACCTGAACATGTCTCGCCCGCGCAGGTGCGTTCGGCGCTTACAGCGGTGATGCAGCGCACCACCGAAAGTGAAGGTACTTTCGATGCCAAAGGCTGGCTGCAGATTGGTCTGCACGGCCACCAGCCTGCCATTGGCGAAACTTACATTTCCACGGGTAGCCTGTACCTGTGCGCCACGGTACTGCTGCCGCTGGGCCTACCCGACAAGAACGTGTTCTGGGCTGATTCCGCCGCCGAATGGACCGCCAAAAAAGTATGGAGCGGAATCGATATTCCGACCGATCACGCGATATAATTGACTGGCGTTTTTCGGATTAATGGAAAATCCTCGCGCCCCCGCGTCTTGGCGGTTAAAAAATCCCGGGATATGCTTTACTTTTGAAAATTCTCTCCAACCGTACAGCAAACCCTACCAAACGATTTGACCTATGAAAAGTACCGTTCGCTACCAGTTAATGGCCATGATGTTCCTGCAATTCTTCGTGTGGGGCGCGTGGTATGGCCAGATGAGCAAGTACCTCTTTACCCAGCTGGACGCCACCGGCGACCAGGTCGGCAATGCCTACACGGCTTTTTCGCTAGCCATGCTCATCGCACCTTTCTTCGTGGGTATGATCGCCGATCGCTATTTTGCCGCGCAGAAAGTACTGGGGGTACTTAATCTTATTGGGGCTGCCATTCTTTTCTACATCACCCAAATTCAGGATGCGGACTCTTTTTTCTGGGTCATGCTGGGCTACTGTCTGTCGTTTGCACCTTGCATTTCCCTCACGACTTCCATCTCGATGCAGCATATGAAGAATCCTGAGAAGGATTTTCCGGCCATTCGCGTCATGGGTACCGTTTCCTGGATCGTCGTGACCAACATCGTGGGTTTCATGAATATAGGCGACAATGTCATGATTTTCCAACTAGCGATGGTCGCAGCCGTGGTACTGGGCTTGTTTGCCTTTACGCTACCCAATACCCCACCCACGGCTACCGGCAAAGCTACCTTTGCGCAGATTCTGGGGGCTGATTCGTTTGTACTTTTCAAGAACCGCTCGTTTTTGATTTTCTTCATTTCGTCCATCGCGATATGTATCCCGCTTTCGTTTTACTACGCCATGGCCAACCCTTCGCTGACCGATTCGGGTATGACCAATGTCGAAAACAAAATGTCGCTCGGGCAGGCGTCGGAATTTTTCTTCATGCTTTTAATCCCGCTAGCCTTTGCCCGGCTCGGTGTGAAATGGATGCTGGCTGCCGGGCTTATCGCCTGGATCATTCGGTTTATCTTCTTTGGCTACGGCGATGGCGGCTCGGGTGAGTGGATGCTCTACGCCGCTATTCTGCTACACGGTGTCTGCTTCGATTTCTTCTTCGTAACAGGACAAATTTATACCGATATGAAGGCAGGTCCCCGCATCAAATCGCAGGCCCAGGGTCTCATTACGCTGGCAACCTACGGTATCGGAATGGGTATCGGGTCCAAGCTGGCGGGTATCGTGACGGATATGTACACCGTGGATGGCGTCAGGAACTGGACGTCGATCTGGATGGTGCCCGCTGCCATCGCCGCCGTGGTGTTGGTGCTGTTCCTGATTTTCTTCAACGATGAAAAAGCCGAAGCCGCCGTAGCGAAAGGGGAAGTGGTGGTTGGTTAGTTGATAATTGATAGTGGAGAATTGATTGATAGTGAAATTTTCCGAGTTCTGAGTTGCGATTTTGTGGTAAAGAGATAGGGAAATAGGGTTTCATAAATACTACTAAAACCATTTTGTGCGGCATGGGCCGTCCCACTCTGTGCCTATGCCACTTTGGCCCTCTAAAAACAAAAAATGCAAATACTTTCTTATAACGTCAACGGAATCCGGGCGGCTATCAAAAATGGGCTGGTGGATTGGCTGGCGGATCAAGACATTGATGTACTGTGTTTTCAGGAAGTTAAAGCGCAACAGGAACAGGTGGACTTATCGGGTTTTGAAACACTAGGGTACCAGGTAGTAGGTTGGCACGCGGCAGAAAAAAAAGGTTACAGCGGGGTAGCTATTTTATCAAAAATCGCCCCCGATCGCGTCGTGGATGGTTGCGGCTTGTCAGTGTATGATTGTGAGGGTAGGGTACTTCGGGCTGATTTCGGGGAAATAACCATCCTGAATTGCTACTTTCCATCGGGTACCAGCGGGGAGTTACGACAGGGGGTGAAAATGCAGTTTCTTCAAGATTTTCAAATGTATGTAAACGAACTTCGGCAGGCACGCCCACAACTCATTATCTGTGGTGATTACAACATCGCCCATACCGAAAACGACATACACGATCCCGTGCGTAATAAAAATACCACGGGTTTCCTGCCAGAGGAACGTAACTGGATGACACAGTGGTTCGATAACGGCTTCACCGATGCCTTTCGCCACCTCAACCCCGAACTTACGGAGTACAGCTGGTGGAGCTACCGCGCCGGAGCCCGCGCCAACAATAAAGGCTGGCGAATAGACTACCATTCCATCTCAAACTCCTTGCGCGACCGGCTGGTACAATGCCGCCACCAAACCACGGGAATTCATTCCGATCATTGTGGGGTTTTACTGGAAATTGAATAAGGAGCAAAGCGGGTCGGCCCGAGCCGCACATAGTACAGAAGTTCAAGAGTACCTTAGGGACAAAGTTTTCTTAGAAAATGGGGTAGATGCGGACTCAGGCCCATTTTTTCCTAACTTTCCACTTTCCACTTTCCACTTTCCACTTTCCACTTTCCACTTTCCACTGAAACACTACTACGCCATCTACAAGCCCTTTGGGATGTTATCTCAGTTTAGCCGCGAGGGCGACCACGCTACGTTGGCTGATCTGGATTTTGTCTTTCCCAAAGATGTGTATCCTGTCGGTCGGCTGGATGCGGACAGTGAAGGACTGCTGTTGCTGACGAATGATAATTTTTTTAAAACCCGCTTGCTTGATCCCAAACAACGCCATTTTCGGACGTATTACGTACAGGTGGAAGGTGAAATCACGGACGAAGCCTGCGCTCAATTGGCGGCGGGCGTGACCATTTCCATCGACGGTAAGAAACATCAGACCCTTCCCGCCCGCGCTACCAAAATAGCAGAACCCTACCTGCCTGAGCGCAATCCGCCCATTCGTTTCCGACAATCTATCCCAACCTCCTGGCTATCGCTATCGCTGCACGAAGGCAAAAACCGACAGGTGCGCCGCATGACCGCCGCTGTCGGTTTTCCCACACTGCGACTGGTCCGCTGGTCCATTGACAATTGGGAATTAGAAAAAATGCAGCCAGGGGAAATTGTCGAATTGTTGAATTGTTGAAGGTGAATGCGCAGCACGTAAGACGCATCTTTCCTACAATCTAAGGTACTTCTACTAGGGGGCTTTTGTACTTCTGAACTTTTGTACTTTTCCCCTCTTTCCATTAATTTTCAAGCACCACAAACTCCACCCTCCGGTTTTGCGCTTTGTTTTCCTCAGTGTCGTTGAGGGCTACGGGTTTGGTTTGGCCGTACCCTTTGGGCACAAGGCGCTCCTTGGCGATACCTTTATTAACTAGGTAGCTGGAAATGACTCGGGCGCGGTTTTCGGACAGGTACTGGTTCAGCCGCGCGTCGCCGATGTTGTCGGTGTGGCCCGCGATTTCTACTTTCAGTTTGGAATTCACTTGCAGCGTTTTGACCAGTTTGTCCAATTGCGGGTACGATTCTGTGCGCAGGATGTAGCTACTTTGGTCAAAATACACATTATCCAGCCGCACGGCCTCGCCCACTTTCAGGTTTTCAAACACCGTTTCTTCCCCTTGTTTCGCCATGGGGGCAGATTGAGTTGGCGGTTTGGTCGCAGCCACGACAGGTTTCGTTTCGGCTTTTACGGGGGAAAGCAGAATGGATTTGAGTAAATCTTTTGGGCCGGTAGGCTTGTCGAAGGTCAAGTTACGATCGAACAGTTTGTAGCCCGGCTGACCTACCCGAATATCGTACTGCTTGCCGGAGGCAAGATTTACTTTGCGCGCATTGCCTTTACTTTGCAGATTCAGGGCTTTTCCGGCTTCACCTACCTCAAAGGAAGCCGGATTTATGGGCTTCATAGTTACGGCATCGAGAATTGTAAAACTCACCTCATAGGAAAGCGGCTCCAAAAGTACGACACGGGGTTTAAAGGTTTCTACTTCCGGTGCATCCAGCGTGATGGGGGCTGAGTAATTGGCGTAGCCGTCCGATTCTACTTCCAGCAGGTAGGGCTGTTTGAGTTTCAATTCGGTGCCGAACTCAGGATTAGCCGCCGTGGTAACAGTCGCGGAGGTGTTGGCTTCGGGGCTGTTGAGCCGGAAGCGGGCGGCAATCGGTTTATGGGTAAAAGCATCCTGCGCCACGAATGCGATCGTCTGAGTCTGAGGGGCAGACTTTCGCCGCGATAAGCCGATTTCTACAAACCCGGTGGTGGAGCGCTCAATCAATCCCCGTTCGGTCTGATACTCTCTCGCTTTCACCTCGTAGGTGAAGTCACCTGCATCAGCAATGAAAACAGCGTGCTGCCCGATATTCTTGGTGACTTTGACAGGATTTTTGTTCTCATCCGAAACGTGCACTTCGGCATCAGGAATAACCGATCGCTGCTCTTTATCCATCACGATAAGGATGTATTTTTTCTCTGCAGGCTTCACATCGGCCCGCGTTAACTGAACCCCTATTTCCTGATTGGACTGTACCCTGGCTATGTACTTTCGATAGGGTATATAGTTCGGAGCGTCGATGGCCACCGTGTAACTATGGGTGGATTCAACCGTAGCACGCGCGGTCATATTTTTTGAATCGTAGGCGAGCGTGCGACTCTCTCCGGTAGTTTCGTCTTGTAGGATAATTTTTAAGCCCGGAACAGATTGAATGATGCTAGCACGAGCTATTTGTATGACCAGTACTGGTCTTAGTGTGTCTGATTTTATGGAAATCAGACCGTTTCCAGAGTGCCGTTGTATAGTGGTAGCTAAGATAAAGTCCTGCCCACGCGAACTACCGGGAGAAAAAGAACCTAAATCGCTTTTCTGGATTAAAGCGAGTCCAAACGGGACACTACACAGCAAGCTTATCAGAATGAATGGCTTCACTTTCATTCTTCAAAAATACAAAGATTTTTGGTATTGCCTTTGCCTCGGAACAGACCAGCTACTTTGGCGCGTGGGGGTACCCTAACCAGGATTGACAGAGGTGAGTCAAAACGCCTCGCCGATCGTCATGTACAGGTTCGCATCGGCGTAGGGTGAAAAGCCGTAATCGACCCGTAAATTGAGGTGGTTTTTCTTTTGGGCGGTGATGCGTAGGCCGGCACCGTAGGTGTATTTGGGTTTGTCGAACCGGAGAACATCGTCTTCATTCCCCAAAAATCCCAGCGAACCAAAGCCCGTCAGACCGATGAATTTCCATACTTCCCAGCGTAATTCGGCCTGACCGAGCAGTGCATTCTTGTCGCGAAAAAATCCTTCGTATATACCCCGCATTTTCTTGGACCCGCCCAGAAAAGACAACTGACTGAAAGGTACCTCCCTGCCAAAAATTGCACTGGCCATGTAATTGGTAGCCAGAACGAGTTTCTTGCTCAATGAAAAATAATTGGCTACGTCGAGGGAGATGCGGGAGAAGTTACGGTCGGCTCCGAAAATTTTGGTGGTAGGGAGTATATACAGTTCGCCGAACATGCCTTTGCGCGGATAAAATACCTGGTCACGGCTATCGCGCAGAAAGGTAGGTCCCAGGCTCGACGTACGGCTGAAGTCGCTGCCCGCAATGCGACCCGTGGCCAGTTCGCCACCTGCCTGGGTTCCGGTTACGTTGAAGCTTTCGTACTGGTAGCGCAGTCCGGCGTAGGTTTTCGGGCCAATGAGTTTGGCTCCTACCAACCGGATGCGCGGGAACTTCACGTCGAACACTTCCAGAGGTACCCGGTCTTCGCCGATGCCATAATAATTGAAATTGTACTTGTACCAGCCGTTATCGCCATTGAAGTAGTAGCGATTATTGTCGTAAAAAACGCTGAACGGCACGAAGAACAGGATTTGCTTTTTCTGGGTATAGGTAGCCCCAAATGAAACCTGCGAAGGTTTGGCGGATGACGAGTCGCGGGCAAAGGAAAACGTGGAGGTACCCGCCACCCCGCCGCCCCAGCCCGTTTCGGGAAGTTTAAATACGACGGGCAGGACAATGAACTTGGTATTGCGGAAAAGACTATGGGTAGAATCCTGCTCTGTGGAATCGCGGGGGTATATCGTAGCTACTGAAGTGTGGGAAATAAAGATTAAGAAAACCAGCCGGAGTAATTGCATGAGCGGAGTATTTTAACCTAATGTACGAAAGTTCGGTCATCAAGGTTGCATTACCTGTTACCCGGCTCGGGCCATTTTTCCACAAAAAAAATCAAAGTGCCAGCAAATCCATAGGTTCTTCTTCTTCAAGAGCAATATAGTTGACCAGGTCTCGAGACTGATTGTAAACCGGGAAAAGATTGATGGAGCAGGCGTAAGCTTGTCCCGACTTGCGGTAGTTGATAATGGTTCCTGCAAAGGACTGACCCTCGACCAGGTGTTGCCGAATCTGTTGCCGGGTTTGGGTTAGCGTTTTTTCTCCCTGCAAAAAACTGGGATGCCTGCCATAGGTTTCCTGTGGTTCGTAGCCCGTCATACGCGTAAAACCCTGGCTAACCCAGGTTATCTTCTGGTTGGGGTCGGTCACCACGATGGCACTCATTTTGCCCCTCAGGTAGGGTAGGGCGGGGCGAAGGTCAAAATTCCACTGGCTGGCTATTTTTAAATCGGCAAGATATTTCCAATCTGTGGAGAAAGGAATAATTGGTCTTCGGGAAAATTCGAGCCCGATTAGCAAGGGTATGGAATGTTTGAAGTCCAGGAAAGTATTGCAATGAATGGTAGGCGGAAGATCTAGCATAGAATATGATTCAGAATAAAGATGGTTTTTAACCCAAAAGAGTGCCTTGGCGACCGGCTCTTCCCAGAACAACTGCTTGTACACGGTTTTTGTTAAAAAGTGTATTGCCTGAGGGTATACAAGTTATCCTCTCATACATCGACTATTCCCACTTCTGCCCCACGCCAATAACCGTTAGTGTCCTGAAAAGGACAGGTTTAATACCCGGTTTCCAAGTCAGCCGAACATTTATCGACTAAAACCTACCAAAACTCCCCCACCTACCTTAATTTTACGGTAGTTGGATTTGCCACTCTTTCGGAGAAAAACAAATCTCATCATTCATATCTCATATCTTCTATCTAAAAATGAATTTTCGCATAGAAAAAGACACCATGGGCGAGGTGCAGGTCCCCGCTCACGTGTATTGGGGCGCGCAGACGCAACGCTCGATCCAGAATTTCCCCATCGCGCAGGACATCAACAAGATGCCCAGGGAAATCATCAAAGCCTTCGCTTACCTCAAAAAAGCGGCCGCCATCACGAATGCCGAAGCGGGTGTTTTGGATAAAGAAAAGTCTAATCTGATCGGGCAAGTCTGCGACGAAATCCTGGAAGGTACCCTCGACGACCAGTTTCCACTCGTCGTGTGGCAGACAGGCTCCGGCACACAGTCGAACATGAACACCAACGAGGTAATTGCCTACCGCGGCCACGTGTTGCAAGGAGGCGACCTGGCTGATAAACAGAAATTCCTGCATCCCAACGATGACGTCAACAAATCGCAGTCGTCTAACGATACTTTTCCAACGGCCATGCACATCGCGGCCTACAAGATTCTGGCCGAATTGACCATTCCGGGCATCACCAAACTCCGCGACACGCTGCAGGCCAAGGCTGTTGAATTTAAAAACGTGGTAAAAATCGGGCGTACCCACTTCATGGACGCCACGCCACTGACGCTGGGGCAGGAGTTTTCGGGCTACGCTTCGCAGCTCACGCATGGTCTTAAGGCCATCAACAATACGCTGGAGCACCTGTCAGAACTCGCGTTGGGGGGTACCGCCGTGGGTACAGGCATCAACACGCCCGAGGGTTACTCGGAAAATGTGGCCGCGCACATTGCCGAACTGACGGGGCTACCTTTCGTGACCGCTGAGAATAAATTCGAAGCGCTGGCCGCACACGACGCTATTGTGGCAGCGCACGGCGCATTGAAAACAGTAGCCGTGAGCCTGATGAAAATCGGTAATGACATCCGCATGTTGTCGTCGGGTCCGCGCGCGGGCATCGGCGAAATTCAGATACCTGACAACGAGCCTGGTAGTTCCATTATGCCCGGCAAAGTGAACCCCACCCAATGCGAAGCTATGACGATGGTAGCCGCGCAGGTACTGGGCAACGATGTGGCAATCAGCGTCGGAGGTTCCAACGGGCACTTTGAGCTGAATGTGTTCAAGCCGATGATGGCCTATAATTTCCTGCATTCAGCGCGGCTGATCGGCGATGTGTGCGTGTCGTTCAACGATAACTGTGCCGTGGGGATCGAGCCGATTCAAGCCAATATCCAAAAGCACGTGAATAACTCGCTGATGCTGGTGACGGCCCTAAACCCCAAAATTGGCTACTACAAAGCCGCCGAAATTGCTCAGACTGCCCACAAAAACGGCAGTACCCTGAAAGAAACCGCCGTGAGTCTGGGGTACCTTACCCCCGAAGAATTTGACGAGTGGGTGAAGCCTGAGGAAATGGTCGGGAAGATTGATTTGTAAAGTCAGAGAATATTTTTTGTAGTTTTAGGGGTGGCTGGCAGATGTTCAGTCACCTCTTTTAATGGATAGACAGCATGGAAACGATCCTCATTCAAAACTTCAAAGCCATCAAGAATACCGCCAAGCGGGAAATCAAGGTAGCTAATCTAACCATTCTCATGGGCGAGCAGGCCACGGGAAAGAGTACGGTGGCGAAGCTGGTTTATTTTTTTAAGAAGTTGCCGGAGGAGATGTTGGATGGAATTTTAAGCAATTCAAGAATAGACTCTGAAAATTTTGAAGCTAAGATTACAGAAAAAATTCTCACCCTATTCCGTAACTTATTCGGAATTTCAAAAAATCTTAGTGATTTCGAAGTCGCCTATAAATACAAAAATGAGAATATAATATCAATCATTAATAAAAAAAACGATCACCAAATAAAAATTATTTGGCCCAGTAATGAGTTTGTTGA
>JBBRDE010000034.1:0-27270 GCA_038204185.1 Cytophagales bacterium
TAGTAATGGCGCATTCGATGGCGAATTGCTCTACACCCTTCAATTTGGCCTCAGCGTCGTCCATGCCGCCTTCTTTCAAGGCGTCGATGGCGTCGTCTATGTTCTGGCCAGCGCGGTAGCAGGCTGTTTCCGAAACGTAGAGTTTGGTGGCCATCTCGGCCAATTTATATTTTATAGCGCCAAAGCGACCGATCGAAATTCCGAATTGTTTGCGTTCGTTAGCATAATTGATCGCGTGATCCAACGCCCCCTTAGCTCCGCCAAGTACGGCCACACCAAGCTTGATACGGCCAATGTTGAGGATATTGACGGCTATCTTGAAGCCATTACCCCGACTGGAAAGCAGGTTCTCGACGGGTACCGGGCAATCGTTAAAGAACATCTGGCGCGTATCCGAGCCTTTAATACCCAATTTTTTCTCTGGCTCGTTCATCGTGATGCCGCCGAAATCTTTTTCTACCAGAAAAGCCGATAGATTCTTATCCGTTTCGCCGTTTTCCTCGATCTTGGCAAAGACAATGAACAAATCCGCAAATCCCCCGTTGGTGATCCACATTTTTTGGCCGTTGAGGACATACTGCTTGCCGTCTTCGGAAAGTACGGCCTTCATTTTGCCCGAATTAGCATCCGAACCGGAATCGGGTTCAGTCAGGCAGTAGGCAGCTTTCCACTCACCTGTGGCGAGCTTGGGTAGGTACTTTTCCTTTTGGCCTTCACTACCGTAGTACACGATAGGTAGGGTACCAATGCCGGTATGCGCCGACTGCGCTACGGAGAATGAATGGCCCGTTCCCAAGCTTTCGGCCACCAGCATGGAGGTATTGAAGTTCATGCCGAATCCGCCATATTGTTCGGGAACGGCTGTTCCCAACAGACCCAACTCACCGGCTTTATCCATAAGCGATGCCATCAGCTCCGGTGATTTAGCCGCGTCGATTTCATCGAGTCGGGGATGTACTTCGGTACGCAGGAAGTCGCGGCAGGTAGCAGCAATCATGCGTTGTTCTTCTGTAAATTCTTCGGGAATGAATATTTTGGAAGCTTTGGTTTCCTGAATCAGGAATTCGCCTCCCTTGATGGTAGTTTGGTTTTCGACAACTGACATAGATTATATTTTTTAGGGTTTGGAAAATCAATTGATTAGTATGCGTGCATACTATAATATAGCAAAGATAAGGAGTTCGATAATAGTATGCAAGCATACTATTATCGAACTCCTTATCTTTGGATAAAATTTATAGAAAAGAGGCTTATTACTTTTTCATCACTCTAAAGAGCCGCACAAAGGCTCCTTGGGACTCGACGCGCAGAAAGTAAATGCCACCAGCCAGAGACATACCAGCCAGGTCAATCTGGGCGATTTTACCGAATAGGGTAACCCATTTGGCTGGAACCGGAATACGCTGTCCACTGGAATTTACCAACGAGAAGGTATAAGAAGCCGAAGTCTCGTTGACGGGAAGCTGAACATTGAAAACATTTTCGAAAGGATTGGGGTACCCTAGCCAGTCGTCGAGCTGGACATTTTGCTGGATTGAGTCACCGGGAGCAATACTGAATCGGAGGGTATTGACCAGTACCAAAGAATCGGCTTTGAAGGCTGTGGCAGTTAGCAGGTAGGTACCTACGTAAGGAGCAAAACCGCTATCATCGCTGAAGAGTGCATGGGGAAACTTGTTGGCCACAGTGCTATACCGGTACGGCCCGCTGAGGTTCATCGTCAACCGATCGAATTCAAAATTACCGTAGGCATAGATATTCAATAGCGGAGGCAGAGATGCCGCCCGTAGGGTGTCACCCTGGTTCAATGTACGAATCAGCTGCCGGTCGATGGCACGGCCTGAGCGCAAGAGATCGAATGTTAGTTTGGGAATTTCTACTTTTAGAATAAACGGAGTATCCACATACCCTCCTACATTGTCGTAGGCACGAATGATAATCCGGTATTCTCCCTCGCGGGGTGGAGTGCCGGAGAACTCATTGAGCGAAAAGGTGAGCCAAACAGGCAGGTTTTGGGCAGTAATTAGAGCGATGTAGCCATCACTATCACCGAAAATATTGGTAGGAAGCGTGTATTTGAAGGGTTCATTTACCTTGGTAAATTTAACGGGGATGGTATTTTGAACGTAAGGGGAACTATTAAGAAATTGAGGCTCTACCACCTGAATCATAAAATAAATTTCCACAAAGGCATCTAGGTCGTCGTAGGCTTTCAGTGCCACCCGATAATCGGCCGACTTAGTGGGGAATCCTTTAAACTGGCCATTCTGGAAAGTCAACCAGGATGGTAGTTCACTTGCTTCAATGCGCGTCACGGAACCATCGTTATCTACGAACAGATCTTTGGGGATCGTAAAAAGAAATGATTCGTTAACGGCTGTCACGATATTGGCCAGACTTTTCTGGACCGTAGGCGGTTTGTTAGTATTCTCCCGCGTATCAACCCTAATGGTCAAATATGCGTCAGTCGACGCACCTTCGTCGTCAATGCCCCGTACCAGCAGGCGGGTATCACCCAACACCGGAGGAATACCTTTCAACTCGCCATTTTCATAGCGCACCCAGCCGGGTAGCGACGGTAACTCCACTTTCACAATGGTTCCATCCCGATCGGCAAAGGTGTCAGTAGAAATTCTGTAGGTGAAGGCGCGATTCACTGCGATGATCTGCATCGGTATTGGGTTCAGCAGATAGGGAGCCATGTTAGCCGCCGCCTTCCAGTATTCGTCCGAGAGAATGTCTTCATCCAGTAGCACGTGTACCGGACGAGGATTACCACTACCCCGGGCTATTTTCTTCCAGGTATCGTATGCTCCCATATCGACAGTCTTATCGATGACCCGCGACAAGCGGTATGAGATGGTGTCGGTGGTCACAATGGGTACCAGGGGCTTATTAAGCCATTTATTAGCCGAATTTCGGAGTACATCCCGCACAGCTGCCACGTGGCCTGGAGTCGCAAGGACAAATACTACCATTTTAGCGCCATTTTCAAAGGATTCGTCAATCTGTTCGTAGAACTCACTATGGGGTAGGTAGTCTGCATAGAAGACTTCATTCATGACCACTTGGCCGGGACGCATATTGCTCCGGATCACATCCATGGTCCAGCGGTGGTCGTAATTATCCGCATCGTGGATTTTGATACCATCCGTTTTTTCAGATAAGTCCCGAAAGGCCAGTGTCCCGCGTAAGGCACTGACATTATCAATGACAGCCCCGAACTCTGCTATATAGGAAATGCTTTTGTCGACGTCCTTAACGGACTGAATCATTCGGTCGTTGAATTGCTTTAAGATCAAGTGCCGGTAGATATACCAATCTTTGCCCCGCCGTCCAAAAAAAGACTCCTTGACATCCCATGGTGTCACGGGCGGTAATATTTCCTCAAAATTCTTATAGTCACTTCCCCAAAGCAGATTCAGGCGAATGATCTTCTTGTATTTACTACTCAGCCAGGCAGTAAATCCTTTTTTATAAAAATCAGAATAATCAAAAATTGTTGGATACAGCTCTTTATACTCTCCGTTGGGAGGGATCGAAAGCATGTGGTAACCTGCCTCTTGGGTGGGAGTGGTGACGACCGAAAGAAATAGCAGGTTGTTGTCTTTTTGCAAATATTTATAACGCTCAGTCACCTGCTTTACAAAGTCGGCAGCCAAATCTACGGAGGGTTGGTGCAGGTAGCTGAAAGAAGTAGCGTCATATACCTCCCGTATGGGGTTCTGCCGATAGTCTCTCATACTTTCGGCTTGGGTCCAAAAGCCTTTGATGCGATCTCTGTTTCGACCCACAAAAACACGAATGGCCACTTTGAGCCCAAGCTGAGTAGCTAGTTGTATTTCGCTATCGTACCGGTACCAATCACCCGGACCAGTTGGGGAATCTTTGTATACTTTGTCCCAGTGTACTGTGAGGAGTACCGAATTGACGCCCGCAGCGGCTGACTGTCTAATGACATCCAATTCAAAATCTTTTTCCTGCGATAAATTGAGAAGCATCAGGGAAAAGTAGCGCTGGGTGTTACCGGGCGCCAGCGGAGCCTGAGCCGATAGCTCACCGGGAAGTAGTAGTACAGCCAGCCAAATACTAAGCCACAGAAGCGGCTTTGGGCTTGTTGTCCTTAATTTCTTATACATAATCTCCATAAGTTCCAAAAAAACAAGAATTACCCCCCACTATTCTGCCCTAGCAAAATACTCTTCTTGCTTCTACAACGAATTGAATCACATTTCCTGAGATAATCCGGGAGAAAACCAAAAAATAGATTTTGAAATAGTTGATCAGAGGTAAGAGAAGCCGCTGCAGCTCACAAATGTTTAAGGAATCTCGCGATGATTCGTTCCCATTCGACCATTCCGCATTCAGCGCCAAATAGAATGGCCTGATCGCGGGCGCGAGTAGCGTCGAAGTCGGCAATATTCTGCCGCCAATGATCCATTGTTCGGGCGAATTCTTTAATGTTGAGATTGGGGACTACTGTGCCGATCTTCTCTACAATAAATTCGGAAGGTCCACCCGAATCAAAAGCGACGATGGGTTTTCCTAACCAGGCGGCTTCTGCCATGACCATACCCAGCGGCTCCTGTCGGGAGGTGAGCATGAAGCTATCGGCGGCGGCAAGGTGGTTGTAGTAGTCTTCGTTCTTGGCGCCCACGATGTGGATTTTGGTAATTTTGCTTTGTTCGCAGCGCTTTTCGGTGAGGTACGCCATGCCATCCTGTGAGATTTTGCCAACCCACACCAAATGAACCGTAGGATCATTAACAGCCGCCGCCAAATCAGGTAACAAGTCGAAGCCCTTACGCTCTGAGGTGGTGCCGGACATGATCCAGACGAAATCGCCAGGCTGTACTCCCCACCCGTGGCGGAGAGCTTCGGCCCGCGCGGTTGAGGTTTTAATTCCCTTTAAGTCTATAAAGGAAAATAATTTCTCAACGTTTGAGCCGCCAGATGCGCGAAGGCTTTCACAAACCGCTTCGGAACAGCCGATCAGCAAATTGGAGCCCTGGATGATACCTTTGTAATCTTCGCGACTTACAAAGCTAAACATGTGGGAAAGCTCATGAATATGGCTGATAACGGTCTGGGATAACTTGCGGGCTGCTCGCACCACATCCCCCAACATAATGGTGTTGACATACCAAAAATCAGCTTTAAACTGGCGGGATAGCTTGTCAAGAAAGCGCTCCATGGGATGAAAACCCAGGTGAAACGAAACCTTCTGGGTTAGGGTGTAATGGCCTGGTCCGATGAATACGGGTATATCAGCGGGTACTTCTTTGAGTAATTCGCCATCGGAAAAACTAACCAACCCGGCTTCATACTTTTCACGGTCAAGGTGTTGAAGCAGGTACAGCAGCATCATTTCGGAGCCGGTACGAGAGGCATAGGGCGTAAAAAACAGAATTTTAATGCGTTTCTTCAAGGTGCAAGGTGTAAATCTATGTTCTCGGATTCCTTAATTTTATAAAGGTACTTTTTACCTAATAATGTCTTAAAAAAATATTTAAGCAATACCCCATTTTTTTTAATATAAATCCGCTGGGTGCGCAGGTCAGAAAAAGGGTTCCCATCTTTTTTTAGATTGATTAGCATCTTCCAGACCAGGATTACTGGAATCATCAAAAGGTTGGAAAGGATTGTTGCCAAATAGGCAAATACACCATAGTGTTTCCTGATCCACAGCATGTTGGATACCTGCATTTGGGTGCTGAATCGGTTGATCCAGGAAATATTGGTCCGGCGAAAGGGATTGTTATTTTCCAGATGCACAAAAGTACAATCCTGGAAGTAGCATAGCTTACCTACTTTGCTCAGCCGCTTCGACCATTCTACATCCTCACCATACATGAAGAAATCCTCATCAAAACCACCCGCTGACGCTACAGCTTCGCGGCGAACCAATACGAAAGCTCCTACGAGCCAGTCGTGCTGCTCAGGGTCATCGTACTGTGGTTCGGGAAATACCTTGTCGAGTGTGTTTTGTAAGAAACCGGAAGGCGGCACTATGTAGAAGGTTTTCCTAAATGCATTAAAACTTGGGTAAAAAGGCATCGGAGTGCCGTCGGCAGCATGTTGCAGGGCAGCACAGGCAGCAATGTCGAGGCGTTGATCCATACGGACTATGCAGCGGCCGATTACATTATCCGTCAGTAGTGTATCGGCGTTCAAGGCTAGAAAATACCGCCCCTGTGCAATCATCATGCCCGCATTGTTGGCCCGGCCAAAACCCGAATTATACGCCATGTCGATCCATTTGACTTCGGGGTATCGCATCCGCACCTGGTGGCCTCCCCCATTGGCGGGATCATTATCAACGATAATTATTTCGAAAGTATAACCCTTGGTGAATTTATAGATCGTCGCCAGGCAGTCGAGAATAAGTTGCGGCGTGCGGTAATTGATAATAATTATGGATACATCCATTGAGCAGCGAATGATTCGGGGGCAAAAATAGAAAAATCCCCAAAGATGCCTTCAAAACGCCTCTGGGGATTTCTTAAAAGTTAGCAAATGGTTGGGTTATCTGTTTAATTAGAAGTACCTGCGGCGACCCATCGGAATGGAGTTGCTGAGTGTGACGGAAGCGATGTCTGGATTGAAGGGGGTAGTTACAATGTGTTCTACCTGAACTTTCAGATCTCCAAAAACCGCTCCGGTGTGAGGAGTTACGGCCAGGAAAATGTCGCGGTTGCGGCGTCGCAGGTCATATACGATGTCGGTTGCAATGTTTCATGCTACTAGCTCTAATGTAGGTAGCTCCTGCGCTGATACCCAGCAGAAATCATGCGGTGCAGTACTTCTTGTCCCCAGGAGGTCTATGAAAGGCAACGCGTAGGGGGTGAATTTACCCTGCAATTGGATATTGGATTCCATGTCGTAAAATTTAGGCCTAAATACGCCCCCGAGCTTAATGCCCATATTGGTTCGCCCTTCACTTACCTTCCAAACCGCACCCAGTCTAGTACTCCCGAATTTTTCGATTCATTTTCCTCCTTACGGATAAACAAAAAGTAAAGGTCATGCACTCCTGTCGATACTTTTACAGGAGTAGTAGCTTCCGCATACGAGCTGTTACTCGCTGTTGGTGTATAGGACAAGGAACTTACCAAAGGGCCTCCCGGCGACCCACTGTGTACTTCTATTTGTAATCCTGGTTCGCTAACTGCGTACCTATAGGTTAGTTTTTTAATTTCTCTCATATCAATGTTTTTCAAAGCAAAGAACGAGCCATTTTTCTTGGATGAAATACCTGAACGGTCTTTATCGACTTGGTACAAGCTATCGGCCTGTTCGACCTCTACCTGTTCAGGACGCAACCAGAGCGAAGCCCTGGCTGTTAATGGCATGATACCCCCGCCGCCGCCGTCGGTGTAGGAGGCTGAGAGCTGATATACGCCGGACTTACCTGCTTCTATGTGCTCTTTGAGTATTTTGGTGCCCTGGGGAGGAAGATTGCCTTGCGCTTCGCCTAGTGCCAACAGGTACTTGACAATCTCGGTAGCTTCTTCTTTAGAAAGTTGCGGGTGCGCATTCATAGCGGTTTCGCCCCACACGCCACCACCACCTACGATAACCTTGTTAGAAAGGCGGGCCAACGCGCCCTTGTCGTTGCGGTACCTGTTAGAAACATCCGCGAAGGCAGGTCCCACTGAGGCCTTATCCATCTGATGGCAGGCCTTGCAATCGCTTTTCGCCATGAGCTCTTTGCCCAGGTCGACATTTTCCGTGCTTTCCTGATGCCCGATTAGCAAAGCCTGATTGGCTAGCTGGGGAATGAAGTTAAACTGTACCTTGATCCGTTTAGGATCGATCGCCTTGTCTTCCTTATCAGTAGCCTTTACGGAGTAGGCAAACGATTCATCATCAAAATAAAATGTACTGTTACGAGGGGTACTAATAGCTACTTTTGGCATCGTATTCCCTACTCGAATCAGCAATGTATCCGTATGACTAGCCCCCGAAGGATCTGTAGCATTCAGGGTAATGGGAAAAGTGCCGTTTTTATCAAAAGTGTAGGTGACAGTGCCGCCTTTGGACATGACGGTATTGTTGCCGAATTTCCATTGGTAAGTGAGTTCATCGTTGTCCAGGTCGTAGCTCTTATTGGTATCGAATATGATTTTCAAGGGCGCTGTTCCCAGCGAGTCCGAAGCCGAAATAAGTGCCACGGGACTGCGGTTTCCGGCGTTGTAGTCAATGCGAACCAGCCGTGCGTCCTCATTATCAATGCCATAGACTGAGCCATATTCTAGCGCATAGAGAGATCCATCGGGGCCGAAAGTCAAGTCAATGGGCCGCCGGAAGTCACCCCCGGCAGGCATAAACTGTTCCATGCCCCGGTAATTTTGATTTTCATCCAAATCCACAGCGAATACCCAGTTGCGCATCCACTCGGTAATGAATAGTTTCTTGTCAAAGTACTGAGGAAATTTGGTATTCGATTTTAAGACAGGATCAAAATGGTAAACCGGACCAATGATGGCCGAGCGCCCGCCCTTGCCCAGTTCTGGAAACTCGGGTGATTCGTCGTAAGGGTACCATATCATTGCTTTCTGGGCGGGGGGTAGATTTTTGATTCCTGTATTGTTGGGCGAGTCATTTACCGGCTGTAGTGGATCAAAGGCCGGACCAATTTTTTCTGTAGTAAAGTCGAAGTCATGGTAGGCCTTGTTGTCGCCAATGGCATAAGGCCACCCGAAGTTGCCCGCTTTCCGAGCCTGGTTGAACGCATCGTAACCTTTCGGCCCCCGCTCGCTCTCCTTACCGCTGTCAGGGCCTATTTCGCCCCAATAGAGAATGCCCGTTTTTTGATCAACCGTAATCCGGTAGGCGTTTCGTGAGCCCATAACATAAATTTCGGGACGGGTACCCGGCGTACCAGGGGCAAAGAGATTTCCCTCAGGAATACTCATGGTACCGTCGTCCTCAGGGTGAATGCGCAGGATTTTGCCCCGTAGGTCATTAGTATTGGCTGCTGTCCGCTGATCGTTGAACTGGCTACGTCCGGGCCGCTCGTCGATGGGCGTAAAGCCGTTGGACGCGAACGGGCTGGTGTTATCGCCCGTTGAAATATACAGATTACCATCCGGCCCGAACGCTAGCGAACCGCCGGTATGGCGACTTATTTCGTAGTCGATTGGGATTTCCAGCAGAATCTTTTCCGATGCCAAGTCCAACGTATTGTTGTCCAGCAGCGTGAAGCGCGAAACGTGCTGCTTGGGCGTGTCGGAGATAGGCGTATTATAAAAATAGAGGTACTGATTTTTGTTAAAATTCGGATCCAGAGCCAGGCCAATGAGTCCGTTGCCGTACTTGGTTTCCCAGAATACCGGAAACTCCCGAATGAGTTTAGTTTTCCGTGTGGAAGGATCATACATATAAAAATTCCCTTTTCGTTCGGTAAAAAACACGCGTCCGTCGGGAGCTATGGCCAGTTCCATGGGCTCGTTCAAGTCGTTGGAAAGTACGGTTTTGGTAAAGCGGTCCTCTTCAGGAATCCCCGAGAATTGTGCGTGGGTACGGTAGCTGAAAAAGCAAATGGTAAGCAGGGAAAGAAAAATAATTCTCAAGGTAGGTTGCCGGAGGAAGGCCATACGATTAATTGAATTTTAATAAGCAGAACTTAGTCCAGGAAAGCGGACTTGTGATTAATAACGAATAGGGTCTCGATTGCTTGTCATTTACCAGAGTTATGACGAGCTTTCGCCCCTTTAACCCGTAGATTGGTACAGTTCAATGAAATGGACCATATCTTCGCAAAGCCCAGGCTCACCTACATTCATCCTTCCGCCTTGTATCCGTAATACTTGCAATCTTCCAGCCGTTTTCCGTTTTAAATAGTGTAAAAGCATTGACTCCGCAGTGACTGAATTTTTCGCCCAGGTAGAACTTATAAGGTGCCCAAACGGTAGCCATAGGTCCGTCAACTTGAATGCGTAGGTCATAGACGCGCTCATCCCATACCTCATTATGAGGGGTACCTACAGCTTTCACAAAACCATCGATTGCATCTTTTCCTACTTTGATTGTGCCATCAGGCGTTAGCGAAACCGATTGCAGGGTCGCATCGGCAGTAAAGGATTGACTAACCAGGGAAGAATCCCCGGTACGCATACCCGTGAAGAGTCGGTTCACTACCACTTTTACGGCCATCGAATCGGCTTGAGCCCACACTGGTAAATTTACCATCCAGATTGCGACAGTCATTAGGGCTCGTAGCTTGCTACTTCGTTGATATTTCATGGAAGTTGGAATAATTTTTTTGAATGGCCTACCTTTACACCTACTTAAAAGAAGAGAAATGTCTGACAAAATAGTTAAAAATGTAAACATTGTAAATCGGCGCGCCTCGTTCGAGTATTTTTTCCTTGATACGTTTTCGGCGGGTATAGCCCTGACGGGTACCGAGATCAAGTCTATCCGTCAGGGAAAGGTTAATTTTCAGGATGCTTACTGTCTTTTTCTTGATGATGAACTATTTATCAGGAGCCTTCATATTTCTCCCTATACCGAAGGTACCCACTATAACCACGATCCGATGCGCGACCGCAAGTTGCTTCTAACCAAGCGCGAACTCCGGCGGTTGTCCGAAAATTTGAAAGATCAGGGATTAACGATCATACCTACCCGCCTTTTTACCAATGAAAGGGGACTTGCCAAGCTGGAAATTGCTTTGGCCAAAGGGAAGAAACTCTACGACAAGCGGGATTCCATCAAGGAACGGGACGTGAAGCGTGAAACAGACCGTATGGGGTACTAAGTGGAAATTTGAATGAGAATGGTTTTTTTCCGAAATTTCACTAACAAATCAGCTTTTATTGACGTTAGTATTAGGTATATTTTCTAAATTGCTCGAAAGAAAATACCTAAGATCTATGGGCAGGAAAGTTTTGGTACTCAATCAGGATTACAGCGCGCTTAGTGTATGTTCCGTTCCCAAGGCCTTCCTATTGGTGTACATGCACAAGGCCGAAATGATTGCCCATTCTTCTACGCATGTCCTGCGAACCGTCAGCGAGGTGTACCCTATGCCGACCGTCGTGCGCCTGCACAAGTACATCCACCTACCTTACCGGGGAGTCATGATGACCCGGCAGAATATTTTTAAGCGCGACGGAAATAGTTGTCAGTATTGTGGAACACAAGAAGAACTGACCCTGGATCATGTACTACCCAAATCGCGCGGTGGCAAAACCAATTGGGACAATCTGGCCACGGCCTGCAAACGCTGTAATTCCCGCAAGGGCGACTATACTCCCGAAGAAGCCTCTATGCCCCTGCACCAACGTCCGTTTCGGCCTTCTTTTCTCATGTTTCTGCGGGATTTTTCGGGCTCTGTCGACGACGGATGGCTTCCCTATCTTGGAGCAAGGGAAGCTGTATACTGATCCGTTTGACTTTTCTTTTCCAACTACCTGCTGCTTCCTCATATGAATATAGGGGATATAAAATGTTTGGCATTCCCATGCGCCGAACAGAAAAAACACTACCTTTGCGGTCTATTTTTCAAAAGCAACACAATGTTTCATAAAATTCAGCCCAGTGGTCTGGGGGCTGATGTACAAAAGGACAGCTTCTCAAACTATTTATGGCAAAGGAAAAGAAAAGCCACGCGATGCCCGATTTCGATTGGGATACCGCAGATGACAAAGGATTCGGCACAGGTTACTCATCTAAGGATCGTGCCCGAATGGAAGAAATGTACGAAACCACGCTTTCTCCTATTCAGGAAAAGGAAGTGGTACGGGGTTCGGTAGTAGGTATCACCGACCGCGAAGTAATTTTGAATATCGGTTTCAAATCTGATGGCATTGTGTCGTCCAACGAATTCCGGGATCTGCCTAATCTTAAGATTGGCGATGAAGTAGAAGTGTACGTAGAAAATCAGGAAGATGGTCAGGGACAGTTAGTGCTTTCACGTAAGAAAGCGAAAGTAATTACTGCCTGGGATAATATTCAGAAATCGTTCGAGGATGACCTCGTCATGGACGCTACCGTAAAACGTAGAACTAAAGGCGGTCTCATCGTAGATGTGTACGGTATCGAGGCGTTCTTGCCCGGTTCTCAGATCGACGTGAAACCGATTCGCGACTTCGACGTATTCGTCGGGAAGCGTATGGAAGTAAAGGTTGTAAAAATCAACCACGCTAACGACAACGTAGTAGTATCGCACAAAGTACTGATTGAGAAAGACCTCGAAGCGCAGCGTCAACTCATCCTCAACAACCTTGAGAAAGGTCAGGTACTCGAAGGCGTTATTAAGAACATGACCAATTTCGGCGCGTTTATCGATTTGGGCGGTGTTGATGGTCTGTTGCATATCACGGATATTTCATGGGGCCGCATCGGTCACCCATCCGAATTGTTGAGCCTGGATCAGAAGACCAACGTCGTAGTTCTTGACTTTGACGAAGAGAAGAAGCGTATTTCACTAGGTTTGAAGCAATTGCAGGCTCACCCATGGGATTCACTGTCGGAAGAAATGACGGTTGGTGCCAAAGTGAAAGGCCGTATTGTCAATGTGGCCGATTACGGTGCGTTCCTGGAAATCATGCCCGGCGTAGAGGGTTTGATCCACGTATCCGAAATGTCGTGGTCGCAGCACCTGCGCAATCCACAGGAATTCCTGAAAGTCAATGACGAACTGGAAGCCGTCATCCTTACTTTGGATCGTCAGGAGCGCAAGATGTCTTTGGGCATCAAGCAACTCACGGAAGATCCCTGGACTCAGGCTGAATTGAAAGATAAGTACGCGATCGGTTCACGCCACACGGGTATCGTACGTAACCTGACTAACTTCGGCTTGTTTATCGAGCTTGAAGAGGGTATAGACGGTTTGGTACACGTTTCGGATCTATCCTGGACTAAGAAAATAAAGCATCCTTCTGACTTCATCAAGGTAGGTGAGAATCTGGATGTGGTGGTACTTGAACTAGACGCCGACAATCGTCGCCTGGCGCTGGGACACAAGCAACTCGAAGAGAATCCTTGGGATACGTTTGAGTCGATCTTCGAGGTGGGTTCAGTTCATCGCTGTACGCTGCTATCGAAAGGAGATAAGTTCGCTACCTTAGAGCTACCCTACGGCATCGAAGGAATCGCTACTCTAAAGAATATCTCGAAGGAAGATGGTTCTATGCCAGAACCCGGTGAAAGCCTGGATTGCATGGTATTGGAGTTCTCGAAAGAGGAGAAGAAAATCGTTCTTTCTCATACGAAAGTATGGCAGGGCGGAACTGTAGAAGAAAAAGCTCCCAAGAAATCTTCGGCTAAGGCTACCGTAAGTACACCATCTAAGGATGCGAAGGAAGGCGACAAATCAACCTTCGGCGATTTGGATGTACTCTCGGCGCTAAAAGAACAGATGGAGGATACG
This sequence comes from Cytophagales bacterium, assembly GCA_038204185.1. Taxonomy (GTDB): domain Bacteria; phylum Bacteroidota; class Bacteroidia; order Cytophagales; family Spirosomataceae; genus Salmonirosea. The sequence goes on from JBBRDE010000034.1 coordinate 13,382, forward strand.
GAGAAAAATGAGAAAAAATCGGCCAAAGAATCTGAAACCATCGAGGAAAAGCGACTGACCCCTACCGCAGAAGCAGTATTGGACAAGCCCCTTAGTGAGGACGTGAAAAAAGAGGCCGAATATGCTATCAAGAAAGCGGATATAAATCCAATTGTTGAAAAACTGGACGCCAAAATTGACGAGGCTGAGGCCGAAAACGAAGATGCCGGTACAACGGCCATTCCACCCGTGGAAACCGAAGCGGAAAATCCTACGACTGATGTCGAGAAGATGAACGCTGAGAAAATCGCCGAAGCAAAGGAAGAGGCGGTACAAGCCATGGTAGACGAGGCAACGGATGAAAAAGAAGAGAAATAAACCAGTTTAGTGGGAATAATTTCTAATTTTGTGCCCGTTCAGCAGCTTGTCACCAAGGTGCTGAACGGAAACAGGGTTCCGTGGCCGAGTGGCTAGGCAGAGGTCTGCAAAACCTCCTACAGCGGTTCGAATCCGCTCGGAACCTCACCTAAATACAGCTGCTAACGATAGTGCTGTGATATAATTTTGGAATCGGAAAAATACCATTTGCGAAAGTCTAAACAATTAGCTTTCACAAATGGTATTTTTTTATAAGTGCTTGACAAACAACATTGAATATGTGTTTTTTCTGCTCCCTAGTAACACGTTAGATTAGAAAAAATATAAATAAGTAGGTGTGACAAAATATAGCCGAAATACTTTTGTAGATAAAAGATCGCGCAGTAGATTTGCGTGTTGAAGTATTACAGAGACCTAACTATGAATCGACCAGTAAGGAAAAACGATTGCTCTGAAAAAAAAATGCCCTTTAAAATGAAACAATTTGTTATAGGATTAACTCTGTTCTGCCTGCCCTTTTTAACGCTGGCTCAAGATGCCGGAGGTGACGCAGCAGCAGGGGAAACGATTTTTAAAAACAACTGCGCCGCTTGTCACAATGTAACGGCAGAAAAATCCGTTGGCCCTGGTTTAAAGGGGGTTTCGCAACGTCACGACTTTCCCTGGTTGGTGACGTGGATTCACAACTCACAAGCAATGATTGCGGCTGGGGATCCTGCGGCGGTAAAAATCTACAACGAGTACAATCAGGCGCAGATGACAAGTTTCCCTAACTTGTCAGAGGATGATATCAAAGGAATTCTGGCCTATGTTGATCAGGCGAATGCCGCCCCTGCCGCCGCTGCAAATGGGACTGCCGCTGCTGCGGGTCCTGCGGTGGTTCAATCCAGTGGTCCCTCCGACTTGTTTGTGCTCGTGCTTGTCGCCTTGCTCGTAGTAATGCTTTTGGTTTTGGGGGTATTACTAGTAGTGGTTACGTTGCTTTCCAAGGCCGTTAGTCGTGAGGCTTCTGCGGGTCAAACGGAACAACCCTTTATGGAGCGTCTTAAAGGTACCTTGACCAAAACCGCCAATAACCCGGCTATTCGGTCAGCTACCATTTGGGTATTCATATTATTGGTAACCAAAGCGCTTGTAGATGGGGCTTTCCACGTGGGGGTTCAGCAGGGATATGCCCCTAAGCAACCCATCGCGTATTCGCATAAACTGCACGCAGGCACCTATCAAATTGATTGTAATTACTGCCATACCGGGGTCAACCGGGGCAAGTCAGCTCATATTCCCTCGGCTAATATATGTATGAATTGTCATGGGGTGATCAAGAAAGAATCACCTGAGATTCAGAAAATCTACGCTGCTATTGAGAACAATCAACCTATTGAATGGATACGGGTTCACAACTTGCCTGATTTAGCCTATTTCAATCACGCCCAGCACGTGAATGTTGGCGGTTTAGAATGCCAGCAATGCCACGGGGAAATCCAGAATATGGAGGTAGTGGAGCAAAGATCTTCACTTACCATGGGTTGGTGTATTGACTGTCACCGGAAAACCGAGGTAAATGCGAAGGGCAATGCATACTATGATAAGCTCGTACAGCTACACGGCAAAGAAAGTAAAGAAGCCCTGAAAGTGGCTGACATTGGCGGTTTGGAATGTTCAAAGTGCCACTATTAATAGCAAAGAGAATTCCAAGATACAATTTGTGTTGAACAATTTTATGGAAAATACTACCAAGAGGTACTGGAAAGGTCTGGAAGAACTACGTAATGATGCCAGCTTTGTCAGGAATGCCAACAGTGAATTTGCCCCAACCCCTCCCGGTGAAAATGAATACGAAAATGTGGTGGACGGAACTGGTACGCATCGTCGCGATTTTTTGAAGGTACTGGGGTTTGGCATGGCTGCGGTTTCGTTGGCAGCTTGCGAAACTCCGGTTAAGAAAGCGATCCCTTATCTCAACAAACCCGAAGGCGAGTTTCCAACCATCGCCAACTGGTATGCTTCGACCTACGCCGAAGGAGGCGATTATGCTAGTGTACTTGTTAAAACCCGTGAAGGGCGTCCTATTAAGCTTGAACCTAACACCCTTTCTCGGGTGTCAAGCGGAGTTAGTGCCCGAGTACATGGTTCGCTACTAAGCCTGTACGATATAGAGAAATTGAAAGGACCGGCTAAGGGTACTGATACCAAGGTAAGCTGGGAACAGGTAGATAAGGATATCATGGCACAGTTGGCTCAGGTTGCGGGCAACACCACTCCAATTCGCCTGGTTTCTTCTACGATTATCAGCCCTTCTACAAAAGCGGTAATTGCTGATTTTACTGCTAAATATCCTGCTACCACCCATATTCAGTACGATGCCAACTCTGCTTCGGCACTTCTAAAAGCCAATGGCGGGGTTGTTCCGGCTTATGATTTTAGCAAAGCCAAAACCATTGTAGGAATCGACTGCGATTTCCTGGGTACCTGGTTGATGCCAGGCATGTTCGCTTCCCAATATGCCGAGACCCGCAAGTTGAGCAGTGCCAAGGGAGGGAAGAGAGATATGTCACGGCATTACCAATTCGAATCGATTCTGTCGTTGACAGGCTCTAACGCCGATTATCGCACTGCAGTAAAGCCTTCTCAAATTGGTCTGGTAGTAACAGCACTCTATAATAAAGTTGCGGCCAAATCTGGAGGGGTAGGACTTTCTAATGCAGCGGTAAACCTCCCAAACCTTGACAAAGCCGCGGCCGATCTGATTGCTTCGAAGGGACAGGCCCTGGTTGTAGCTGGAACGAATGATCCTGCTGTCCAGACCATCGTGAGTTCACTTAATAGAATATTAGGGAGCTATGGTTCTACAATTGCTAGTGGATCCCCGCTGAATGTCCGCCAAGGCGACGATGCAGCTATGAATGGCTTCATTGACGAATTGAAAGGAGGAAAGGTAGGCGCGGTAATATTTCTCAGCGCAAATCCTGTATATGACCATCCGCGTGGAGCGGAAATCGCAGCAGCTCTTCCAAAGGTACCCCTAAGCATTTCCTTTGCTGATCGCCCTGATGAGACCGCTTCACTAGCTAAGTATATATGTCCGACTACCCATTATCTCGAATCGTGGGGCGACGCTGAACCACGCATCGGGTCTTACAGTCTGACACAGCCGGCTATTAGTGTTATTTATAATACTAGACAAGCTGAATCCAGCTTACTGAAATGGGCTGGCAAAAACGCTGACTATCATGAATACGTGAAGGCTCACTGGCGGAGTAATATGTATTCACAGGCTTCAGGAGGCGGCTTTGATCAATTCTGGATAAAATCCCTGCATGATGGTGTTTTTGAGTCCAAGCAGGGAGCAGCATCAGGCATAAGCAGTTCTTCTAGTACAAGTGATGATACGGGAGCTGCATCGGCTTCTATCGCTAGAACCTATAAAACCAATGGCTCGGGTCTAGAGCTTGTCCTCTATGAAAAAGTAGGAATGGGGACTGGAAATCTGGCCAATAATCCCTGGATACAGGAGTTCCCTGATCCAATCACGAAGGCTTGCTGGGATAATTATGCTTGTCTTGCCAAAGCTACGGCTACCGAACTGGGAGTCGAGCAAGGCGATGTAGTAAAAATTGACTTGAAGGGTAAGGCTTTGGAGTTACCTGTGGTGATCCAACCGGGACAAGCTCTTGGTACAGTGGCAGTAGCGATTGGCTACGGTCGTGAGAAGGCTGGAAAGTCAGCAAATGGTGTAGGTGTGAACGCTTATCCTTGGGCTACTTTTGTAGGAGGCTACTTATCCTTTATGCCGGGTGAAGCAACGCTAACGAAGACCGGAGATTTCAGGGATATAGCACAAACTCAGACACACGATACGGTAATGGGGCGCGAGTCGGTGTTGCAAGATGCTGTATTGCCCGATTACAAGAAAAATGTAATGGCTGGCCGGTTTATACCAAAAGTGGAAACCTCCGAAGGCCCCAAAGTAGCAACCGACATCACCCTTTGGAATGGTCACAATTATAATAACCACTCGTGGGGAATGGTCATTGACCTGAATTCCTGCACGGGTTGTGGGGCCTGTGTAATTGGATGTCAATCGGAGAACAACGTCTCAGTAGTAGGGCGACAAGAAGTTATCAATCGCCGTGAAATGCACTGGATTCGCATTGATCGCTATTACAGTAGCAAATCCGCAGAAAGTTATGATGCTCTCGAGGAAGCAGCGGAAAATCCAGAGGTAACTTTTCAACCTTTGATGTGCCAGCATTGCAACAACGCTCCCTGTGAGACTGTATGTCCGGTACTAGCTACTACCCACAGTTCGGAGGGATTGAATCAGATGACTTATAACCGTTGTGTGGGTACCCGCTATTGCGCCAATAACTGCCCTTATAAAGTACGTCGCTTCAACTGGTTCAAGTACTTCGACAACGATAACTTCGATTACCACTATAACAATGATCTTGGAAAGATGGTAATTAATCCCGAAGTGACTGTTCGCTCGCGGGGTGTTATCGAGAAGTGCTCGATGTGCGTGCAACGAATTCAGGATGGCAAACTGACAGCTAAGAAAGAAAGAAGACGTCCGGTAGATGGCGAAATCAACACCGCCTGCGCGCAGACCTGCCCTACAAATGCTATAACATTCGGTGATATGAATGATCCGGGGAGCAAGATTTCAAAAATACTGGAAGTAGAACGCGAAGGCCGTGCTTTCCACATGCTCGAAGAAATCAATGTGCGACCCCAGATTTCCTATCTAACCAAGATACGCAACCAAGAGGTCGAACAGCCCGGAATGGCTAACGCCTAATTGATACACAACCAATAAATAGAATATTTATCTAATATAAAATTACAGTCGTATGCATGTTACTTCACCCGTGAGACCGCCACTCGTAACTGGCGGAAAGACGTACGCCGATGTAACGGAAGATATATGCCGCCATGTAGAAAATAAGCCTACCAAGGAATGGCTCATTGCATTCGGAATATCCGTAATCGTACTTATCTATGGTACCGCTTGTGTATTCTGGACGTGGTGGGAAGGCCTTGGGGTATGGGGGTTGAATAAAACCGTAGGTTGGGCTTGGGACATCACCAACTTTGTATGGTGGGTAGGTATCGGTCATGCAGGTACGCTAATTTCGGCGATTCTACTTCTATTTCGGCAGAAATGGCGGACATCAATTAACCGTGCGGCAGAAGCCATGACGATTTTTGCGGTATTGTGTGCAGCCTCTTTCATTCTTATGCACATGGGGCGTCCGTGGCTGGCTTATTGGGCTTTGCCACTACCCAATGCTTTCGGATCGCTATGGGTTAACTTTAACTCTCCGTTGGTTTGGGACGTATTCGCCATTAGCACCTATTTCTCAGTTTCACTTGTATTTTGGTATATCGGTCTTATTCCTGATCTGGCCACCATTCGTGATCGCGCTCGTAACAAAGTGTCCCGATTCATTTACGGATCATTAGCGATGGGGTGGACAGGAAGTGCCAAAACATGGTCACGCTATGAGTATATTAGCTTGATACTTGCAGGTCTGGCTACTCCCCTTGTACTCTCTGTACATACAATTGTAAGTATGGACTTTGCAACCTCGGTAATTCCAGGCTGGCACACGACAATCTTTCCTCCTTACTTTGTGGCGGGAGCTATCTTCTCTGGATTCGCAATGGTTCAAAACCTGATGTTGATTACACGGGTCGTTTATAAATTAGAAGATTATATTACTCTCGAACATATCGAGTCCATGAACAAGGTGATCACGCTGACGGGGTCAATCGTCGGTGTGGCGTACATAACCGAATTTTTCATTGCCTGGTATTCAGGGGTTGAATATGAAAGTTACGCATTCATTAACCGGGCTACCGGCCCTTACTGGTGGGCATATCTCACCATGATGACCTGTAACGTAGTTTCTCCTCAGCTTTTCTGGTCACGTACTATCCGTCGCAGTGTTAAATGGACATTCTTTATTTCTATCATTGTAAATATCGGAATGTGGTTTGAGCGCTTTGTAATCATTGTTACTTCACTACACCGTGACTACTTGCCTTCAAGCTGGGCGATGTTCTCTCCCACTCGGTTTGATATTGGGGATTACATATTTTCCTTCGGATTCTTCTTTACCTTCTTCTTGCTTTTCTCTAAATACCTGCCTGTGATTAATATGGCAGAAGTGAAGGCCGTGCTACGGTCATCATCTGAAAGACTACCAGCCAAAATAGCCGGTGTTGCCAAAGGAGAGGGAGTAGCTAGTCCGAATTATAACAAAGACATCCAGTAAATACCTATTTGACTACGATTTATGGCAGATTTTAAAGGAAAATATCTGGTTGGGGTATACGATGACGATGAGGTGATTCTTCATGCAGTACCTCAGCTCCGAAAGGCAGGTGTTAAAATTAATGAGGTATATTCGCCATTTGCTATCCACGGAATGGACGATGCCCTGGGACATCCTCGTACACGTATCGGAATAGCAGCTTTCATGTTCGGAGTAACAGGCTGTCTCTGCGCCCTCACATTATTAATCTGGACCATGGGTATCGACTGGCCTATGAATGTAGGTGGTAAAGACCCTATCTCTATTCCCAATTATATTCCCATTACGTTTGAGTTGACGGTACTTTTTACCGCATTCGGAATGGTAACTACTTTCTTTATCAGCAATGGTCTGGGACCCAGTTTGGTGACGCCAGCTATGTTTGACCCCCGTTCCACGGATAATAAATTCGTAATGGCCATTGAATTGAAGAAAAACAAGTTATCAGAATCTGAAATTGCTCAGTTTTTGAGAGATTCAGGCGCCGAAGAAGTCAACATCAAACAATTCTAACCAATCGGATGATGAATTTTAAAATTACTTATAAGTTAACCGTTGCCCTAATTGGTGGATTATGGGCTGTTACTAGTTGTACGCGTGATCCCAAGAATCCCGGTCTTGAATTTGCTCCAAATATGTACCTGTCGGTGGGGTATGAACCTTTCCGACAAGTAGAGGCAAATCCCATTAACCCCATGGGATTAAACATGAGGTTACCAGTAGCGGGCACGGTTTCGAGGGCTAATTACGACACCAAATTTGGTGATGGTGACTCCGCCAAAGTAGATCTTATGATCTACAACATTGCAAAAGACAGCATTGGCATTGCCGAGCGTACGCTTACTAATCCGGTACCTCTGAATGAAAAGACACTGGCCGAGGGAAAAGTTCTTTATGAACGCTATTGCCAGCATTGTCATGGTGCTACCGGTGCGGGAGACGGGACAGTTGGAGTAGTGTACAAGGGAGTACCTAACTACAAGGCTGACGCATATAAGACACTGAATGATGGACACATTTTTCATGTTATTACTCATGGTAAAGGCCGTATGTGGCCGCATGGGTCTCAGGTGACTCCCGAAGAACGCTGGAAAATTGTACATTATGTACGTCAACTTCAGAAGGATTAGTAATTAACCGAATAACCGAGTAACAGACACAATAATGGCATCAGTACATTCGCTACCTTCGATTGAAGAACGCTTCGAATTTACTTCGGGCGCAAAACAAAAATTACTGATTGGCGGAGCCATCGGACTGGTTCTGGTAATAGTGGGAGCCTTCCTGTTGGCAAATGGTTCAGGCCACGAAGCGGCCGCTCATGGAGGCGAACACGCTGAAGGGGCGGGTCATGCCGCGAACTGGATGACCCGCATCTGGGCTAATATATGGCTCAACTCAGTTTATTTTACTGGAATATCAGTCATAGGGATGTTCTTTATGTCCTATAACTATCTAGCAGAGGCCGGCTGGTCGGTAGTATTCAAACGCATACCTGAAGCCATGCCTGCTTTCTTACCTATAACGGGGGCAATTATGCTTATTGTCTTCTTCCTGGGTGGACATGATCTATTTCATTGGACCCACGAGGAGTTATACGATCCTGCTAGTCCCCTTTTTGATCCAATCATAAATGGAAAGAAAGGATTTCTGAATACCCCGTTTTTTTTGATACGTCTTGTTATCTACTTTGTTTCATGGTATATGCTATGGCGGGTGTTACGGAATGCCTCCTTGCAGGAGGATGAACTGGGAGGTATCACTTTTTACGATAAGTCAATTCGGTATGGTACTGCCTTCTTGGTGATTTTTGCCGTCACTTCCTCTATGGCTGCTTGGGATTTTGTCATGTCCATTGATACCCACTGGTTTAGTACTATGTTTGGGTGGTATACATTAGCCAGCTGGCATGTGAGCGGACTTGCTGTAATCACGCTCACTGTAGTCACTTTAAAAGAAATGGGATATCTAAGAGCCGTGAACACGAGCCATTTGCGTGACTTGGGGAAATTCATTTTTGCATTTAGCATTTTCTGGACTTACGTATGGTTTTCCCAGTTTTTGTTGATCTATTACGCGAATTTACCAGAAGAAACAATCTACTATCGGGAGCGATTTAGCGGGTTTGAAGGGATATACAAAGCTCCCTTTTTTATCAACCTTTTCTTAAACTTTTTCTTTCCATTCCTAGTTCTAATGACACGGGATTCGAAGGCTACGCACTCTATCTTAAAGGTGGCCTGTTGGAGCGTTTTGATTGGACACTACTTTGATTTCTGGACCAATATCATGCCCGGTACGGTAGGTGCCAAAGCAGGGTTCGGTCCCGTCGAATTTGGTTTTATTTTGCTGTTCGCCTGCTCATTTATTTGGGTAATTTCTGCTCAACTGGCCAAGGCAAATTTAATTCCTAAAAACCATCCGATGCTTGAAGAGTCTTTGCATCACGATATAGCTTGACAACCCAATAAAACTATTCTTATGTCTTATATTATTGGAATTATCATTGTTGTTTTTCTGGGCCTGACTATCTTAGTTATTTCCAGAATGCAGAAAGTATTGAAGAGCGTAAATGTAGCAGATGCTGACCCTTTCAAACCAGAGGGTAACAAATGGAATGCAGCTATGTTTATGATCCTGCTTATCCTTGGAACAATAGGCTTTGTGTGGTCCTACTTTAGTGCGGAGCCAGATTTTCTGCCTATTGCTTCTTCCATCCATGGACGACGAACGGATGATCTGTTTTGGTTTTCGATGGCGATTCTAACAATTCCTTTTTTGATCGTCAACTTTTTGTTATTCTATTTCTCGTGGCGTTACCAATACAAAGCGGGCCAAAAAGCCACATTTTACCCAGAAAATCACCGCTTGGAGCTAATTTGGACAGTTATCCCAGCCATTGTAATGGCTCTGTTGGTATTTACAGGATGGCGGGCTTGGTCGGATATTACTTCCGATGCGCCTAAGGATGCCGAAGTGTTTGAAATTATGGGCAAACAATTTGGTTGGTATATCCGCTATCCAGGCGTGGATAATAACAAGCTGGGTAACTACAACTACCGATTGATTGATGCCCAGAATGAGATGGGAATTGACCTGTCAGATGAGAATGCATTTGACGATTTTATTAGCACCTCCGAATTACACATTCCTATCAATAAACCTGTCTTGCTAAAAATTCGTGCTCGGGATGTATTACACAGTGTATTTATCCCGCACATGCGTGTGAAAATGGATGCTGTTCCCGGAATGCCTACAAAATTTTGGTTCGTTGCAGATAAGTCAACAGCTGAAATGAAGGCGGAAACGGGTAATCCCAATTTCGATTATGAAATTGCCTGTACAGAAGTGTGTGGCAGAGGCCATTTTGCAATGAAACTTCGTTTAATTGTGGAAGATGAAGCGTCGTATCGTAAATGGATGGCCGAACAAAAAACATTCTTGGGAACATATCCGGATTATTTAGCCAAAGTACCTGATAATTTGAAACCCAAAGCTATGCGCTACGTTCCAGCTACGACACCAGCCACAGCAGATTCAGATAGCACAACGGCTACTAAAATAGGAGTGCAATCGACTACGGGCATAGGAACATCGGCATCACTACGTTAAACACATCAACATATTAAAATAATAAGAATATGTCAGCAGTAGGAACAGAAATGGATTCGGCGGTACACGCAGAAGAGCATGTGCATCACGACGAACAAAACTTCTGGCGGAAGTATATTTTCTCAGAAGATCATAAAGTAATTGCCAAGCAGTACCTGATCTCGGGTATATTTTGGGCCGTATTGGGGCTTTCCATGTCGGTGGTATTCCGCATTCAGCTAGGGTTTCCTAATGCAGATTTATCTTGGCTTAAACCCGTGTTGGGTCAGTGGATCGATACAGGTGGAAAGCTGGATCCGAGTTTTTACCTGGCTCTAGTCACGATGCATGGCACAATCATGGTTTTTTTCGTGCTTACTGCTGGGCTAAGTGGAACATTCAGTAACTTCTTGATTCCATTACAAATTGGGGCTCGGGATATGGCTTCGGGCTTTTTGAACATGCTCTCATATTGGTTTTTCTTTATTGCCAGTGTGATAATGTTCATATCCCTGTTCCTACAAACGGGACCTGCCGCAGGAGGATGGGTAGTGTATCCCCCTTTGAGTGCATTGCCTCAGGCGCATCCTGGTTCTCAGATGGGAATGAGCCTATGGTTAATCAGTATGGCCCTTTTCATTGTATCGCAGCTTTTAGGAGGTATCAATTACATTACTACGGTCATCAACCTTAGGACCCGCGGTATGACGTTTAACCGCCTGCCTCTGACAATTTGGGCTTTTTTGATTACAGCTGTATTGGGTCTGATTTCGTTCCCTGTTCTGCTGTCAGCTGCTTTGCTCCTTATTTTCGATCGTAGCTTCGGTACGAGTTTCTATCTATCCGAAATATATATTGGAGGCGAGGCTTTGCCTAATGTAGGGGGTAGCCCAATTTTATTCCAGCACCTTTTCTGGTTTTTGGGACACCCCGAAGTGTATATTGTAATTTTGCCCGCTCTAGGGATTACCTCGGAGATTATCGCTACTAATTCACGTAAGCCTATCTTTGGCTATCGGGCCATGATTGCCTCGCTGCTGGGAATTGCCTTCCTTTCATTCATCGTGTGGGCTCACCACATGTTTGTTACGGGTATGAACCCATTTTTAGGATCAGTATTTATGTTTTTGACGCTAATTATTGCTGTACCTTCAGCTGTGAAAGCATTCAATTACATTACAACATTGTGGAAAGGTAACATCAGGTTTACACCCGCTATGTTATTTTCTATCGGTTTGGTATCGTTCTTTGTATCAGGCGGATTAACGGGTATAATCCTGGGGAACAGTGCATTGGATATTCAGCTGCACGATACCTACTTTGTGGTAGCCCACTTCCACATCGTAATGGGGGCCGCATCGGCCTTTGGTCTATTAGCTGGTGTATATCATTGGTTCCCAAAGATGTTTGGACGCATGATGAACAACACAATGGGCCAAATACATTTCTGGCTAACGTTTGTAGGGATTTACCTGGTGTTTCTACCGATGCACTACGTCGGAATTGCTGGTTTTCCACGTCGTTATTACCAGTTTACTAGTTTTGACTTCACTCAATCCTATACAAATCTGAATATGTTCATAACTGTTGCGGCCATTTTAACATTCGTAGCACAGCTCATATTTCTTTGGAATTTCATCTACAGTATTTTTTATGGAAAAAGGGCGACTCAAAATCCCTGGAATTCCAATACTCTGGAATGGACGACTCCAATCATTCCTGGTCATGGTAACTGGGAAGGTGAGATTCCTGCGGTATATCGTTGGTCGTATGACTATAGTAAACCTGGTGCGGCGGAAGACTTCATTCCTCAAAATGTACCTTACTCGCAAACGCTTGAGTCCAATCTGCCCCATGAGAATGAGCAGATTAAGATGGAAGCCGAGATAGAGGCACAGAACTTCAATGACCAATTCAAAAATACCCATTAAATCCAGTCATGATCGTTTATTCCGTAGACTGACTTTCTTTACGGTCATTACGGTCTACTTGTTGATTGCGGCGGGTGGAATTGTTAGAAGTACAGGGTCGGGCATGGGATGTCCTGATTGGCCAAAATGCTTCGGTAGCTGGGTGCCACCTACGGCGGCATACCAGTTACCATCTGATTATAAAGAGCTTTACGGAGCTAAATTAAAGGGTGAAGTAGAGTTTAACATCATAAAAACCTGGACTGAGTACGTTAACCGATTATTGGGCGTATTCACAGGACTGCTTATTTTTGCTACGTTACTGGCTGCCATAACCTATCTGCGTTCGTCCAAGTCCAATTTATTTCATGCCAGCTTGGTGGCTTTTATTCTGGTTGGATTTCAGGGATGGCTCGGCTCAAAAGTGGTTTCCACGGAGCTACATCCCCTCATGGTAACACTACATATGATTGTGGCAATCATAATCGTTTTTGTCCTATTATATATATTATTCAAATCGTACCCAGACACTTTCACCTCGATTAAGGTCAAAAATGTACCTAAATTAAAACAACTCACCTTACTGGCGATTGTATTATCATTTGGTCAGGTGTTGCTAGGCACTCAGGTCCGTGAGGTAATGGATGGGGTAATCTCTGATCTAGGATATGCAGCCCGTAGCCAATGGATTAATTCGTTAGGGGTACCCTTTTACATCCATCGGTCGTTCTCGATTATTGTCTTAGGAATTAATGCCTTACTCGTTTATAAACTGAAACATGCGCAAAAAACAAAATTTGTGCGCCTGCTGAGTCGGGGCATCCTTGTAGTAGTTGTGTTTGAAATTCTGACAGGGGTTGTCATGGCTTATTTCGCAGTACCCTCCTTTGCTCAACCCGTTCACTTGACGTTGGCTATTGTTCTTTTAGGAATGCAATATGGTTTGTGGTATGGTATCCCAAAAACTGCTGCGTTAAATAAGAAGTCGATAGCTAATATTTACTCCGCAGAGAACTACATATAGATTACCTAACAGGTATGCCATTTATTTCCAATTATGATTACATCAGACAATAGCTTTTTGATTGAAAATAAAGTGATTGGCAAGGCTAAGGCGCTTTTTGAATTACTTAAATTTCGCCTTGCGGCTTTGGTGTCCTTTTCGGGGGCAATTGGCTATAGCCTGGCGGTTCAAAAAATTGATTGGCTACTGTTCGGTATATTCTGTGTAGCTTCTATCGGCATTACGGGTGCGGCAAACATCATCAACCAGATCATCGAAAAAGATCTGGATAAATTGATGAAAAGAACGGCAAATCGCCCTTTACCCACTGGTCGGGTTTCAGTACAGGAAGCAATTGTATGGGCACTGATATTAGGAGTAATTTCGCTTTTCATTTTCACTTTCTTTTTTAATGTCACTACTGCGCTACTGGCTGCACTTTCACTTGTCCTATATGGATTTGTTTATACTCCACTAAAACGGGTGGGTCCTATCGCTGTGTTCGTAGGTGCCATTCCGGGTGCATTCCCTCCCATGATCGGCTGGATCGCGGCTACTAATGAGTTCGGGCTTGAACCTGGAATTTTGTTTGCCATTCAGTTCTTTTGGCAATTTCCGCACTTCTGGGCCATTGCCTGGGTACTGGATGAAGATTACAAACGGGCAGGTTTTAAGTTGTTGCCATCGCGGGGGGGTAAAGACTTGAATACT
>JBBRDE010000035.1:0-27254 GCA_038204185.1 Cytophagales bacterium
CAAAGTATCGATCCTGCCCGTGGATTCGGAGCATTCGGCGATATTTCAGTGTCTGGTTGGAGAAGCACAGAACCCCATTGAGAAAATAATTCTGACGGCTTCGGGCGGACCCTTTCGGGGCAAAGACCGGGCTTACCTCGCCAATGTCACCAAAGCCCAGGCGCTCAAACACCCCAACTGGACGATGGGGGCCAAGATCACCATCGACTCGGCCACGCTGATGAATAAGGGGCTGGAAGTGATCGAGGCTAAATGGCTCTTTGGTGTCTCGGCGGAGCAAATTGAGGTAGTAGTACATCCGCAAAGCATTATTCACTCGATGGTGCAGTTTGAAGACGGCAGCATCAAAGCACAGATGGGACTACCCGATATGCGCCTGCCAATTCAGTACGCGCTGGGGTACCCTCAACGTCTGAAAGCCGATTTTCCCCGTTTCGATTTTATGCAGTATCCCACCCTTACTTTTGAAAAGCCCGACTCAGGTACCTTCCGAAATCTGGCCCTCGCCTACGGTGCGCTGGAAAAAGGAGGGAATGTGCCCTGTATCATCAACGCAGCCAACGAAGTAGCCGTAGCGGCTTTCCTGAATGACGAAATTGGTTTTCTGGAAATCTCGGACGTCATCGAAAGCTGCGCCGAAAGGGTTTCTTTTGTTAAAAATCCCGTGTATGAAGACTACGTAAGTAGCGACCGGGAAGCCCGACGCGTAACGGCCGAATTAATCCACACCAGCGTATGAATGATTTATGGATCAAGTATGTGTCGGTGGCTTTGGCCGCGGCACTCAAATTTTTTGCCGGCCCCATTGCAGGCCTGGCCTTCGGGCTTACCTGGTACGAAACCGCCCTATGTTCGGCGGCGGGCATGATGCTAGCCGTAGTAGCCACCACCTACATTGGAAAAGGCGTTCAGGTGCTCATCAAACGCTGGCGGAAGTCGCCGCCCCGACGGTTTACCAAGACCAGCCGCACCGCCGTGCGTATCTGGAAACGTTTCGGTATGATTGGTATCGCGGTGCTTACCCCCCTGCTTTTTACCCCGATCGGAGGCACAATCATTGCAGTGGCCTTCCGGGCTCATCGCCAATCCATATTTTTCTGGATGCTGATGAGCGGGCTGTCCATTGGGGCTGTTATCTCCTATCTGGTGTACCGATTGACCTTCCTTGCGAAGTGGTTTGGGAGCTAAGATCAGCGGCTGACGGGCTTTTGTTGCTGCTTGGGTTTTTTCATAAAATCACCCTGCGCAAAGTACTTCTCGATGAGGCAGTACATCAGAATGAAAAAGTAGCGGCTACCCATTTCTTTGATCTTTAACTTTGATTCACCGTATTTCCGGTTGGTCCAGCTGTTGGGTACCACGGCATAATTATAACCCCGCACGATGGCTTTGAGGGGTAGCTCGATCGTCAGGTTAAAATGTGGGGAGAGGAAGGGCTTGATTCCCTCCATGGTTTCGCGTTTGTAAAGTTTGAAGGCATTGGTCGTATCGTTGTAGCTGATTCCCATCACCACCCGCACGATGAAATTGGCCACGCGGTTGATGAATTTTTTTAGCCTCGGATAATCCACTACCCTGCCGCCCTTGGACCAGCGCGAGCCGAACACGCAGTCATAATTTCCTTCCAGCATTTTGAAATAGTATTTCACCAAGTCGTCCGGGTCGTCGGACATATCAGCCATGAAGACGGCCACGCAGTCGCCCGTAAACCGTTCCAGTCCATAGCGCACCGCGTAGCCAAAGCCGTTGGGCCCCAGGTTAGTGTAGTACACCAGTTCTGGTATTTCTACTGACAATTCGTCCAGCACACGTAAGGTGCCATCCTTAGAATTGTCGTTTGTTACCAGTATTTCATGCGGTATGTTGTACTTTTTCAACGCACTATGCAAAGTCCGCAACGTGTGGGGAATGGATTCTTCTTCGTTGTAGGCAGGAATGACGACGCTTAATTTCATGGTGAGCAGCTGTATTTTTAAATGGCAAAGATATTCAGAAAATGGGTTATAGGTTAAGAGGCAACAATTTAGGGTTAATAGGTGGTTATTAATAACTTGGTTATCAGGATATTGAATTTAAAGGTTTGTTTAATTCAAAGACTAAGCTCCAGATTACCCCGCTATTACCCTTTGCTCATGAACTGTCGCTCCTCCATCCACTCCCGCACATTATCGAACATCTCTTTGCGATTTTGCACAAACCATTTGTTGGTAGGCGCGTGAATACGACTCAGCCCGCCCCGGTGCTTGCGGTATATGCCCATGGGGTCGGGAAGGTACCCTATCTTGCCGCGCGCAGCCAGTTGTAGCACCAGCGCCCAATCGCCGGCGGCGGCCTGGGCGTGCCAGTCGGCGAAGTCTTCACTCAGAAAATAGTTGCGGTACAGGAGGCTGGCTGTGGCCATGAACCAGCGGTCGGCCAGCAGGTCGTCAATGGTGGAGGTACCTTTTTGATCGGGGGCATTAAACAAATGCTCCGGCGAACCATCTTCGTAGGTAACGCGCACATTGTGGTGGCAAATGGCAAAATCGGGATGAGCATCCATAAAATCCACCTGCTTTTGCAGTTTCAAGGGATCGGTCCAGTAGTCGTCGCCCTCGCACAAAGCTACGTACTCGCCCCGGCAGGCTCTCAGCAGGAACAACACGTTGTTTCTTCCGGCAAATTCGCGCGGTTCTATTGGTCCCAGATTCTCGGAGTGTAGGTAGGCGCGAATGCGGTCGGGGTGGCGCTCGGCATAGGATTGGATGATGGCTGGGGCACCATCGGTAGAACCATCGTCACCGATGACAATTTCGTAGGAAAACCTGGTTCGTTGCGCCAGAGCCCCGTCGAGCATCTGCGCAATGTAGGTCTCGTGGTTAAAGGTAGGTACACAGACCGAAACCTTCGTCATGTCGTTCGCCGTAATCGGTGTGGGAGCAGCGCGAAGAAACTATAAATTGTGGTAAGCCACTTGGGCACAATGTAATCCCGGAGAATTTCCCGGGTTTCGTCTGCGTCTGGGCGGCGGTAACGCAGGTAGTTAACAGCCAGTGCAGTCCGGCGAAAATAGCTGCTGCTGTACTGCCGCGCGTCGAGCATCATGCGGTGGTAGCGGGCTATGTTCTTGCGCAGCAGGGCATCGTAGTCATGCCTGGTTTCGGCGTTGATTCCCTCGTACATCATAATCCGGTTACTCAGGAAACGAGCGTCGCGGTAGTGGTCTTTATAGCTCGCCCCCGCTTTATTTTTTCTGTAAACTGACATGGTTTCCGGAAGGTATCCCATCGGGCCGTTCTTGGCCAGAATCACGTAACGAGGAATATCGCCGCTCGTCGATTTCAGAAACCAGTCGGGGTAGTGGATCAGGCCGTTTTTGAATAGCACCGCTGAGGTAGCCATGAACCAAATCTCGTCCTCGCCAATAAGGTCATCCATGCCGATGACACGCTTCTGGTCGGCGGCATTGACTTCCTGCGCGGGCGAACCATCCTCGAACGTAATGAGGGCATTGTGAAAGCAGGCTGAATAGCTTGGGTGACTTTCCATAAAATCCACCTGCTTCTGCAATTTGTGCGGACTGGTCCAGTAGTCGTCACCATCCAGCGGGGCAATGTAGGTACCCTGGGCCAGTTTGAGGGTTTCGATGGTATTGAAAAGCCCGTTTTGCCCCAGGTTTTTCTTGTGTAAAACAGGCCTTACCTTATCAGGATAGCGTTTCTGGTAATCCAGAATCACCGCCTGCGTACCATCGGTCGAGTAGTCGTCGCCTACCAGAATCTCGTACGGAAAGTCCGTGACCTGATTGAGCGCGCTCTCGATGGCTTGCCCGATAAAGGCGGCCTGATTGTAGGTAAGTATGGTAACGCTGACTTTCAATTGTGCATGGGTAATTGAGTGACTGATAGAATAAAAAGTCCAGACTCTATTATATCATTCAGAATTCTATCATTTATATATAGCTCTAAGCTGCTCCGCTGAAGGAAAATTCGGCGTGACCAGTTCGGGCTCGGGTTTGTAGATGTAGGCCATAGGGTACCCCCGCTCAATGAAGGTGGGTTCGGCCAGATTGTTATAGCGCAACTGTACCGACCAGCGGATATTTCGGGTCACGTTGTTACCCGACTGATGTACCAAAAACGAAGAGAATACCAGCATATCACCTACCTGAAACTCGGTCTGTACAAAATCTTCCTCTTTTAGGGTAGCCGTGATGCCGCCCTGGTACCCCGAAGCACTAGCTTCCATGAGGCCCGTCGTGTGGCTGCCCGGAATGACCTGTAGTGCTCCAATTTCCGCGCCTGCATCCACCATTGGAAACCAGATTACAGTACTGTCCAGTGAGCCTTGTCCCGTACGCCAATCCTGGTGAGCGTCGAGTTTCCAGTGCTTACTACCATCTTTGGAGAGAAAACGGCTGTTGAACTGCATAGCGGGTCGCGCACCGATTACAGGTTTCTCAATGCCCATTTCTTTCAGCACATTCTCGATTTTCTCACTAACCGCCAGGCGATGCAGTGAGAACGAATGCTGGACGGTCTTGCCCGTATTGACAAAAGCCTCGAAATCTTTTTCAAAAAAATCGAACATCGCTGCCTCAAAGGCGTCGCGGTTTTCGATATCCACGGTTTGGCCCGTTACTCGCTTTATCTGGGCGGCGAAGATTTCCCGAGCCTCCCGGTAAATTTCTGCTATAGTTTCCTGATCCAGAAAATTGCGCAGCAGTACGTAGCCGTTTTTATTGAATTCCTCCTTATATGTTGTCATACGGTTGTTTTTAAATATATAAAAAAAATAGTGCCAGGTACCCCTATTTTCCGCCTCAATCAATAACCGTCTTCAATTTTTGTAATTGGCAGGTTAGTTGTTTTAAGAGTGGAAGGGTTAAAGTGTTGAATTGGTTTAAAGGTTGAAATGTAATTTTCAACTGTCCATTTTCCACCATCAACGTCCACTAAATTCAGTCTTCCCAAACAGCGTATGCAAAACCCGCCGCGCCAAAACCATTGCCATTATAAAGCAGGTACTTCTTGCCATTATGCTCGTAACGATGGGCGTAATTGATCATTTGATAGTCAAAATCGTCCGGGTTTTCGGATTTCGCTATCCCCACTAAATTGTCTTTCCGCTCCCAGTGAGTACCATCTTTGGACTCCGCATAGCCCAATCGGTAACTTTGGTTGCGGTCGGTGCGGTAGTCGCGGGTATGGCGGTAGGAATAGTACATTTTATATAATCCATCCTCTTTGAATACACTCGGACGTCCCACCGCGTGCAGAAAATCATCGAATTCCAGGGTAGGGACATCGCTGATTTCCCAATGAACACCATCCTTGGATACAGCCGACTGGCCCCGGTAAAAAGGCTCAGGATAGCCGTGGATATACTCGCACTTGTGACCCGAAATGTACCACATCCGCCAGGTACCATCGTCATCGATCAACACCGACGGTTGTGCCGCCCAGATAGGATTTTGTATGCTGCGATCCATAATGGGCCCCGTGAACATTTTCTTGAACGTAAGCCCCCCATCGTAACTCACGGACAAGCCCATCGACAGTCGGTACGAATTCCAAGTACGGTTCCAGCCCGTGTAATACAGCCAAATGTCGCCGTTGGGACGATCCACAAACCATGCAGGCATGGCTCCCGTCTCGTCGTACTCGCCGGGACCACCCAATTCCAACACGGGCTTGTCGTGGATGTAACGGATCTGGGACGGATCGTCATACTCTACATCAATGAAGGTAGGGCGAGACTGTCCCTGCGCGTCGCGCGACGAAAAATATATACGCAAAAAATCCTCGTGCTTGTAAGCAAAAGGTACCTGTGCGTGCGACAAACTGTGCGGTAACGTCCCGTCGGGCTTATATACTACTCCTTTTTTAATCCACATTTTTTGTGAGTTCAGTAGTTTATAAGTTCATGAGTTTTGAATTACTTAGAAAAGCATCTCATAAACTTATAAACTTATAGACTCATTTCAACAAACTACTCATTACTCTTCTCCGCCCTAACCCGCCAGTTATCTATAAAATCCTTCCCGGGAATGGGTAAGTCAATGTCGATTTCGGGGGCTTGGGCCAGTACGGTATATTCCATGACATAAAAAGCATTCCCGAAAATATAATGCAGTTTGAAGTTCTCTATGTTAGGGGGAACATCTTCCAGGGGTACCTCCGCCCGGAACAGCGGATTGGCTTTCCAGAGCGTCTGGTAGGTTGGTTGTTTGCGCATCCAGGGTGCGATGCTTTCGTCACCGATCACCACCTTGCCGCCCGGCCGCACCACGCGGGTGAGTTCTTCAAATGCTTTCTTCCTTTCTGAGAAAGTATTGATTCCCCCGAAGTGAAAGACGGCGTCGAAAGTGTCGTCAGCGAAAGGTAGGTACGAGCCATTGCCCATAAAATAATGCACGTTGACATCGTCCGTAGCTAACTTATCCTGCGCCAGTTTCAACATATTGGGCGACAAGTCGGAAAGCACCGCAGTACCGCCGGGTTTGACTTTTTCAAGAATTAAAGCTGAATCCTTGCCCGTACCAGCTCCCACTTCGAGGGCGGTCATGCCGGGTTTGAGGTCCATGAGGCCGATCATGAACTCCCGCGTAGCCGCTTCGTCGGAGTGATTGAGGGTTTCAAAGACCCAAGATACACCCCGGTCGTAGCGCAGGAATGCCTGATCGTAGAGATGCTGCTCGCGGGCGTCGTCAGGGAGCAACTCTTTGGGATAAAGCATATTAACAATACCAGTGTCGCCTACTTTGTAAGTGACACCATCCTGGCTGGTCAGGCTCTTTTCGTCATCAGCGAGCTGCAAAGAAGTATGAGTAGTGGGACAAACGAGGGCGTTCAAAAAGTCCTGATGGGTCATTCGGCTGGATAATTAGATTTTTTTCAGTTGGGCAAAATTAATTATTGTCCGGGAAGTACTCCCATTCCGGATGATGTTCTTCGAAAACGTCACCAAGGGCGAAGAGAACACTGGGGTACTCTGGCGGGTTAGGGAGGGAAAAGGTAATGATAGAATGGGTGAATGATAGAATGATATAATAAAAATCTAGCCCCTATTCTATCATTCTATCACTCCATCATTCAAAATCGAAAAGATGCCCAGCAAATTGCTCAAATACAAAAACTACGACATCCATTCCATTACTACCACTACGACCGATGGGCGGAAAAACGCTAATATCGCGATGTGGGTCATGCAGACAGCCATGGGTGGAAAAATGCTGTGCGTGGCTCTGGACAAGAAGGACCACACTCTGAAACTGGTGAAAGAAAGCGGAATTCTTAATGTGAATTTATTGGCCGAAGAGCAAATCCGGCTAATTGCCAAACTAGGTCGCCAAAGTGGTCGGGACGTGGATAAATTCAAAAACTTGCCCTATTTGGTCGACGAGCGCGGCTGCCCCTACCTGACCGAAGCTGTCGGCTATGTCCAGTGCCGGGTAACGGACTACGCCGATGGCGGCGATCATGAACTAGTAATTTGTGAAGTGCTGAAACAGATCGTATTGCATCCCGACAAGCCGGTGATGACACATGACTTTCTGCGGGAAAGAGGCCTGGTGCGCGGATAGGGGGCTACTTCTTTGTATTATTTCTCTTGGCCGATAATTTCCAGAATCTCTTCCAGGTACTTCCGGTCATTACTCAGGCGGGGTACTTTATTCTGACCACCGAGTTTCTTGCGGCGACTCATCCATTCATAAAAGGTACCCTGGGCTACCGTATGAACCAGGGGCTTGAGCAAAGCTATATCCTGGAATCGTTTGGCGTCGTAGTCGGAGTTGACATGCCGCAGAGTGGCGTCCAGAATTTCAAAAAAGGTAGCCTGGTCGTGGGGTTCTTTCGCGAATTCAATAATCCATTCGTGACGACCTTTCGAGCCGTCGCCCATGTACACAGGTCCGGCCGTGAAGTCGCTGACTACGGCTCCGGTTTTTTCGCAGGCTTCGGTGATGGCGGCCTCGGCATTTTCTACGATCAATTCCTCACCGAAGGCATTGATGAAGTGTTTCGTACGGCCACTCACTTTCAACCGGAAGGGGTACCTTGAGGTAAACTTAATGGTATCGCCGATCAGGTAGCGCCATAAGCCACCGTTTGTAGAGATGACGATCGCATAATTTTTGTCCAGCTCCACCTCGTCCAGGGTCAGCGTACGCGGGTGTGGCTTACCTACCTCTTCGGGCGGAATAAATTCGTAAAAAATGCCATAATCCAACATCAGAAGCATTTCTCCGGGCTTACTCAGATCATCCTGCAAGCCGATGAAACCTTCCGAAGCGTTGTAGGTTTCGAGGTAATATACCTGATCGGAAGGGAAGTATTTATTGGCAAACAAAGCACGGTACGGGTGGAAAGCCACCGCGCCGTGCACAAACACCTCGAAATCGGGCCATACGTCGAGCATAGACTTAGCACCGGTCTGCTCCATGATCCGATCCAGCAGCACGATGGTCCAGGTAGGTACCCCCAGAATACTGGTCACATTCTCCTGGGTGCAAATTTCGGCCATCCGGGCCAGCTTTTCTTCCCAGTTGTCCATGAGCGCCACCTCCAGCGGCGGGGTGCGAATAAACTCCCCCCAGGCGGGTAGGTGCTGCATGATGACCGCCGATACGTCGCCGACCAGCGTCTGTGGATCGTAGGGGTTTTCGTGAATAGTACCCCCGATGGAAAGGCCCTTGCCGTCGAACACCTTGGTATCGGGGCGATTGGCAATGAGCAGGGTCATCATATCCTTGCCGCCCATATAGTGGCACTCTTCCAGCGACTCGGGCGTGACGGGGATGTATTTGCTGCGGGCGTTGGTGGTACCCGACGATTTGGAAAAAACCTCCACGGGCGACGGCCATAGCACGTTCGGTTCGCCTTTCAGTATGCGCTCGATGTATGGAAAAAGGTCTTCGTAGGTCGAGATGGGCACCTGCTCCTGAAACTCACGGATGGTCCTGATCTGGCTGTAATTGTAGCGCATACCCCACTCGGTGTAGCGGGCCGTTTCGATCAGTTCGGTGAAGATGCGCTGCTGGGTTTCGACGGGCCGGGCCATGAACTCCTGAATGCGCGGCAAGCGTCGTTTCATGAACCATACCACCGTGTCGTTGACCATTCCCATCGTTGCGTGTTGTTTATTGGCGCACTGAGTCTTGTGCCGCGCATCTTTACAAACTTACCAAAATATTATTTTAAAAGGCGAAAGTCCTGTATTCGTTGAAATGATTGGTACTTTGTTTCACCTAAAACCGCAGCATTTGTTTCCAGGTACCCTTGATCCGGTTGTACTTCAAAGTACTCGGCAAGGCTTTCCACCAGTATTTATTCATTTCTACGGCAAAGGAAGGCTGCATATAGCAATTGATGGCGCAGCCCTCACAGGCGGGAAGTCGGCCTTCCAGAGCCACGAGCTTCTGTACTTCATCGGATTGGTACAGCGCTTTCAGATTTCCTTCAATCGGGAATTCCTTTAATCCCAAATGATAGCAGGGAAGTACCAGTTTGTTTTCGGGCGAAATGACGAGCGTCGTACTGGCTGCTTTACAGATCGGATCTTCGACGTGGTTGCCTCCATCCAGGCGTAGCTGTACGAAAGCGTCGTTAAGGTAGACATTCTTTTGTTTGCCCCAACGGGTCAGTTCTCGTAGCGCGGTGGTAGAGAGTTGGCCGCCTACGGCATTGTATTCAAAAACGGGGTTTAGGATTAATACCAGGTCATTGGGCAGACAAATGTCTTCGCGAAGCTGCTGAATGTGATGAATGTTTTCTTCAAAAACGGTAAAGAGGATATCGGGCCGCTCACCGAGTTCACGGGCTACCCCGATGGATTCCATCACTTTGTCGAAACATTTGACCCCGCGCGACTGGTCGTGCTCTTCCCGAATCGGGGAATCCAGCGAAAAGTGCAACATGTCGATCAATCCCCGCAGCCGCTCAGCGTATTTGGGGTAGAGAAGGCCGTTGGTCGTCACGGTGGTAATCATACCCTGGCTTTTGGCTTCGCGGAGTAGCTCATCTAGCTGGCGGTGAAGGAGTGGTTCGCCGCCCGTGAAGTCAATGACTTTTACGCCCAAAGCTTTGAGATCGCGTACATTTTGCCGAAAGTTTTCGAGTGTTACGTAGGGCGAGGGGCGTTCCCAAATATCACAAAACCCGCACGTTGCATTGCAGCGGTAGGTCAGGTAGTAGTTGCACAGGATAGGATTTGAAACCAGCCGCATAACATAGGGGTGATTGATGAAGGATGAAATGTCAGCAGGGGTACCTTCAACCGACGCTTAGACGAGCATACTGAGCAGACTGGTAAGTTTGTCTTTCAAGTCTTTACGATCTACGATAAAATCCAGAAAACCGTGCTCCAGCACGAACTCGGCGCTTTGGAATCCCTTAGGCAGGTCTTTGCCGATGGTCTCCCGAATAACGCGCGGCCCGGCAAAGCCGATGAGGGCCTGGGGCTCGGAGATGTTGAAGTCGCCTAGCATGGCATACGAAGCGGTAACGCCACCCGTAGTGGGATCAGTCAGTAGGGAGACGTATGGAACGCCTGCTTCGGAGAGTAGAGCTAGTTTAGCCGACGTCTTGGCCATTTGCATCAGCGAAAAGCCTGCTTCCATCATGCGGGCACCGCCTGAGCGGGAAATCATCAGGAAAGGCTGTTTATTTTGAAGAGCATAGTCAATGGCCCGGGCGATTTTTTCACCCACAACCGAACCCATGGAGCCACCGATAAAATTAAAATCCATGCAGGCTACCACGATGTCCAGTTCGTTCATTTTTCCAGAGGCTGTACGTACGGCGTCCTTCAATCCGGTTTTGAGCATGGTCGTACGAATCCGATCCGGATAGGCTTTGGTGTCGGTAAAGTTCAGCGGATCGGCCGAAGTCAGGTTTTCGTCAAGTTCCGTAAATTCATTATCCTCGAATAATATCTCGAAATAAGTCTCCGAGCCAACTTTTTCGTGGTAGTTGCAGTGTTCGCACGTATAGGCATTGAGCTTGTGTTCACGGGTTTGCATAATTTTCTTGCAACTGGGACACTGATACCAAAGCCCATCGGGAGCTTCGCGCTTCATTTCCGTAGGCGTACTGATTCCTTTTTCTTTTCGAATAAACCAAGACATGAGGCTAGGGAGTTATTGCAGTGTTGGAACAAGTCAATTCTTTAACATAAAGCAGCGTTCGCTCGATGTTTGGGGTTCAAATATAGCAATAATTGTTTTGGCTAATGCAGGGTAAGTTTGTAATGCCGCTGGAGAGGGGGTAGGTGTTCGATGGCATAGCGCAGGGAAGTGCGGGACATGCGCTGGATATGGAGGTGTAGGAATTCTTCCATGACGTCTAGGTCGCACTTGCTGATTTCGCGCAAAACCCAGCCAATGACCTTGTAAATAAGGTGATGTTGATGGGATAATAACACCTCGGCCACAGCCATGGAGTCGGCGAACTGATTTTTTCGAATAAAATAGAAGGTGGCAATCAACGACACCCGTTGCGACCAAAGGTGAGGACGTTCCGCCAACTCGTAAAGTATCCTTCTATCCTGATCGAACAAATGACGACCCTCCTCATTGGCCAGGCTGGCTAAGTCAGTTCGGATATGTTCCAAAGGTTAGAGGATGTTTGAAAAAAAAACAAAAAAAGGTAGGGCCACACCCTACCTTTTTACATTAATTCAACCTGATTTGTTCCATCTCACCGGCTGGAATATTAGGCTTGCGCCAGAGGTCAATCTGACTGCGCCGAAAGGCCGGGCTGCGATCCAGATCATCCCAGTTTATTTTTTTCTTATCCCGAAACCGCTCTACCATTTCCTTGATCCGGTCATACTCTGCGGCGGACCAATCATCGCCTTCAGATTGTCCGGGAACCATACCCCCGTAGGTATGGACAGGTGAAGGCTCGTAAATAGGAAAAAATTCTTCTGGTTTGATGGGCAAAACATTAATTTGTGCATCCTCAGTAGGGGGAGCAACAAAAGGACTGGTAAGAGTACCTACCTCAGTTACGACCGTTGCTTCAGACTTCGTGAGCTTCTCTTCTGCTAAAACGTTTTCTTCCACTTCAACTAGTGGGGAGACCTCGTCTATGGGTACTTCCTCAAAGGCGGAAGTTTCGATTTCTGGTTCGGGGGAGGGCATACCCTCTACTCCGGCAATGGGAGAATCGATACTGTCGAAACCGGCCGCTACTACTGTTACCCGAAGTTTATCACCCAGGGAGTCGTCCGTGATGGTTCCCAGCTTGAAGAGATGCGCTTCACCTCCCACCTGGGAGAGAATATACTTCCAGATTTCGCGCTGTTCCTTTACGATAGCCTCCCTTTTATTACTTGATGCTAGCGTGACCAGAATACGTTTAGCACCCTTGATGTCGCGGTCGTTCAGAAGGGGAGAATCCAGGGCGCGCCGGATGGCTTCGTGCGCTCGGTTTTCGCCTTCTACCTCAGCTGTACCCATTACGGATTGACCGGCTTGCTTGAGTACTTTTTCGACATCCCGAAAGTCTGTATTGATGTTCCCGCTGGTAGTAATGATCTCGGAAATACTTTTCACAGCGTTGAGAAGGATGCTATCAGCCTGGGCAAAAGCATCGGTAATCTTCATGTCCTCAAACAGTTCCTCCAGCTTGTCGTTGAGCACGACCAGAACCGTGTCGCAGTATTTCTTAAGCTGCTCGATCCCTTCAAAAGCATGCTTTTTCTTGACGGTACCTTCCCAGGAGTAAGGGGCCGTAACCACAGCTACCGTAAGTAGGTTCATCTCTTCCTTGGCGATCTGCGCAATCACCGGAGCAGCACCAGTACCGGTTCCACCGCCCATACCCGCCGTAATGAATACCATTTGGGTCGAGCCACCCAGCAGGGCTTTCAGTTCTTCAATCGTTTCAAGGGCAGCTTCACGGCCTCTCGAAATTTCCATCCCGGCACCCAGCCCCTTGGTAAGGGCCGCTCCCAGCTGAATTTTTGTGGGAACGGGACTTTTGAGCAAGGCTTGACGATCCGTGTTGCAAACGGCGAATTCCACATCTTTGATTTTTTTCTCAAACATGTAGTTGACCGCATTGCTGCCTCCACCTCCCACTCCAATCACCTTGATGATGGATTGTTCTACGGCACTGTCCTCAATTCCTTTCACGATGTAGTCTTGTTCTAAGGCGTTTAACAAATTGGTATTCATGGGCGTGTACTTAGTTTCAGTCTGTATGATGAAATACTACATTCGGATCAGTACCCTCCACCGGTCTTATCCTCTTTATCGTTCTTGTCATTACCAAAAAAACGACTTTTCAAATTCCAGTTTGAGAAAAAATCGGTAACCTTTTCAGTAGGTTCTGGCTGTTCCTTGTGCGTGGTTTTATGAGCCGCCGTATGGGTGTGGGTTTGGATATGCGGGGCACAAATGGAGTTCAGACGCTTGTCGACCGGCTTGATTCCTGCCCAGGCTAGTCCCAAAGCAGTAGCGTAGCTAGTGTTGCTTACTTCGTCGGCCTTGGGCGTGTGAGCCAGGCGTTCGGGGATCCCCACCCGCACAGGCATGTCATTCGCCACCCTACTGAAAAGCGTTTCTATCTCTGGCAAATTGGCCGTCCCTCCCGTAAGTACGATACCTCCGATGAGTTCATCGGCAAGCCCCGATTCCAGAATGTCGGCATACACCAGGGCCGCAATTTCTTTCAACCGCTCCTCAATGATAAGGGCCACGTTCTTTTTGAGTACCTGCTTGGCAGGGCGTCCTTTGAGATAGTTGACCAGTATCTCTATATTCAATGCCGTATGGGCCGATAAAGCCTCACCGTACTCTTTTTTCAAAAGCTCAGCGTTTTCCAACTGGATTCCGCATCCGGCCTTCAAGTCAGCCGTAATGTGGTGACCTGCAATGGGCAACGTGGCAATGTGGCGGATAATACCTCCCTGGTAAATGACAATATCGGTGGTATGGTCGCCGATGTCCACCAGGGCGATGCCTGCCTGTGTTTCGTCCTCACTTAGCACTGCCAGGCCCGCCGCAATGGGAGCCAGTAGCAGCTGGTCATATTCTAGCGTAGGGTCTGCTGCGGTTAAGCTTTTCCGAGTAACGTCGATGACTTGCTTATCGGTAGAAACGACGAGAAAGTCGCCTCCCAGGCGTACCCCGATCCGCCCAACGGGAACCCGTACCCCCCGGCTGCTATCGACCATGAATTCGCCGGGGATGACGTGCATTACCTCGTTGTTGGGCTCCGTTTGGGCACGGTACAAATCTTTAATTAGATGTTCTACGTCCTCCTGCGTCACTTCATTGCTGGTGGCTGAGGTAGGGCGAACCATGGAACTGCTGAGCGATGCCACCTGTACGTGACTGCCCCCAAAACTTACATTGACAGTACCGATTTCCAAATCGGAGCGCATGGTCAGTTCCGACAGAGCGCTCCGAATAGCCATTCCTACTTGTTTTACGTTTTTTACCGCGCCCCTCACGATTGCATCGCTGGGCACGGCTACCTCGCTAAATCCGATGATTTCTATGGTATCGTGGTCGCTGTAGGGGTTACTTTGGCTTTCAACGGCCACAGCGGCTACCTTAGTACTTCCTATATCAAGGCCTACACAAATGGTGCCTTTTTTCATAATGAGAACGGTGTTATGGATCTATGGATTATTCACAAACAATCTGGTCGTGATACTTCAGGCTTATTCGCGTGTAACGACTCCAATCGGAAGTCATTACTTTTTGGTAAAAGATACGAAGTTTTGCCAACTTCGCTTCAATATTTTCGGCTTTTCCGAATTCAATGCGCTGGTTACCCAGAGCGGTTAGAAAGTCTATTTCGCCTTCTTGGGATACCTCCATCTGAACTACCTGCGCCTGCCAGAATGGGTCCTCCTGCACGTACTTGATCATACTCAGCACATTCTCGCCCTGTTCGGAATGCATATCTGGGCGATTCCGAAAAAAAGATCCAGCTACTACCAAAACCCGCGCCGAATAACGACCGGAAAGCGGAATGAAATCGCCTTCATCGTTGATGTAAAAGCCGCCGGCTCTGTTCCATTCACCATTCTGTGAGCTATTTATCCAGCGCGCCACGGGTTTTTGCTGTTCAATGTCTACAACCAAATTCCCGGCCAAATCGTGATATACCTGACAATCCTTGACAAGCTTATTTGTTCTAATCCGCTTCTCAAGGGCAGCCAGTTGAATATTTTTTTGCTTACTACCGTGTAAAGGCTCCCGACCGTTAACAGTCAGGAGGTTTTCAACATCCGACTGATTGATAAAACTTACGCCCGAATCGTAATCTACATTGACCAATAGGTTGTCACACTGTTGTGTACCAACCCGACTTTCGGCCATCCCTACACCCAATAAAAAGACCAACAGCCACAAAATTTTACTGAGCCATTTTTTGGAATAGTCAAATTTACGTAACATGGTGATAATATTAAAAGACTTTGTGTATAAATTAGCGAATGGAAATTACAGCAATTTTCTGATTTCTTCCACTAATTTGTCAATATCGCCCGCACCCAGCGTCACGACTACCTCGGTGCGCAGTGTTTTAAGTTCAAAAAGCAGATCTTCTTTTGAAAGTAATGCTTTATCTTGTATAGTCACTTTATCGAGTAACATTTTTGAAGTAACGCCTTCCAGTGGTAGTTCGCGGGCCGGATAAATATCCAGCAGAAGCAGGCGATCAGCCAGGCTCAAACTTGCAGCAAACTCATCGGCGAAGTCACGGGTACGGCTATACAAATGCGGTTGAAAAATTGCCGTTATATGCCGCCCAGGGTATAGGGCCCGTACCGACCTAAGAAATGCTTCTATTTCGGTAGGATGGTGGGCATAGTCGTCGATCAATATTTTTTCCTCGGTTTCAATCCAGTACTCAAAACGACGCTTGACACCCCGATAGGAACCAAGACCCGCCCGAATTTGCTCGGGTGAAACCCCCAGTTGCAAAGCTACTGCGGAAGCAGCCACGGCATTTTCAACATTATGATAGCCTGGTACAGTCATGCGTATTTCTTCGATGGTACCCTGGGGATATACAATGTCAAATACAAACCGGGCATTCTCGATGCGTAGATTCTCGCTGCGGTAACTTCCACTATCCAGCGAATAGTCCCGGACTTCAGCCGTCGTGCTGTGCATCAATTCCAGTCCTTTTCTCATAAATAGCACGCCACCGGGTTTGATCTGACCGACAAAAGTCCGGAACGAATCCAGTAGGACATCATGCTGACCATAAATATCGAGGTGGTCTGCATCGGTGGAAGTGACGATTGCTAAATCAGGAAAAAGTGTAAGAAAAGACCGATCGAATTCATCGGCCTCTACCACACAAACGATTTCTTCGGGATGATCGGTAGGCTCGTTTAGTAAAAAATTTGTGCCGTAGTTTTGCGTGATCCCACCCAGGAAAGCCGTGCAATTGATACCCGCCGACCTTAATAGATGAGCCACCATCGAAGATGTGGTGGTTTTGCCGTGTGTACCCGCAACTCCCACCGTGCGCAGGGTACGGGTAATCCAGCCTAATACTTGCGAGCGTTTGTACACCTCGAAGCTATGCTCACGGAAATAGTCCATTTGCCGGTGGCCGGCGGGAATAGCCGGGGTGTACACGATCAACGTTTCGGCCTGATTGACCAGAAACGAGGGAGGTACCTGATCGACAGCATCGTCGAAACAAAGGACTATGCCTTCGCTTTCCAGCGTTTCGGTCAGGGCGGTAGGCGTGCGGTCGTAGCCCGCTACAACGAATCCGTTCACGTTGAACCAGCGAGCCAGGGCGCTCATGCCGATACCGCCGATTCCCACAAAGTACACATGCTTCCAGGCTGATTTTCCGTCGGGCGAGAATGTCATTCGGATCAATTGATTAGCTTGATTACTTCACTGGCAATTTCGGTGGCCGCATCGGGCCGGGCCAGTTTCGCGATATTATTTTTTAATTCTTTCTGCTTACTTGGGTCCTCCAATAGCCGAATGGCTGTTTCGATCAAATCCTGAGGCGCATAGGAATCTGTCACGAGTACCGCAGCGCTTTGCCTTATCAGGCTCATGGCGTTTTTGGTTTGGTGGTCTTCGGAAGCTGCCGGATAGGGTACCAGAATGGCTGGTTTGGCGGCTAAGCACAGTTCCGATACGGACAAAGCCCCCGCCCGGGAAATGACTACGTCGGCGGCAGCATAGGCAAGGTCCATTTCGTAAAGGAAGTCGAATGCCTTAGTTCGCTCGCTACCTACCTGGTCGATGGTTTCAAGGGCAGTCTTTATATACGCTTTGCCCGTTTGCCAAATTATCTGGTAGCCGGCGTCATTGAGCTTTTTCAATCCGTCCCGTACACTCTCATTAATGCTTCTGGCGCCCAGGCTACCCCCCATGATGAAGAGCGTTTTGCGGTGATTGGCAAAGTCGAAGTGGGCAAGCGCTTCGGGGCGTTTACTACCGCTGCCGATTATATCACTGCGAACGGGATTACCAAGAAGTTTGATCTTTTTTTGGGGAAAGTAGCTCTCCATACCAGGGTAGGCCACGCAAATGGTTCTGGCCCGGCGCGCTAAAAGTTTGTTGGTGAGGCCTGCGTAGGAGTTCTGTTCCTGAATCAGAATGGGAATTCCCAAAAGAGAAGCCACCATGAGTAACGGACCGCTGGCAAACCCGCCCACGCCCACGGCTACGTGAGGCTTGAAATCCCGTAGAATCGTTCGTGCCTTCAGTAAGCTACGGGTTAATTTTATTGGAAAGGCTACATTTTGTAAGGAAACCTGCCTTTGGATACCCACAATGGGTAAACCGATGATTTGGTACCCCGCTTTGGGGACTTTTTCCATTTCCATTTTTCCCTCGGCTCCTACAAAAAGTATTTCAATTGATGGATCCTCTTTTTTCAGCGCATTGGCAATTGCAATTGCGGGGTAGATATGTCCTCCCGTTCCTCCACCACTGATGATAACGCGCTTTGACATAGGTATTTTAAATGGTTTTCTCTTCCAGTTCGCCCCGGCTTACGCTGAGGATAATACCCATAGCTAGCCCCGTAAAAAGCATCGAGGTACCTCCTTTGCTCACAAAGGGGAGCGTTTGTCCCGTAACCGGTAGCAGCCCTACGGTAACGGCCATAGTGGCAAAAGCCTGAAATACAATGCTAAACGTAAGCCCTGCCGACAGCAGGCCGCCATAGGGTCGTTTGGGCTTTTCGATGGCCCGCATACCCCGGTATAACAAAAGAAGAAAGGCACCGATCAAAAGGATAGCGCCAACAGTACCGTATTCTTCTACTACAATAGAAAACACAAAATCGCTGTTACTGTGGGGAAGGTAACGGCGCTGTCTGCTTTTGGCTACCCCCTCTCCAAACAG
This sequence comes from Cytophagales bacterium, assembly GCA_038204185.1. GTDB lineage: Bacteria > Bacteroidota > Bacteroidia > Cytophagales > Spirosomataceae > Salmonirosea. Next base: position 18,332 of record JBBRDE010000035.1, read on the forward strand.
ACCCCCACGCGCCATTGCAATAAAGGAATGGGATGCCTGATAGGCCACTTTGTCCTTATCCATGAATTGCTCAATCCTGCTTTCGGCAGTGCTGCCCCGTTGTCCAAGTTTGAGAACAACTAAAAACCCGGAGACTATCAGGAAAATAGCCAGCGTAGACATAAGGTAACGAAGGGGTACCCGACCCACGTACATCATCATAAAGCAGGTAGCTCCTAACAGGACTGAGGTGGAAATGTTAGAACGAAAAATCAACGCGCACACCAGGCCGATCATAAAGATAGGCTCAGCCATGGACTCCATGCTGTAACTGGTTTTGAAGCGCCGGGCCAATACCAGCGCCAAATGAGCGATCAGTGCTACTTTGGCTAATTCAGAAGGCTGAAAGCGTTGCTTGATAAGCGGAATTTCGACCCATCGGGATGCGTCGTTGACACTTACGCCCTTGAAAAAGGTAAACAATAGTAATATTACTGACACCCATACCCCCAATCTGGAAAAAACCACAAACTTGGTATAAGGCATCCGATGTACTACATACATGACCAGAAACGCCATGACGGCCGCCTGAATTTGCTTGTAGAGTAGGTACTCCGTGTCACCATTATATTCAAGGTACGATTCCATTACACTGGCGCTATACACTACCAGCACGCCACTTCCCAGCAAAAAAACAGCTACACCCCACAAGACCGGATCACCTTTGAGATTGCGGGCAAACCAGGCCTGGATATTTTCTAAGAAATTCAGTACAATTTCCATGGTTATTTTTTTGCCAGATTGAGTACTTCATTTCTAAACTGATTACCGCGATCTATGTAGCTTTTGAACAGGTCGAAACTGGCGCAGGCGGGTGATAGCAACACCACATCGCCCGGCTTAGCCCAGAAACGAGCCTTTTGTAAGGCATCGCTCAAGGCCTGGGTAGCGTAAAATTCCGGTACCATTTCTTCAAAATAGGCCGTCAATTTCGTGTTATCCGTCCCTAACGCGATCATTCCCTTTACTTTTTCCTTGACCAAATCCTTTATTTGGGCATAGTCGTTACCTTTGTCGACCCCACCCATAAGGAGGATAATAGGCTGCTGGAAGCTATTCAGAGCATAAAAAACCGAATCGACATTGGTGGCTTTAGAATCGTTGATGTAGGCCACTCCGTCCAGGGTAGCGACCATTTCCAGCCGGTGCGGCGCGTTCACAAATGTGCGTAAGCCGGTGCGTATCTGCGTATCGGTGAGGCCAATGGCTTGGGCGGCAAGTATTGAAGCCAGCGCATTGATAGCATTGTGAGGGCCCTTCAAAGGTAGCTCGCTCATGGTATCGGTGAACTCCCGACCCTGACTCCGGGCGGTCAGGGTACCCTTTTCCAGGAAACCACCCTCTGGTAGTGTACCTTTTAGGGAGATAGGCCACTGACGGGCGGGGAGCGTGTGCCGGGAGAGTTTATCAGTCAGCGCTTCGCTTTCGGCGAAATAGATGAAATCGTCGTCCGGGGTTAGGTTCTGCGTAATTCTGAATTTGGAAGCAACGTACTTCTGGAAATCATAGTCGTAGCGATCCAGGTGGTCGGGGGTAATGTTGAGTAATACGGCCACATTAGCTTGGAAATCGTACATATTATCCAGCTGAAAGCTGCTGATTTCCAGCACATAAAAGTCCTTTGGGTCTTCCAGGACCTGCCGGGCAAAACTGTTACCCACGTTTCCGGCCAGCCCAACCGAAAGGCCGGCTTCTTTCAAAAGATGATAAATCAGTAAGGTGGTGGTGGTTTTGCCGTTGCTGCCCGTGATTGCGATCAGCCGGGATTTGGTGTAGCGCGCCGCAAATTCGATTTCCGATAGTACCGGAATTTTCCGGCGATACAGTTCCTGAATCAGGGGTACCTCATCAGGAATACCGGGACTTTTGACCACTTCATCGGCCAACAGGATGCGTTTAGCGGTATGACCTCCTTCTTCAAAGGCGATGTTCTCCTGTAACAGTAAGTCCCGGTAGGCAGGTTGAAGTAAGCTTTGTTCCGATAAAAAGACATCGAATCCCCGCGCCTTGCCCAAAAGTGCTGCTCCTGCGCCACTTTCCCCTCCTCCCAGAATCACAAGTTTTTTAATGGTGTACGACAATGCCATAGGTTACGCAAAAGGTAATCGAGGGTAAATTTCGCAGAAAGTGAGCCCTTATTCAAAGAAAAGATTGTCTCATTTACTATAAATATTTTGTACAAAAAAAGGGAAAGGTACAACCCCTCCCTTAATTCCACTAATAATACAATTTTACTTGGTCACTTCCACTTTTTGAGGCTCCTTGATCCGATTGGCAAAACGAACAATGAAGAAGATAACGAGCGCGACCAAAAGGAATTGAATAACAGTTTGAATAAAATTACCGTACCTGATTGCCACTTCGGGTTCTTCTCCCAGCGCTTCTTTTAATACAACTTTCAGATTTTCGAAATTTACTCCGCCGATAATCAGCCCCAGGATAGGATTCAGAACATCCTCCACCAAAGAGGTCGTTATTTTGCCAAATGCTGCACCTATGATTACACCAACGGCCAGATCGAGCACATTTCCCTGGGCTACAAACGTTCTGAATTCTTTTAGCATTATTGTGCTATTTAGGTTTGATTGAATGAAAGAAAAATATATTCAGAAGGTATATAGAAAACCAACCGAGAGCGACTGGGCAAGCTGAACGTCCAGACTCTGATCCTGATCATAAACCACTATGGCTCCCAGATTCACATTCCAGTACTTATTGATTTTGGCCGTGAGATTAGCGTCCAGCCGGTGGTCGATAGCTCCCAGGTTTTTGTAGTTGGCAAATAAAAGGTAGCGGAATTTAAGATTCAGGTTCTTGGCAACCTCCTTATCGAAATTAGCTATCAATTGCATCAAAGCTACCTCAGTGCGCACGCGTTTTCCACTAGGCACCCCATAGTTCTTTGGAAAGGTTTTATATAAATCCAAATCGGAAACAATGGTCTGCCGAATGGCACCGGGCGAAAACGTCAGGAAAAAATAGTCGTTCGGCCGGTATTCGATACCAACTGCTTCGGTTAGGTAGGCGGGGGAGAATAGCCCCGAAACCTTTCGTCGTACAAAGTCGCCGTCGGGATTTTTATCATAATCATAGCCGTTAGCAAACTGTGATAAAAAGTTCAGGCTGGCAATCAGGCTCCAATGATCGGAGACTTCACGACCGTACTTCGTATCAAAAAAAAGGCGATCCACGCTTTTGCGGCTTTCCTGGCCTTTGTTGCGGACAATGCCATACTGGGCCTGAAAGTCGTTGCGCCAACTGTTAAGACCTTTGTCGTACATCAGAACAGCGTTCAGGTGAGCGCCCATGGCGATGGAATTAACCGCTCCGCCCGTCCAGTTGGAACTGAGACTACCCTGGTTTAAGTTGGCCCCAAATTCTACTTTCTTTTTCCAGGAAGTATCTACGGCCATCTCGTTGCGGATGGAATCAATGAGCATCTCATCCTGAGCCAATACGGACGTTAGGCTCAGAATACTTACCGACAATAACAGAAGCGAACGCCACGGCATGTTGTACTTTTTATTACTGATGATTGATATCATTTGCTTGCTCTCACATAAAATAAAAAGCCCGGCAATCTAGAATCACCGGGCTTTTTATTTTATAAGAATTGTATAGGCCGGGATTAGGCACCAATCGCTACGCGCTTGAATGCTTTTACTGTGAGACCTTTGGCTGTTTTTTCTAAAAGCTGGCGAATGGTTAGGGAAGAATCCTTAACAAAGTCCTGATTCAGGAGCGTGTTGTCGCGATAGAACTTGTTAAGTTTTCCCATCGCGATTTTTTCCAGCATGGATTCAGGCTTGCCTTCGGTACGGGCCTGATCCTTGCCTACTTCGATTTCGCGCTCGATAGTAGCCGCATCTACGCCGTCCTTATCCAGGGCTACGGGTTTCATGGCCGCAATCTGCATAGCCACATCCTTGCCCAAATCGGCTACGTCGGTACCATCAACGCCTTCGAATCCAACCAATACCCCCAATTTTCCGTTGGAGTGAATGTACGATACCACTTCCTCCGCCGACATATTTTCGTAAGCTACTACGTCAAGCTTTTCGCCCAACTTACCTACCAGATCCACAATATGCTCTGACAATGGGCGGCCATCTTTGGCGACCGTTGCCAGGAGCGCTTCTTTGTCGGCTGCGTCGGTAGCCACGGCGGTATCCAGAATCGTTTGGGCCAGGGTCTTGAAGTCCTCCACGTTAGAAACGGGTTCGGTTTCGCACGCTAGGGCTATCAACTTGCCATTCTTACCGTCTTCGCTGATATTTATTAGCACAGTACCTTCGGAAGTAGCGTTATCGGCCCGCTTGGCAGCTACTTTTTGTCCCTGCTTACGCAGTATATCCACTGCTTTGTCAAAATCGCCATCGGCTTCGGTAAGGGCTTTCTTACAGTCCATCATACCGGCACCGGTCATTTGGCGGAGTTTGTTTACATCTTGCGCAGTTATTGCCATGATCTTTTTTATCGATTAATAATTGTTATTGATTGGTCAAAAAATAGGATAAAGGTACGCCGTTCAATGTTACCCGTATTTTAATAATAGAGTAGCCCATAGCGGGAGGCTACGGGCTACTCATCTATATTCAGATTGTACTAAGAATAGCTGGTGCTGAACCGTACTCCACGGGGTAGCTTTCCACAGGGTGGCTCGCCTGGCGGTTTACTCTTCGTCGCTCTCCTCAACCACTGCTTTTGGAGTGGGAGCAGCCTTAGCTTCTTCGTTATTTTCAGTCTCGTTCCGGAGGTCACTCTGGCGCTTGGCCTCCTCTTCCTCGACCAGACGCTGGTCGTCCTTATCTTGCTTGCGCTCCATCAGCCCTTCTTCGATCGCTTTACCTATGGCCAGCGTGAGTAGGGAAATAGACTTATAAGCATCGTCATTGCCCGGAATTGGGAAATCAACTAAGTCAGGATTGGAGTTAGTGTCGCAGATCGCGAACACGGGAATATTAAGTCGCTGTGCTTCAGAAACAGCGATGTGTTCACGTTTCACGTCCACTATAAACAGGGCTGCTGGCAGGCGCGTCAGGTCAACTACACCTCCCAACACGCGATTCAGTTTTTCCTGCTCGCGGGTCAGCATCAGCCGCTCGCGCTTCGCAATGTTGCTCACCGTAGCTTCGTCGCTGAGCATTTTGTCGAGCGTCTGGAGCTTTTTGAGTGATTTGCGAATAGTGCCAAAATTGGTGAGCATACCGCCCAACCAACGATCTGTTACGTAGGGCATTTTCAGGCGCTTGGCCTCTTCGGTCACGATTTCCTGTGCCTGCTTTTTGGTAGCCACGAACATGATCTTACGACCCGACCGGACGATTTGCTTGATAGCATTCTCAGCCTGGTCCAGGCAGCTCAGGGTTTTGTTCAAATCCACAATATGGATACCGTTCTTTTCCATGAAAATGTACGGTGCCATCCGGGGATCCCACTTGCGGGTAAGGTGGCCAAAATGCACACCGGCATCCAGCATGTCCTTATATTCTATTTGTGCCATTTCAGATTAATTGAAAAAGATTGAATAATGAACTACTACGCAGCACAGCACATCGGGCACGATAAGTACTGTCTGGACTTATTTAGTGGATAGTTGACAAGTGATAGTGGAAAATTGGATATTTGAAAATCCGAAATTCCGCGTCCAATATCCAACTATTAACGCTTCGAGAACTGGAATTTCCGGCGAGCTTTCCGACGTCCGTATTTCTTACGCTCGACCATGCGTGGGTCACGGGTAAGGAATCCTTCTTTCTTCAAAGCAGGGCGATTTTCCGCGCTGTTTTCAACCAATGCACGAGCAATTGCCATACGGGTAGCTTCGGCCTGTCCGGTCACGCCGCCACCGCGCACGTTCACTTTGAGGTTGTAGGTTCCCGTTGCGTTCAGCGTCGTGAAGGGTTGCTGGAGAATGATCTGGTGAACTTCAAAGGGAAAGTACTCTTTGTAGTCGCGGCCATTGACCTTGATTTCTCCATTTCCGGGCGTCATATAAATACGCGCCACGGCGGTTTTTCTTCTACCGATTGTGTTGATAACTTCCATGTGCTGTTGGCTTACAAATTAAATTTGACTTGCTTGGGCTGTTGGGCTTCGTGTTTGTGTTCAGCGCCAGCGTACACAAACAGGTTGGTAAACAACCGACGACCCAAACGGCTCTTGGGCAACATGCCTCGAACTGCCTTTTCGACAATGCGCTCAGGATGCTTGGCCAACAACTCGCGGGGCGTCTGAAAACGCTGCCCACCGGGGTAGCCCGTGTGCCGGACATAGACCTTGTCGGTCATTTTCTTTCCGGTCAGTTTGATTTTTTCGGCGTTGATAACGATAACGTTATCACCACAATCAACGTGCGGAGTGAAGTCAGGTTTGTGCTTGCCCCGGATGATTTTGGCTATTTCACTAGCCAATCGACCCAGTACCACATCCTTGGCGTCCACCACGATCCACTCTTTTTTGACTGTGTTCTTGTTCGCCGAGATGGTTTTGTAGCTTAACGTATCCACGATTAACAAAAAAGTTTTATAAATTGATTCTCAGTATTTTACACAATAAAATGCCTGTCCCACCTGAAAATGGGACTGCAAATATAGAGTTTAACATTTTGAATTACAAGGCAGTGCAGGAAATTAATGTCGTTTTAGATGGGAGAAGTGAAAATGGGAATACACTATATGGCAGAAATAGAACTGACTTTCACTTCCCCCCCAACCACTCCTGTTGCTTTTTCTGCACCTTAGCCGATATTCCCGTTTTCATTGAAGTCGAATAGGAAAGATCGGCCTGGAAGGTAATTGCTGTTTTCTGCGATTTCCCGAAACGTTCATACACCACTTCCACGGTTTCACCTACCTTGAATTCGCTGAGTAATTTTTGCGGATCGGTGTCGGCAGCGATTGGCTTGTAGCCCAGCGAAACAATCCGATCGCCTTTGGCAAGGCCCGCCTGATAGGCCGCGCTGCCTTCCGTGGGATTGGAGGCGAGCGTGGCTACCCCATTCTGAATATTCAGATAGGTACCTATGCTCGCTGATTTTGAATTTGCTTTTTGAAAATCGATTCCAAAATCGCTCAAAAGTGTCTGGTAATCTGGCATTTGGGATTTGAAAATATATTTCCCAAAAAACTCCTTACTAAACTTTTCCCCCGCGTAGCTTTCCAGAGCCAACTCCAAATCCCGCACCGTGTAGGGAATTTCCTTTTTACCGTAGGTTTGCCACACGGCCTGCATAAATCCGTCCAGCGAAAGACCTTTGTCGAGGTTCCGCAACGAGAGATCCAGCGCTAAACCCAGTACACTACCATACGTGTAGTAGGAGATAAACATATTTTCCCGATTGACCGGATCAAGCGAGGTAGCGGCATCCACAAAAGGGGCCTGGTAGCTCATCTCAATGGGATTGAAGTATTTACGGGCGGGCGAATTCCAAACGTAGTTGAGGCTACCCGCCAGTCCGTCGGCGTATTCCTGGGGTGTCATCAACCCGGCCCGACAAAGGATAAGACTGGTGTAGTATTGCGTAAATCCTTCGGCAAACCATAATTCGCCCGACATATTGGCTTCGGTATAGTCAAAAGGTTGCAGCGATTTGGGGCGGATGCGCTCGACATTCCAGCAATGGAAAAATTCGTGTGAAACAGTACTCGCGTTGCCCTTCATTCCTCCGGCACTCAGGCTGCGCGTACTGGTGAGTACGGTAGAGTTGCGGTGCTCCATACCATCGCCCGACACGTGGCCCAAATAGCAAGCCAGAAAGGTGTACTGGCCAAAATCGTAGTCCGGCAGTTCGCCGTACACCGCCTTTTCCTGCCTGACGATCTTCTTGACGCTTTCCATATAAGTATCGAGCTCGGCTTCGGTACCCGTGTGGTGCAACGCGAGGCGAATCGTGTAGGGTTTGCCGTTGGAGGCTTCAATAAACTCCCGCATTTGATAATTGCTAACTTCCGTGGGGCTATCCATAAAATAGTCCAGGTAAGGTGCCAAATAGGTATTATCGCCCAGGTCTTTTAGCTGAGTAGCTACCTTCCAGTTCAAGTCTTCGCGTACTTTGAATTGTACTCGGATGGGCCGTTCCGGATACTGCGGTGCATACACGAACGTAGCCGGAATGTTGAGGTGCGCGTGGGTTTCGTCCACCTGGGAGTAGGTGCCATCGCCCCGGTCGGCAAAGAGCGTGTAGGAAATTTTGACCGTTCCGTGGTGCCCTGCTACATTCCACTGGTACGGGTTGGGGCGAGTGATGGGTAGGGCGGTGCCGTTTTCGTCGGTGGCTTTCACATTGTAGACATTCTTGGCAAACTCATGAATGGCGTAACGCCCCGGCGAGGTGCGGCTCATACGTAGTTCGAGTACCTTATCTTCCAAGCCTTTGAAGGTCGCTGATACTTCTGCTTCGTGATGAACGGCGTTAGGGAAGGCGATTTGGTAGTCGTGGTGGGTTTGGGCGAAGGCTTCTGGAAACAGGCAAACAAGCAGGACAAGGTACCTCATAATATTAGTATTAGTGGTGAATCGTCGGAAAGTTACGAAAAACCCTACTAGTCCATAACCGTACAAGAAATGCATTTACAACCGCGCCAGCGCGCGTTCTGACACCGTCTGCCCGATGGAAAGTGACGAGGTAGCCGCCGGCGACGGGGCGTTGACCACATTGATAGCCGTGGGACTTTCCAAAATGGAAAAATCGTCGAGCAGGCCACCGTCGTAGTCGCAGGCCTGGGCGCGGACGCCCGCGCCGCCGGGTTCGAGGTCATCGGCCTGGATTTCGGGAATGAGTTCCTGTAAGGCTTTGGTAAAAGCGGCTTTGGAGAAGGAACGGTACATTTCGCCCAGTCCCGTTTGCCAGTATTTGGCCGCTACTTTGCGAAACCCCGGCCAG
>JBBRDE010000036.1:0-27241 GCA_038204185.1 Cytophagales bacterium
GGTGGTGTCTCGGTCGATCCCCGACCAGACGGGCACGGTGGGCGTGGCCTTCGGCTACGAGGTGTTGCGTGAGACCTTCACCGACCCCGACGGCACGGTGGCTTCGGTGGGCTTCACGGGCCTGCCGGCGGGGGTGACGGCTTCGGGCTGGCGGCTTTCGGGCACGCCGACCGTGGCGGGCGTCTCGACGGTGACCGTCACGGCCACCGACAACGCGGGGGCCAGCGTCTCGACGCAGTTCAAGCTAGGTGTGCAAGCAGTTCCAACGGATAATACCATCAGTCTGTTCGCCGCAGGTAATTTCCTGACCCGGCGCTTTATCCGCGATATATTGGAAGGAGATACGCTAAAAGGGGAGGAAATCAAGCAAACTGTGAATATCATGGTTTCTCCCAAAAGTGGCACAGTCGGAAGCTATTCGTTTGTTTTGGCTGGTCCCGTTTCGACAACAAGTGAGGACAGCAACACACCCTACGGTGTGTTCGGTGATAACGGGGGGAGTGTACTTACCCCAGGAAATTATACGTTGACGGTAAAATCGTATGCCAATGCAGGACTGCAGGGAGTATTAATAAGTCAGCAGATTCTGCGCTTTGTCGTAGTGGACGGAACGGGCCCTAAAAACCGTCCTCCCGTCCTGACCAAGGTTCCTGGTACGCTGTATGCGAAAGTAGGGGTTCCCTATGCGCACCGTTTATCGGATAGTACCTTTGTCGACCCGGATGGGTACCTAACCTCCTTTACGCTGACGGCACTTCCCAACGGCTTGAAAGGCGATGGCACCCTGATCTCTGGTACCCCATCGAAAAACGGGGATTTTACAGTCAATGTCCGGGTTACTGACAACGGAGGGGCTGCGGCTGAAACAACTTTCAGACTAGTCGTCTCAGGAGATAATTTGCCGCCAGTTATCAAAGGGTCGGTTCCCGATCAGATTACTGAAATCAACAAGCCGTTCAACTATGCACTGCCGGAAAAAATATTTGAAGATCCGGACGGGACAATTTCAACCATCGAATTCAAGGGGCTGCCTGAGGGCATTACCAGCCAAGGGTTAGTGCTTTCAGGAGTTCCTTTGAAAGCAGGGGTATACTCGGTTGTCGTAATTGCCACCGACGATAGCAATACATCTGCTCAATTGACTTTTAAAATCAGGGTAGAAGAGCCGAACCGCCCACCTGTTGTGGCTAGGGCAATTGGTGACCAGCTAGCCGATGGTAGCGCAGAATATCGTTTTGTAATACCAGCGGGTACCTTTACCGATCCTGATGGTAGCATTGTTCGTCTGGAAGTGAGTGGTTTGCCCCCAGGCCTCAACGTCCGGGGCGATACGATCAGCGGGCGGCCCAGCCAGACGGGAGAATTCCTGATAAACGTAAAAGCCTTCGACAACCGGGGTGCTTCTGTGCAGCTTACTTTTAAGCTCGCAGTGCTAGGCAACCGACCACCCATCGTGAACCGCCCTATCCCCGACCAGGTAGCGGACAGCGCTTCGGTCTATCGCTTTGTAATACCAGCGGGTACTTTCATCGATCCCGATGGCAGGATCGTACGTATGGAGGTAAGCGGCCTGCCCTCCGGCCTTACTGTGCGGGGCGATACAATCAGTGGACGACCTGCCCAGATGGGGGAATTCATTATAACGATCAAAGCCTACGACGACCAGAACGCCTCCGTGCAACTTACTTACAAGTTGAGTATCTTGGGCAACAGGCCTCCACTGGTCACTAAGGTAATCAGCAACCAAGTGGCTGACAGTGCCGCTGTGTACCGTTTTGTAATACCAGCCGGAACATTTACTGATCCCGACGGACGGATTGTCCGCATCGAGTTCTCGGGACTTCCACCCGGGCTGACGGCTCTTGGTGATACGATTAGCGGGCGACCCAGCCGAAAAGGGGAGTACACGGTGAGTGTCAGGGCCTATGACGATAGGGGCGCATCCGTTCAGACCACTTTCAAGTTTACCGTAAAAGGAGCTGCACCGGGTTTCACAGTCGCGCCGATTCCCGACGTGATTGCCATCGTGGGCCAGGTTTTAACTTTTGACGTAAAGACATATTTCAGCAATCAGGGCAGCATTGCATCCATCAGCTATGCTTCGACCCTGCCGGCAGGAATTACGGCCAACGGGTCGCAATTGTCGGGCAACCCGACCGCAGAGGGGAAATACCCTATTAAAGTTATTGCCAAAGACAACAATGGCCAAACGATCGAAACCACTTTTCTATTGAAAGTGGAAAAACCGGAATTGCGGATATTGCTGTACAATATGGAGCCGGGGGGCAAGAAATTGCTCCGTGCCTTAACCAATGTTGATAGAATGGCCGTGGATACCCTGCCGCCGGCTCTGAATCTGTTCGTTGAAAGTAATGCCAATATAACTTCGGTTGCCTTTTCACTAACTGGCTCCATTGTCCATAATTCTACCGACGAATCCGCACCCTTCGGGCTGTTGGGGGATAATGGCAGTTTCTCCGCACTGGAAGGTACGTACACGTTGAACGTGACTGGCTATCGAAATACGACGCTTGTGGCGAGCCGGTCCATCCAGTTTATGATAGTGAAGTCCGGCAACAATCCGGGAAGATTGGGTACTTTCGAATCCGAAGCTTTCTCGGAAGTAGAATTGTGGAAGCCCTATCCTGCCCCATTCGTGGATCGTGTGAATGTACAGACAGCTGCGCAGGGATACACAAAACTGAACTCTGTGGAGGTGCTGTCGAGCGAAGGGAAAATCTTGCCTCTGGCTACATCAAACTGGAAAATGAACCAGGCGCTGCTGGAAGTGGATCTTTCGGGTACAGCCACTATTCCGGGCGTCTATTTATTGCGGATCACCGAGGAAAACGGAAAGCCGAAAACGCTGCGAATCCTGAAAGCTGCCCAGAATTAAAAGTGCTACTACGATTGATGATAGTGAAGAAGCCCCGTCATGGGGCTTCTTTGTATCGTACCCACGCGCAGGTTTTTCTCAATCAGCACCTCCATAAGGAGGGCTTGAAAGTGGAAAGAAACCGAACCCGTAAAATGAATGGGTAAGGCAATGGCGTTGGGATGCTTGCAGACGTACATGGTCAAAAAAGTTCGGAAGGCATTGCGTACCAGAGTGCTTACGAATGGGTCGGCCAAATGCTTGCTCAGGAAGACAGAAAAGGTGGCAAAATAACGGTTGGGGAAGGGTTGACGGTAGGCTCGTTCCAGAATACTAATCCGCGAGACTTCGGGGTAACTTTTCTGAAAAGCTTCGTTCAGCCCGGTCGGAAGTTCATTGTGGAGGTACCCTGCCACCAATTGTTTGCCCAGGTAGCCACCGCTGCCCTCGTCTCCAAGCCAGAATCCCAGCGACCCGATGTTGTTAATGATTTTTTCACCGTCGTACAGTGCGTTGTTGGCCCCCGTACCCAGGATACAGGCAATGCCCGCTTCACGCCCGCACAAGGCCCGGGCAGCGGCCAGTAGGTCACTGTTCACCTCGATGGTTTTGGCGACTGGAAAAAGTGCAGCCAGGGCATTTATTACGGGACGGCTCGTGTCGGGGTCGGCGCAGCCTGCCCCGTAAAAGAAAACCTGTCGAATCTGGTTTGGCGCAGCCTTAGGTAGTACTTCTCTTTGTAGCGTTTCGAGAATTATTTCCTGGGTTTGATAAAAAGGATTGAAGCCCGCCGATTGGAATCGGGTGGTGTCACGACCCAGGAGTAGCCAATCGGTTTTGGTAGAGCCGCTATCAGCAAGGAGGATCATTTCAATTTTCCGATAATAGTAAAACGCTCAAACACCCGGGCCGTATGGGGGGCGTCGGGTAGCTCATGGGTCAAATCCTGCCCCGCCCAGTGCTCATAGTGCTTGCCTTCACGCCACAGCCGCGAGGGCGAAACATCGTAGATCGTGCCCTCGAAGGCGCACCAGATTTCTTCCCGGTCCTGGCCGTTTCGCAATGCCAGCTGAGCACAGGTATATTCTTTCATACGTGGATAGGGATAGGTGCTATTGCTTTTGATAAAAAACCTTTGACAATATGCTGGTAAATGTAGAAATTGTGATCGGGTTTGCTAACAACGCACCCGGAGGAATATAAAACAACGTGAAAAATTCGTTCTTTTGGGGTAAAATAAATCGTTTTAAGGAGATGAAAAAATTTCAACCTGTTATCTGGAGCCTGATCGTAGCCATTGGATTGCTCACTGTGGGCTGCAAAAAAGATCCACCTCCTCTCTCAGAGCGCATTGCAAAGTCGTGGTCGGCCTCCACTGTGCGCGAGGGTAGCACCGTTGTGTACACCGTAGGAGGCGCTAGCAATACGAAGCCGGGCTACGCCAAATTCAAATTGGTCTTCAACAGTTCAGGAGCGGTGACCTATACCGAGCTCGACGGTAGTACCTTCACGGGGCAATGGGAATTGAACGGTGATAAAAAACTGATTCTAAAAAATCTCAATCCACAGCCTACGGGTACCAATGGTACCATCGAGTTTGACATTACGTCGTTCGACGATACCATGATGACCCTGACCCGTACCACGTCCAGCGTGAAAACGGGGAATACCATCAATCAGTACACGCTCTCGAACCCTTAATTTGGTTAAAAGCGGATAATTGATAGTTGATGATTGGGGTACACTACTGACATTCAAGCACCTTTCATCCTTTTGTACGATTCAACGCAGAAGCCGATTCACTCCCGAATCGGCTTCTGTGCATTTTTGGTACCTTTGCTAACGCACCGGGCCAACCCTTTTAACTTTGTGCCTCTGTCCCTTTGCCACTTTATCCTATAAAAAATGTCCGAATCGCGTACTGAAATAGCTTCTGTGGGAGAATTTGGCCTTATTGGCCGCCTGAGTGAAGCCTTCGAGAATACCCGCCCCGATACTGTGAAAGGTATAGGCGATGATGCCGCCGTCATAGACCTGGGCACGGAGTATGGTTTGCTGAGTACTGATCTGCTACTGGAAGGCGTCCATTTCGATTTGACCTTTGCTCCGCTCAAACATCTGGGATACAAGGCGATCGCCATCAACGTGTCCGATATTGCCGCCATGAATGGGGTGCCCGGACAAGTGACCGTAAGCCTGGCCGTGAGCAACCGTTTCTCGGTGGAAGCGGTGGAAGAACTTTACGCCGGTATCAAAGCTGCTTGTGCGGATTTTCGCGTCGATCTGGTAGGGGGCGATTTGTCATCCTCCCGTTCAGGTCTGTTGATTTCCGTGAGTGTATTTGGGAAGGTAGCCAAAGATAAAGTCGTATACCGGAGCACAGCCAAACCCAACGACCTGCTGTGCGTAACGGGCGACCTGGGTGGAGCATACCTGGGTCTGCAGATTCTGGAAAGGGAAAAGCAGGTTTTCCTGGCCAATCCGGCCATGCAACCGCAGCTGGAAGACCACGACTACGTGATCCAGCGCCAGCTGAAGCCTGAGGCTCGTATGGATGTTATTTTTGAATTGGGAGAATCAGGGGTAGTGCCTACCGCGATGCTCGACGTATCGGACGGGCTGGCTTCCGATCTGCTACACCTTTGCTCACAGTCAGGGGTAGGTGCGTTGGTATTCGAGGAAAATCTGCCCATCGACGAGCAGACCTACCTGGCTGCCACGGAGCTGAATCTGAGCCCCATCACCGCCGCCCTGAATGGCGGAGAGGATTACGAACTGCTGTTCAGCGTGCGCCAGGCCGACTATGATAAGGTAAAGAATAACCCTAAAATCAGCGTGATAGGCTACCTTACCGCTGAGCCGAATCAAGTAGTTCTATCCACGAAGGGCGGCAACCAAATACCGATCACCGCCCAGGGGTGGAATCATTTCTAACTGTACTTCAGGCCGATTTCCTTCGCTTCGGCGACCAGCTCCTTCACTTTTTGCTCGTCATCCTTCCGGCAGATTAACAGAACCCCGTCGTATTCAGCCACGATAAAGCCGTGCAGACCATTAATCACGACGAGCTTTTCTTTGGGAGTCTTGATGATGCAGTTACTGGTATCGTACATCAGTAAGTTGCCCTCAGCCACGTTCTGATGTTCGTCCTTTTCAGAAATTTCATACAGCGATTTCCAGGTGCCCAGGTCCGACCAGCCAAAGCTGCTTAGTACCACGTGCACATTTCCCGCTTTTTCCATGATACCGTTATCGATCGAAATACTTCCACAGTGCGAGTAGGCCTTGTTAATAAAGGCTGCTTCTTGGGAAGTAAAATAGTGCTCAGTACCCTCTTCGAACAACTCGGCTACTTCGGGCATATAGCGTTTTACGGCTTTTTTCAATGCCTTCACATTCCAAACAAAAATGCCGGCATTCCACACAAAATCCCCGCTTTCCAAAAACTGCACCGCTAGCTCATGGTGGGGTTTTTCGGTGAAAGTCTTCACCTTTTTCACCGTCATCTTGTCGGGAATGTACTGTATGTAGCCGTAGCCCGTATCCGGCCGCGTGGGCTGTATGCCGAGGGTGACCAGAATGTCGTCCATCCGGGTGGCCCCGAGCGCTACCCGGATGGTATCCCGGAACACATCCTCTTTCAGAATAATATGGTCGGCCGGTGCCACTACGATATTGGCTTCGGGGTTGCGGGCCGCGATTTTGTAACAGGCATAGGCGATGCAGGGGGCGGTGTTGCGCCGGTAAGGCTCCAGAAGGATCTGGTCGTCGGCCAGATGGGGTAGCTGTTCCTTCACCAGATCGCGGTACTCGCTGCTGGTGACAATGAAAATGTTCTCAGGGGGGCAAATGCCATCGAAGCGCTCGACGGTTTGTTGTAGTAGAGACCGGCCCGTGCCCAGTACGTCATGGAACTGCTTGGGATAATTCGTACGGCTAAAAGGCCAAAAACGGGTTCCAACGCCGCCAGCCATGATAATTACATAAGTATTTTGCATGAAGGGGAAGATGTATGGACAAAATTCGTATAAAGGCAAAGCTAGTACTTTTCCAGAACTAATCTTTTCTTAAAAAGGTGTCAATTCCGATTGGCGCACCGAGGCCCGAATCCTAAATTATGAATCTGAATCGAAAATGAGAACGCTATTTGAACTTACCTCCATCCCGGTCGCTCAGAGTATATACTAACCGTTCGTGGCCAATACCTGCCTCAGGTAAACTGAGCCATACCTATTACAAAACGCCAGTTGTATTTGAATGAGGGTTCAGGGAGATTTGTCAAGATCATTGCTCTGTAATTCGTCAATCAGCTCACCCTGCCTTTTGGGAGGGGTAATTATATGAAGTAATTCATCCTCAACAGAATGCAACGAATACTTCCAATTATATTTAATAATGTAAAGAAAAAATAGCACATAAATGTTACTTATCTCTAATATTACGTTCAAAATAAACAACAAACTACTAACAGTATACAGGATATGAGAAAAGGAATTACAAACGTGGGAGCGGTTCTGTGTACAGGTCTGTTCATTGTCTTGGGTACTTGCTTTGCTTTTGGACAGGGTGTATCCACAAAAGTAGGGGGTAAGGTAACCGATGCTACTACCAAAGATGGCCTCGTCGGGGTCAGTATTCAGGTGAAAGGCAAGGTGATAGGTACAATTACCGATACCCAGGGGAATTTTGAACTCACCACCACGACCAGCCCGCCGTTCACACTCGTTGTGTCTTCGGTGGGCTACGAGACCCAGGAGGTAGCCGTGAGCGGCAACCAAACGAATATTGCCGTCAGTCTGGGTGAACGAGCTATTTTGGGGCAAGAAGTAATCGTGTCGGCCTCGCGGGTGGAGGAAAGCGTGCTGCAGTCGGCCGTGGCGGTGGAGCGCATGGATATCCGGGATATCCGAAATTCACCCGCCGCCAGCTTCTACGACGGGCTTGCCAACCTCAAAGGCATCGACCTCACCACGCAGGGACTTCTTTTCAAGTCCATCAACATGCGCGGCTTTGGCGCAACGGGCAACCCCCGCACCGTGCAGATGATCGATGGGATGGATAACGCCGCACCCGGCCTTAATTTCCCGCTTGACAATATCGTGGGCATTCCCGAACTCGACTTGGAAAGTGTGGACGTACTGCCGGGTGCCGCCTCGGCCCTCTATGGCCCCAATGCTATCAACGGCCTGATTCTGATGAATAGCAAGAGTCCTTTCCTGTATCAGGGATTGAGCGCCGTGGCCAAAACAGGTGTAATGAGCGCCAGCAACCGCGATGAGAAAGTCACCCCTTTCTATGACGCCACCATCCGCTACGCCAAAGCTTTCAACAACAAGTTCGCTTTCAAAGTGAACGTCTCCTACATTCAGGCGAAGGACTGGCAGGCTACCGACTATACCAATCTCAACGTAGGCGGCGTGCAGGACGGTACCCGCGGTGCTGGTGTAAAAAGCGACTACGACGGGCAGAATGTCTACGGCGATGAAGTACAGGCTAACTTGAAAACGGTAGGTCAGGCCCTCGTTACGGCCAAATTGCTACCCGCTGCCGCGCTGGCTCTGCTGCCTAATGCCAACGTAAGCCGAACGGGTTACCTGGAAAGGGATCTGGTGGATTACGACACCAAGTCTTTTAAGGCCAATATGGCCATGCACTATCGCCTCAACGATAAAATCGAGGCCATCGCGCAGGTGAATTATGGCTATGGCACCACCGTATATACAGGTACGGGCCGCTACTCGCTCCGTAACTTCAATCTGGCACAAGCTAAGCTGGAACTACGCGCCGATAACTTCACGGTTCGGGCCTACACTACTCAGGAGCGCTCCGGTGACTCGTACCTGACGGGTTTGGTGGGCATTTCCATGCTCAACGAGTTCAAGTCACATGCCGTGTGGTTTGGGCAGTATGCCGGGGCGTTTGCGGCGGCTCGCGGACAGGGACTGCCTGAGGAGCAGGCCTATACAGCGGCCCGTACTGTAGCCGACCAGGGAATGCCCATGCCGGGCTCCGAAACCTTCAATGCCTCACTTGAAAAATGGCGGGGTACCCCCATCTCTAAGGGTGGTGGTAACTTCCTGGACAAGACCAATCTCTACCACGCCGAGGGTGTATATAATTTCAAGAATGAGATTAAGGTCGTGGATCTGCTCGTTGGTGCTAACGTGCGCCAGTACCAGTTGCGCTCCGAAGGTACCCTCTTTGCCGATACGAAGGATGGCCGGAATGGGACCATCGGCATCACTGAGTACGGGGCCTTCGCACAGGCCAGCAAATCCATTTTTCAGAACCACCTGAAACTGTCTGGTTCCATACGGTATGACAAGAATGAGAATTTCGAGGGCCAGTTCACGCCCCGCGTGTCGGCGGTAACGACCTTTGGCGACCATAATTTCCGGCTCTCCTACCAGTCGGGTTTCCGGATTCCTACCACGCAGAACCAGTATATTGACCTCATAACCCCCAATGCCATCCTGATCGGCGGGTTACCCGAGTTTAACAGCCGCTACAATCTGCAAAACGGAATTCTGCGCCAAAATCTGACTCCCGCGGTAATTGCCCAGTATGCCGCAAAGCCTGAGGTACAGGCACAGGCACAGGCGTACGCTACCGCTGCTATCACGCAGCAGGTTACAGCAGGAGTAACGGCAGCCGTCAATGCTGCCGTGGCCGCCGGACAAATTCCCAACAACCCCCAGGTCATTGCCGGGGCCATTCAGCAGGGGGTAGCCGCGCAATTGCCCGGTGCTCTGGCCGCGAATGGGCCGGCTACAGTAGCCCAGGTACTACCCGCGTTCGCAACGGCGGCGATTCCCAAGTATCAGGCTCCTACGTTGAAGCCAGAGCGCATTGCTTCATACGAAATTGGCTACAAAGGTCTTATTGCCAAAAAACTGTTTGTGGATGCCTACTACTATTTCAGCCAGTACACCAATTTTATCGGCAACACCGTCATTTTGGTGCCCACGGCACCAGCAGCCCCCGGCCTGCCCATCGAGTCGGGGGTAAGCAGCGCCAGTACCCGGATTGCCTACGCCCGCCCGGCCAATACCAACGAGAAAATCAACGTGCAGGGTTTCGCAATCAGTGCCGACTACTCGCTGGCCAAAGGGTTCTTCATCGGGGCCAATATGGCCAATAACGAGCTGAACCGTTTCGTCCCTACCCCCGAGCAGCAGTACGCCGGTTTCAATACGCCGAAGAATCGCTACAATCTCAAATTCGGACGGCGTATCGGCACGTCCAGCCCGATCGGCTTTAATGTGTCGTTCCGTCACCAGGATGCGTTCGTGTGGGAGTCGGGCTTCGTGCAGCCTACCACTACGACAGTACCTTTGTTCGGTAACACCAACGTCAAGGCCATCAACAACCTCGATGCGCAGGTGAGTTTCAAACTCCCGACGTTAAAGTCCATCGTAAAAGTGGGCGGTACCAATCTGGGCGGCAAGCCCTACGTGCAGGCCTACGGCAGTGCGTCCATCGGGTCGATGTATTACGTGTCGATTACCTTCGATCAGCTATCGAATTGATCTGACAAATGGCTTACCAGAACCTTCTTTATCGAAGGAAGGTATCGGTGTAAAAGAAAACGGCTCATCCCTCTCCATAGGGGTGAGCCGTTTTTGCAGTAGGGTGGGGGGTACCTGAGTGATGAAAAAAAGGTACCCCTTAACTTTCCTCCGCTTCGTCCAGCGCCCGCACCTCCCTGAACAAGTCCAACAGCGACTCACCCGGTGTCTGCCCCTTGCCTTCCTTGCTATTCTTGAAATAGTCGATGAAAAGTTCTTCAATGGAAAGCTTATCGGGGTCGACCCGAAGACGTTCGGCAGCTTCGGCCTTGGCTTCTTTGGTTCTGATTTCGGGAATAATTGCCATCAGGGCGGGATGGGCATCCATAAGCCGTTTCTTATCCGCCGATTCGAGGTAAGTTTCCGTTACCATCGTGATTTGTACCAAATCGCCTTGATGTTCTCCCAGCCAGGCGAGGGCATCGTCCACGTTCTCAAATCTCCCCCGGTGGAGTTTTTTGCCCTGTTTCAGCTCGACGGGTCTATAACTAACTAACTTCCCTGCCTCAGCTTCAAGAACGACGACGTACTTAGTCTGATTTGATTCCGAGAAGCTGTACCCGAGTGGACTGCTGGAATACACCACCGGGCAGGGTACCTTGTCTACCACCTGATAGCGGTGCAGGTGCCCGAGAGCGGTATAATGAATCTGGGAAGGAATATTTTCGGAAAAGACAGCCTGTGCGCCGCCGATATTCAGGATAGGGCGCTCGTCGTCGGGTTCCTCGGGCATGTCGCCGCCCTTGCGCATGAGGTACAGGTGCGTCACGAGCAGATTGAAGCCTGCGTTATCGAGGTACCTCTCGGCTAGTTGCTGCCAGTGGCTTTGCAGATGTAGCCGAAGGGCTTCTTCGGGCTCTTCCAAACCTAGAAAGGTTTTCAGCCGTTGCTCGTTGGCATAGGGGGTCAGGAGCAGACGCAATGGAAAGTCAACGTTGGGCAATTTGAATTCCACAAAACCCTTGTCTACCCGCACCACTTCCACACCCGCCTGCGTGCGGAACGGCTTGACTTCGGCATTGGGAAACCCCACGAAAATGATACCACATGCCCGCGCCATAGCATCGGGTACCTCGATGCGCTCGGGCGAATCGTGGTTTCCCGCGATGGCAATGACGGCCCGCGTCCCGTTGGCCGACAAGCAATGCAGGGTACTGTATAGCAATTCTGTGGCTTCAGACGATGGATTGAAATTTTCGAACAAATCGCCCGCAATCACCACGCAGTCCACTGCTTCGTGGTCGGCTATTGCGCAGATTTCGTTCAGTACAAGTTTTTGCTCGTCCAGGCGGGCGTAATGATCCAGTTTTTTACCAATATGCCAGTCGGCGGTGTGGAGGATTTTCATATACGTGTTGATCGTTCGACGTCGGAGTTTGGCTTCTAAACAGGTTTTGAAAGAACAGCTAAATCAGTGGGATCGTCATCTAATATCCAGCCGAGTCGGTGGACTGGTCTGGAATCCAATATCATTTACCCATCCACGCCATCCAGGTACCCTGCGCTTTCATGACTTGCTCGATCAGGTCACGCGCGGCACCGGAGCCACCATTAAAGGGCGAAACGTAGTCGGCAATGGCGATGATTTCCTCTACGGAGTCGGCCGGACAGGCCCCCAGCACGGCCTGGCGCGCCATCACTTCAAAATCGGGAATATCATCGCCCATGAAGACGATTTCCTCCTCGTTGAGGGCATGATCCGCGATATATTTTTCATAAATAGCCAGCTTGCCATCGGGCGACGAGCCGATGAAAATATCCTTTACACCCAGGTATTCGAGCCGTTTGCGAACCCCTATCTGATTTTGGGCCGATAGGATCGCCACGCGGTAGCCCATTCGGAGGGCGCGGTTGATGCCGTAGCCGTCGCGCACGTGGAACGAGCGCGGTTGCTCGCCGCTTTCGAGGGCCAGTACGCGGCCGTCAGTCAGCACACCGTCAATGTCGAAAATAAAGGTTTTGATTTTCTTGAAACGGCTAGTAGTGGATGTATTCATAGGATGTGAAGTTTGGGTACGCGACAAATTTAACGCTATTTTTGTAAACCCAGGAGGTCTTCGAGACTGTATGGGTTTTGCAAGATACAATACAAAACTCGGTTGTTCGGATCACAAGTTAACCGCATGGATATTGAGCCTCTGGCCCAACAATACCGCGACGAACTGACGCAGAATATTCTGCCGTTTTGGGAGAGGTACGCGTTTGATCCGCAGTATGGCGGTGTATTTGAGGCCGTTGACGAACAGGGCGAGGTTATTTCCACCGACAAACCCGTGGCGTTACAGGCGCAGGCGGTCTGGGCGTTTGCCTTCGCGCATAATCGACAGGATTCTAATGCCGACTGGCTCGAACGGTCGCTACAAACAGCGGCTTTTTTACTGGAAAAAGGACGCGATTCGAAAGGTGATTGGTATCAGTACCTCGATCGCCGTGGGATGCCACTAGGTACTCATGAAGACTCCATGGCGGGATGGTACGCTGTGCTGGGCTTTGGTCAACTGGCCCGAGCAACGGGCGAGGAAAAATATACAGAGATAGCCCGGAAAACGTTTGTTAAACTTATGCGCAAGCGGGAAACGGGCTTTAAGAAAGAACAGCAAGACCTAACGGGAGGGCGGGCCTTTAAAAGCCTGGAAGAATTTGCCCTGATCGGCCATGCCTTGCTGGAATCGGAAGTTTACGCGGACAAAAAGTGGTATCGTAAAACGCTGGAAAGCTACGTTCAGGAATTATCGAACGATTTCTACGATAAACGCACCGATATCCTGCTCGAGAACGTCACGCCGGAAGGCCATTTTTGGGATTGCCCCGCGGGACGGATGCTCGTTCCTGGGCGCGTGTTTGAAGTAGCGGGAATCATGCTTGATATTGCCGACCGGATTCGTAATCGTCGGCTCCTCAACCAGATGCTCGATTTGATAGAACTGACCCTGCGAGCCGCCTGGGATGAATCGGACGCAGGTTTTTTTTACCAGATGGACATCAAAAGCCTGCCGTCTTTGAATCCACGCTGGTGCCACAAATTAGCGTGGGTACATGTGGAAGCCCTTCAAACGCTGCTGAAAGCACATTTGCTGTCGGCACGTCCGATATTTCTGGAAACATTCGAGAAAACCCACGCGTATGTGTGGGAACATTTTCCCGATCAAACGCACAGGGAATGGTTTGGTGAACTCACGCGCGAAGGCGAGCCTTTCCTACGCCACAAAATTGTTCCCGGAAAAGGGTTTTATCCCATCGTACGGAATCTGGGTAACCTAGCCAGCCTGTTGGAAGTTATGGGCAAAGCAGAGGTACCCTTGGCGCGCAACAGGAAAACCCGCTAAGTAGTGACGCATATCGAAGGTGGAAGCTAGATTTTAAATTCTGGATTTTTTTAGCATCCTATAATTCAGCAGGTCAGGATTTATTTTTCTTAGATAAAAGGAAAACTGTTTTTGCTTGACTTCCTGATCCAAAATAACTTCACCCTTTGCCTCTGAAATCACTCCTCCTCAAAATGCCGCTCCCGAATATTTTCCGTCATCAACCGGTAAATCGCTGCCCACTCAGGGTGGAGTTCCTGCAGCTGTTCGAGATGGCGGCTGGTGGTAGCCCAGTCGGAGCGGCGGGCGGGGCCCGTCTGCATAGTAGCGGGATCGTTGCCTTGCAGGGCTTTGTGGGTGGTTTCGCGGATGAGGGGTTTGAGCAGATCGAAGGACAGTTTTTCGTTTTCCAGCAAGTCGTGAGCGATGGACAGCAGATGATTGGTGAAATTACAGGCGAACACCGCCGCAATATGCAGGGTACGCCGCTCTTCCGAATCGCCCAGTTGTACGCTGCCGCTAATGGTTTGGGCCAGCTTGATCAGAGCTTCTTCCGTCTCATCGTCGGTGGCTTCGATGCAAAACGGAATTTGGGAGTAATCCAGGGGTACCTCTTTAGTAAATGTTTGTAGCGGATAAAGTACCCCCGTCCGAACGGGTACATCGCTATGTACCTCCACCAACCGTTGCAAATCGGCCAGGGAACGGCTACCGGACGTATTGGCCAGCATCACACGGGCGGGCAGAACAACGCGCTCCATGATGCTTTCGAGGGCATCGTCGGAGGCGGAAATCAGGATCAAGTCGGCTTCGCTATCCGAAAAATTCAGATCGGGCTGAATAGCGGTGTCGTACAGCAGGGTCGTGAGTTGTCTGGCGTGCTGTGGATCACGGCTATACACTTCGCAAATGAGATGTCCGGCGGCTTCAAAAGCCTGTGCCAGGTGCCAGGCCACATTGCCCGCCCCGATAAATGAAACTTTCATAGGAGAATCAATGAGTGATAGAGTGATTGATTGATTGATAATGGACGCTGCGTGGAATGATAGAACAGGAAAGTGCCTTTTTTCGCTACTTTTGTTTACTTGAAAAAAACTGTCTCTCTTCTAGTCCATGCCAAAAGTGAAAATCCGACGGCCATATCTCTACCAACCCTTTTGCAAAATACATTAATAGACGTCGTTATTCCTGCCTTTAATGAGGAAAATTCAGTAGGGAACGTGGTGCGTGATCTGCCCGCTGCGGTTCGGGAGATCGTGGTGGTCAATAACAACTCCCGCGACGACACCCGCCGAAACGCCGTCGAGGCGGGCGCGACCGTGCTCGACGAACCCCGGCAGGGTTACGGCTATGCGTGTTTGAAAGGAATAGAGTACCTGAAAAACAAACCTACCCCGCCCGATGTACTGGTTTTTGTGGATGCCGACTACTCCGACTACCCCGGTGAATTGACCAAAATCGTAGGGTACCTGCTGGAAAACAACCTCGATATGGTCATTGGCTCGCGGGCGTTGGGTCAACGCGAGTCCGGTTCCATGACCCCGCAACAAGTCTTCGGCAACTGGCTGGCTACCAGTCTTATCAAACGCTTCTACGGCGTGACCTACTCGGACCTCGGCCCCTTCCGCGCCATACGTTTCAACAAACTTTTGGCTATGAATATGCAGGATACGACCTACGGCTGGACCGTAGAAATGCAGCTCAAAGCTGCCAAAATGGGTATGTCCGTGGGCGAGGTACCCGTCACTTACCGGCGGCGCATCGGCCATTCAAAGGTATCAGGTACGGTCAAGGGCACGATTTTAGCGGGGTATAAAATTCTGAGCTGGATATTTAAATACCGGTAGAAACCACCTGATACAGGCATGGTTTCTGGAAATAGGCAGGTTTCTGCTCATTTCTTGATTTTACTTTTTTTGATTTTTCGAGCCGCTATGCTTAGGGTGCCTTCGTGGTATTTAACAAATTACGTTTCGGGCCGTTTCTTAGGAGTTGTTTGAGTAAATTATATTTTTCCTTGACTATCGTTCATTACCTCGTCCTGATTCCTTTCCTTCTCGCCATCCTGTTCATTTTCGCGTATAGTATGTCGCAGGTAGGACTGGTATGGGCGTATTTTAAGGAGGAAAGTAAAGACGCGGTTGATCGCGTCTCCCCGCCCGTATGTACCCGGCCCTACCTGCCCGACCACGACTTGCCAATGGTGACGGTGCAGTTGCCGGTGTATAACGAGCGCTACGTGATAGAGCGATTGATAGAATCCGTATTAGCCTTTAATTATCCCAAAGAATTATTGGAAATCCAGCTCCTGGACGATTCCACGGACGATACCGTGACCATCATCGCGCGGAAAGTGGACGAATATAAAGCCAAAGGCTTTGACATAAAACACATTCGCCGGGCCGAACGTACGGGTTTCAAAGCCGGTGCTTTGGCCCACGGGCTGACCGTGGCGCTGGGCGAATTCATCGCCATTTTCGACGCCGATTTTGTGCCGGAAGCTGAATTTCTAAAAGAGGCGATTCCCTATTTTTCCGATCCAAAGGTAGGAGTGGTGCAGTCGCGCTGGGGGCATTTAAACGAAGATTATTCGCTTATCACCCGAATGCAGGCCTTCGGGCTCGACGCGCACTTTACCATCGAGCAGGTAGGCCGCAATGTAGGCGGACATTTTATCAATTTTAACGGCACAGCTGGTGTCTGGCGCAAGGGTACCATCACCGACGCGGGCGGCTGGTCGGCGGACACGCTTACCGAAGACCTCGACCTCAGCTACCGCGCCCAGCAGCGCGGCTGGCAATTTGTGTACCTGGAAGGGCTGGTCTCGCCCGCCGAACTACCCGTGACTATGCCCGCCGTGAAGTCGCAGCAATACCGTTGGACAAAGGGCGCCGCCGAATGTGCCCGCAAAAACCTGGGTAATGTCTGGCGCGCCCCCAATCTGACACTTTCCACCAAACTTTACGCCACCTTTCATCTGCTCAACAGCTCTATTTTCGTGGCTACACTGGCCACAGCCTTGCTGAGCGTACCCATGTTGGCGCTACGGTTAGGCTGGGGCTGGCTGACGTTCTTTCAGCTGAGCCTGATTATTATGGGTGTGTTCTATTGGGCCGCCTTCCGGCGGCGGGGTGGGACCCTGCGGGAGTTCGCCGTTATTTTCCCCACTTTTCTGACTATTATGCTCGGCTTGTCACTGCATAACGCGGTGGCGGTCATCGAGGGGTACCTGGGTCGGAAAACGCCCTTCATCCGTACGCCCAAATTCAATGTCAATCGGCGCGGCGACAGCTGGCAGGCCAATACCTACCTGGCCCGCAAAATTCCCCCACTCACCTGGGTAGAATGGGGGCTGGTACTGTATTTTTTGGGAGGAATTGTGCTGGGCATGGTGACGCATAATTACAGCGCGCTGGCCTTCCACACGGTCCTGGTACTGGGCTTTGGCTTCATTGCCTACTGGTCGGTTCGGCATTCACGGGCGCAGTCATGAGGTGGGTTAGCTGGGGGCTCTTGGTAACGGCGAGTCTGATGGGCTACCTGTTTCTATACGCCACCGCCCGCGCCGAAAGTGCCCAGCTTGTAGGTTTGTGGGGTGGGGTAATCATCTTGTACGGCCTTGTTTTTCGTACGCCGGGCAGCCTGCCTTTTGCTCTGCTTCTTGGTGCGGCCGTGCTTTTTCGCCTGCTGGCAATGGTGAACCTCCCCACGCTTTCGGATGATGTCTATCGCTTTATCTGGGACGGACGGTTACTGGCGAATGGCTACAACCCTTTTCTGTACCTGCCCTCCGAAATTCTAAATGCTCCGATCGCCACGCAAGCAGGACTGACAGAAACGCTTTTCCAAAAACTCAATTCGCCCGGCTACTATACCGTGTATCCGCCGCTGTTGCAGGGCTGGTTCGCGGTGGCGGCTTCGCTGGCGGGATCGTCGGATACAGCGGCGGTTTTCTGGCTGCGCCTGCCCATTTTTCTGAGCGAAGTAGGTACCTTCTGGCTACTGTATCGCTTGCTGAAAGGGGCTGGAAACGATGAAAGAATAACCCGCCGAGGCGTTCTGCTTTATGCCCTCAATCCGCTGGTGATCGTTGAACTCACCGCCAATGTTCACTACGAAGGGTTGACGATCTGCTTACTGTTGGCGGGTTTGTATTTTTATAAACAACAAAAAGACCTACCCTCGGCGTCCTTCCTGGGACTGGCGGCGGGGATAAAGCTGTTGCCACTGATTTTTCTTCCATCGTTATTGGATAAAAATAATTGGCGCAAAAGTCTGCAATACTCGCTGATTTCGGGCCTAGTGTTCCTGCTGCCTTTCCTGTTTTTTTTCGATCCGGTAATCGTTGAAAATCTTTCGGCGAGCCTGGATCTGTACTTTCGCCGCTTCGAGTTCAACGCCAGTGTGTATTATCTGCTGCGCGAGCTCGGGACGCTCATCCTGGGCTATAATCCCATCTCCACCATTGGCCCTTTCCTGGCTTTGGTTGCCCTGTCGCTCATTCTATTTTTTTCCTGGTCCCGGCGACTGAAACTATCCCTGCCCGAGCGCTGGCTCTTTGTGTTGACCGCCTACCTGTTGTGTGCCACTACGGTACATCCCTGGTATGTCGCGCCGCTCGTTGCACTCAGCGTACTGACTCGCTTTGGCTTTCCGATCATTTGGTCGGCGCTTCTGCCGCTGACCTACCTGGCATACGGACAGGTACCTTTTTACGAAAATTTGTGGATTGTAGCATTGGAGTATGTGGTCGTGGGTGGGTGGATGGCGTGGGAGATAAGAAGTATAGGAAACTATAAAAAAAGCAATCAAAAGCCTGACTTCTGATTGCTTTTTTGAGCGGAAGACGGGGGTCGAACCCGCGACCTGCAGCTTGGGAAGCTGCCGCTCTACCAACTGAGCTACTTCCGCCTTCATTAACATCAATCACTAAGCCTGGGAGGCTGCCACTCCATCGGAGCGCCGAACCGTCGGAGCGCCGAACCGCGACTTGGCTACTTGCGCATTTATTAATACGAAATGGGTTTCAAATATAGCAAAATCAGTAATATCCCGCAAGGAGTACCTTTTGCTCACAAACCCTTCCTCCATGCATAAACAACTCGACCCGCCCCAGACCATTCTTGGTCGATTGAAATACCTGGGCCCCGGTTTTATCATGTCGGCCGCCATTGTCGGCTCCGGCGAATTGATCGCTACTACCACGCTGGGGGCTAAGGCTGGCTTCGTGACATTTTGGGTCATTATTGTGAGCTGTCTGGTGAAGGTAGCGTTGCAGTTGGAGTTCGGTAAGAACGCCATTTATACAGGGACGTTCACGATGCATAATTTTAACCGGCTTCCTGGCAAAAAATGGGGACGGGCGCACTGGAGTATCTGGCTGTGGCTTTCGCTTCAAGGGCTGAAATTGCTTCAAGTAGGCGGTATTGTGGGCGGAGTAGCCATCGTGCTCAACATGTCCTTTCCGGCGATATCGGTCAATGTGTGGGCATTGCTTTCAGCGCTGATTACGGCACTGCTGGTGTATCGGGGCTATTACGCGCCTATTGAAAAAGGCTCGCTGGTGATGATCGTGCTTTTCTCGTCGGTGGTGCTACTATCGCTGGGCTTGTTGCAGGGTACCCCCTTTGCCATTCGCTGGGAAGATATTCAGGAGGGAATAAGTTTTCGGCTTCCGCCGGAGGCGGTAGCGGTGGCTTTCGGAGCGTTTGGGATTACGGGGGTGGGTGGCGACGAGATCATGTACTACAACTATTGGTGCATCGAAAAAGGCTACGCAGCCTACACCGGCCCCAACGACGGTAGCCCCGCCTGGGCCGAACGCGCCAAAGGCTGGATTAACGTCATGTACCTCGATGCGCTGCTTTCGATGGTCGTGTACACGGTCGTGACAGCAGCGTTTTACTTGCTGGGAGCGGCCGTGCTGCACCGCAGCGGCGAGGTGCCCGAAGGTTATGGAATGATTGGGGTACTCTCACGCATATTTACCGAAACACTTGGCCCCTGGGCCGAAACTCTGTTTCTGGTGGGTGCTTTTACCGCTTTGTATTCCACACTTTTCACCGCTACGGCGAGCTGGGCACGGGTATATGGTGATGCTTTTGGGCAGTTGGGTTGGATGAAATTCGATACCATTGAAGAGCGACGGCGTTCTATTGCGATATTTTCGTGGATATTTCCATTTGCGTGGTGCGGTTTTTTCCTGTTATTTCAGGCGCCGGTAATGATGGTGATTTTAGGAGGCATCGCTACCTCAGTGCTGTTACTCCTGATCGTATGGGTGGCCTGGATGTACCGCTACCGCGAATTACCCGAAGCCCTCAAGCCCTCACGGCTGTACGATGTGTTTTTCTGGCTGAGCGTGGTGGCGATTTTGGTGGTGAGTGGGTACGGGGTTTGGCAGGTGGTGTAAAGAGAGGTTCATAGGGGATTCTCCGGCATAAACTGAATCAATAATCGACAATCAATGGCAGGGTGTAAGCACCCTGAATGCAGCAGATCGGTTTATATTGAATAGTCGAGTTTTTTTTAGGGCGTAAAAAAAGAATATAACTAATGAAACAGTACCTTTGTAGCTGCGCATTCGGCGTGAAATCCCGTATTTGTACTAATTAATACGGAACCGTATGGGTTTTGGACAATTAATGGTTCAAAGTTCTCCTTAAAGGCTGAAGCCCCTAAAACGTCCCAATGTTACCGATGAAAACACACTCGCTTTTACTCGTTACTCCACCCCGATCCGTTTGGGCTTCCTCTCTGCATTTTGTTGAATCCATAGCTTTTTAAAAATAGTTTCTCTGCTGTGCAAAACCTACCGGATTTGCAGCGCTAAAACTTTATACATCTACCTTTCAACAGAACTCAACGATTTATAATTATGGAAAATACGACCAAGAAGAATGTAACCGTTTTCGAAAACAATGTCGATACAAACGGTGGCTTTCTTTACACAACCAACTCTTCTTTTTCATCTCAGGTTGCCAACAAAAGAATCTCGGACGAAATATTTCGATTTATTGACCCTAGCTACACCACTTTGATTGATATAGGCTGTGGGGATGGGATGTATACCAACGTTATTAAACAAAAATTTCCCAAAATGGAAGTGTTCGGCTTTGATCCAGCCAGAAAGGCCATCGAGGCTGCCAGCCAGAAGTACCCGGATGTGAAATTTAAGACGCTCAATCTTTTGGATAAAAATTTGCCCACTCCGCTGAAGAAGTATGACGTGGCTGTAATAAGGGGAGTACTGCATCATTTATCTGACCAACAGTTGGCGATCCAAAACGCTTTCAAGCTAGCCGACCATATCATCATCATGGAGCCTAATGGCAATAACCCTATTTTGAAATTGATTGAAAAAACCTCTAAATACCATATAGAACACGAAGAGCAATCGTTTTTTGAGTGGCAACTCAAAAAATGGATCCGAACCGCCGGTGGTCAAATCGACGCGTGGTCCTATATAGGATACGTACCATTTTTCTTCCCGACCGGGCCAGCCAAACTCATATATTCCATGCAGCCCTTTTTGGAAAAAATTCCGGTATTGAAGCATATTTTTTCTGCCCAATTTATTATTTCCTGCTCTTTGAAAAAAACCGAGGGTAAGGTTTAAATTATTTGTCCGCGCTCTGTGGATTAAGTAAGCCTACCATAATAAATGAAGCCTACCACAGTCTGTTGGGGAGAATGAGTTTTCATGCTTCCGGTATCCCCACAAAAAAACAGCTCGCCTGGAACACTCCGGGCGGGCTGTTTTGAATAAAGAAATACAACTTTACGCTACTTCTTCCTCCTGTACCGTAATTTTCACAATCTTGTCGCCTTGGCGGATGGCATCGATCACCTCTACGCCTTCCACTACCTTGCCAAAGCAGGTGTGGTTACGGTCAAGGTGAGCGGTGTTGTCGCGGCTGTGGCAGATGAAAAACTGCGATCCGCCCGTGTTGCGGCCCGCGTGTGCCATCGAAAGTACCCCCCGGTCGTGGTACTGCTTCTGGCCAGTCAGTTCGCAATCAATTTTGTAGCCGGGGCCACCGCTGCCGGTTCCCTTGGGATCGCCGCCCTGAATCATGAAATTAGGAATCACGCGGTGGAAAGTAAGGCCATCATAAAAGCCTTTTTTCGACAAATCCACGAAATTCTTGACAGTGTTCGGTGCGTCGTCGTCATAAAATTCAATCTGCATTGTCCCCTTCTCGGTGAACATTTCTGCCTTTGTCATATTGATAATGCTAGGTAAAACCATAAAGTAAACCACAAAGGTACGACGACCCGTGCGGGTTTTAAAGCCAAATGCCTAATTTTAGAAGTGGCGTTAGGTCTGGATAGTAGCAAGCCAAATGCCCTTTGAGCCTACAGCCGATTTCCTAAAGCTACCCAGCGCTGGCTATAAGAAGTGCTTGGGCCATAGCGGCGGCATCCTGTTGCCGTTTCAGGTACGAGGCAATTTTGCCAATAGTTTCCACCTTACTCCATTCGGTACTTCGCTCAGGCTGATTGACCCATTCCTTCACGGCTACCAGCCGATACACATATTTGGTTGTTTCAGCATTCAGGCGTAGGGCAAAGTAATTGTCCTTATTCTGCTGATCCATGCGGTGGATAATCTTGTTAGGGCCCGCATTGTAGGCGGCAGCTACCAGCGTCCAGTTGCCCAATTCTCTGTAAAGCCATTTAAGGTACTTTGCGGCGGCTTTTGTAGACTTTATTAAATCCTTGCGTTCGTCGATTTGGTCGTTTACCGTGAGTCCTAGTCCCTGGGCCGTAGCGGGCATGAGCTGCCAGTAACCGCCTGCGCCCTTGGGCGAAACGGCATTGCCATTCATGGCACTTTCGATGTAGGGAATGTACTTAAAGTCAGAGGGAATTCCGTAGTCTTTCAGGATGGTCTCGATTTGTTTCATCTTCTTCTTCGTATTGGCCCGTGAGCGCTGGAAGGAAGGATGATCGTAGAATTGGATGGCGTTCTGATAGCGCTTGGCTACCGTAGCCTGGTGCAGGGGCAGGGTGTCGCCGCAAAACTGCACATGAAGGATATTGGTGTTAAAATCATCTTTTTCGATCACTTCCGAAACTACTTCGGTAGGTGTCGTGGGAGCAGGTGTTCTGTCAAAGGTAAATACTCCGAGCGACATGACCGATACTATCAACGATATGAATCGTATCATACATAATCAGGTTCGTTCTACATAATTTACTAGTCGGCAAAGATAACGCAATAGAATAAAAAAAGTTTTACTATTAGCTAAAAAACTGATTAACAGTCACTAATATTCCTAACAAATGGTATTTATTATAGATGAATATTTAAGAGATATATTGGAAAAGTACAACTAATTATATTTCAAAATTTGAATTGAGTGCCAAAGAATAATTTGCTTTAAGTAGTAAAATCAGGGATTGTGGCTAAGAATTGCCGAAAATGGCAAAAGAAGGAGAGGAAGTAAAAGTTTGAAGGCTGTGGTTTTAGAGCTAAATTTTTGAAATCACGAAAAAAAACTGACTTTTTGCTGCGATTTTTGAGAAGAACAACGCAAGCAGCGCTCTGAAAATTGTATTATATAGAGATTGGATAGGAGGGGGGATGGCGAGAATTTTAGTAAAGGGCAAGCTTTTCAAAGTCATAAGGTACCTAACGAGGATGAATCGTGGCAGGTCTATCGCGCAACAAACCGCCTGGCCTTCTGGAAAAAATCGCCCGGATTTCAGCAGCGATCGACAGCGCTATTTCCTCTGGCGAGATAGCGCCAATGTCCAGCCCAACAGGAGCGAAAATGCGTTCCGGATCTTGTTCTGAAAATAAGGCACCCTCTTCGGTCAACTCGCTAATCATTCGTTCGGCCCGCACCTTTGGCCCCAACATTCCGATATAAGGGGTGGTAGTAGTCAGTACCAGCGGCAGATTACGCTTGTCAGTTTTATAATCATGCGACATCAGGATAATGGCCGTGTACTCGTCCACGATAGTGGCAGTGAAATCCTCCGGGGCCACGACCGCACTGACCAGCGCGGCCACGTCGCGGTGGATTTTCTGGGGGTTGGCAACTACCGTCGCCCGCCAGCCAGCTTCTTTAATTACCTTAGCCAGCGGAAAGACATCATACTGATGCCCCATCAGAATCACGTGCAGTTCGGGGGGTAGGAACTCGGCAAACAGCCCGATTGTGCGCCCGTCACTCAGTTCAAATGCCAAAGCAGACGATTTGCTTTCCCGAATAACTTCCTGAATCGCTTCCTCCGTAGCCTCGATCAACGTTTCAGAACTCAGGTTGAGCAAACTCTGGCGATTTTCGTAGCGGATAATGTTTCCCGCCCGCAGCCCATTCAACTCGCCATCAAGTTTTGTGACAGTTAGCAGCACGTTGGTCTGGCGGCGGTCCGACACAACCCCTTCCAGGATAGCCATCGGATTATTCAAATCGCCTGGCTCAATGGGTGCCAGCAATACGTCAATGATGCCATTGCACCCTAGCCCTACCCCGATTTGGTGCTCGTCGTCGTTGGTCGTATCATAGGTCACCAGACTGGCCTGGGTTTTGGCAATGGCCAGCCGTGCCCGCTTCAGTGCATCACCTTCCAGGCATCCCCCGCTGATACCCCCTACCCAGGTACCATTGTCCATGACCAGCATCCGGGCTCCGGTACGGCGGTACGACGAGCCTTCTACCCGCACCACCGTGGCCAGGGCGGCGCGTGTGGTAGCATGGTCAATGTGTTGGTAGGCTTTCAGGATGGATTTGATTTCTTTCATTTGTTTAGGGGAAAAGGTATTTGTTCGTACAGGAGTAAAACTAGTACAGAAGTACAACAGTATTTTTGAGTGTCTAGTAAGGAAGTATTCTATGTAGGGTTACCTGAGATATGACTTCACTTTCCTAATCCTGTACTCTTCATACTTCTGTACTCCTGAACTTCTTTACTCATCAACTCTACCCTACCAATACCCCCTTTCAGATGCCGGAAACGGTGGGTAGGCAGGGCGGCTGAAAGGAGTTCGTAAGCCTTGCGACTGCGGATACCCGACTGGCAGCAGAGGATTACGTCGGTCTTACTTTGAAGTTCTGGGATCCGTTGTGATAGTGTTTTCAGCGGCCAATTGATTCCGCCAACTGTGAAGCGCTCAAATTCTTCGGGTTCTCGTACATCAATAAGGGTAGGTGGCGTAAGTTGCCGTAAAAGTAGTTCCAGTTCTTCAAATTCAATTTCCTCCAAACCCGCCGTTGGGATAGCACATGTAGTGCCGTAATCGTCCTGTAAGGCGGTAAAATTGCGCGAATCGGGCCGGGCGGAAAAGCGGAAGGTCTGGAAAGATGCCCGCAATGCGTCGTAGAGTAAAATCTTTCCCGAAAGTACCTCTCCTAATCCCGTGATTATCTTGATAACTTCCACCGCTTGCAAAGAGCCGATAATGCCGGGCAAAACACCCAACACCCCGATTTCGGCGCAGTTAGGTACCTCCCCCTCGCCGGGTGGGGTAGGGTAGAGGCATCGGTAGGTAGGTCCATTCCGGTAGTTGAACACGCTGACCTGCCCCTCGAATTTGTAGATCGAGCCAAAGACCAGCGGCTTATTCAACAGTGCACAAGCATCATTCACAAGGTACCTCGTCGGAAAATTATCCGAGCCATCGACCACCAGATCGTAGCCGGTCACGGTCGACAAAGCATTTTCCTTGCTTAATCCCTCGGTGTAAGCGATGAATTGACTATAAGGATTCAAAAGCCGCAGCCGCTCCGCTGCTACCTCAGCTTTGAGCCGTCCGACATCCGCTACGGTGAACAGAATCTGACGATGCAGGTTACTGATTTCCACCCGATCGAAGTCAATGATCCCGATGGTACCTACGCCCGCCGCTGCCAGGTAGGTGAGCGCCGGACAGCCCAGCCCTCCGGCGCCGATAACCAGTACCCGTGCGTTTCGGAGTTTTTGCTGACCTTCGGGCCCTAGTTCGGGAAGGGATACTTGGCGTTGGTAGTAGCCTTGCTCGGCGGGTGAGAACATAGATTTGCGTTGGGCTATTGGGAGAATATGTATCTTTGAAAATGTCTTCCGGGGAACATTCTACTAACGCGGTTTGTCTTTTGGAAGTTTGTGCGGTATAAAATTACCATCCCTATGATTAGCGTACAGGAAGCTAAATCCCTGATCCTATCCACAATTCCGGTGCTCAATGCCGAATCTATGCCTCTAGCGGAGGCCGTGGGGCATGTACTGGCCGACGATTTGCGCGCTCCGCTCGCGCTACCACCTTTTCGGCAGTCGTCCATGGATGGCTACGCCGTGCATCATGCCGACATTACGCAGGCGGGTACCACGCTGCCCGTCGTAGCTGAGTCGCGGGCGGGGACGGAGGTACCCTTGATGCTGGAACGCGGCACGGCGGTACATATTCTGACGGGTGCCCCTGTGCCTGACGGCGCTACGGCTGTGGTGATGCGGGAAAAAGTAGATCGCGTGGGCGATAGCGCGACCATTCAGCTATATCCGGTGATGGACAATGAAAATGTGCGCGCCATAGGTCAGCAAATTAAAAAGGGTGAGGTGGCTTTGCCCGAAGGTACCTACCTCACTCCTGGCTCCGTAGGCTTCCTCGCCGGACTCAATATCAGTACCGTGAAAGTATACCGCAAACCGAGTGTTGGGATACTGGTTACGGGCGACGAATTAGTACAGCCCAATGCGACCACAGGCGAGGGTACCCTTCCTTTCGGACAAATCTACGAATCCAGCTCGGCCATGCTGGCTTCGGTGCTGCGCGCCGAGGGAATCACGGAAATTATGACTCGGTACGTGGCCGATGATGCCGCCGCTACTGCCGCCGCCCTGCGCGAACTGACCGAAGCGAACGACGTGGTGCTTTCTACAGGCGGCGTATCCGTCGGTGATTACGATTTTGTGGGTACCTCGCTGGAAGAAATCGGCATAGAAACGGTCTTTTATAAAGTCCGGCAGCGGCCGGGTAAACCTCTGTACTTCGGGCGCAACGACGATACATTCATCTTTGCCCTACCCGGTAATCCGGCGGCTACCCTGGTATGCTACTACCAATACGTTCTGCCCGCCCTGCGGCTACTTTCGGGGCGGAAGAATTGTTTTTTACCTACCCTGAAACTACCGATTACGCACGCTTTTTCGTTTAAAGGCGAGCGCGACGAGTTTCTGAAAGCCACCGCCACCCCGACCTCCGTAACGCCGCTGGACGGTCAGGAATCGTTCGTGTTGCGGTCGTTTGCTATCGCCAATGCGCTTATTTATTTGCCTTCTTCTCAGAACTCCGTGCAACCCGGCGATCTGGTGGAGGTACATTTGTTGCCGTTTTTTTGTTAAATACAGTACCATGACTCTATCCATCTTATATTTCGGCCTAATCGCCGAAGCCATCGGGAATCCCGTCGAAACCTGGCACTCTTTGGAGGCGCTGACGGTAGGCGAATTAAAAAATCAGCTTTTGGAAAAGTACCCCGTGCTACGCGATCGTAAATTTCAGA
>JBBRDE010000037.1:0-27167 GCA_038204185.1 Cytophagales bacterium
GGGCGCAGTCCTCCACCGTCCGGCAGATCGGCCCAATCCTGTCCATGCTCCAGCTCAACGCCATAGCTCCATGGCGGCTCACGCGGCCGTAGGTAGGTCGTAGGCCGGTAGTACCACAGACCGTGGATGGCGACACGATGCTTCCCAGGGTTTCGGTACCGATGGCAAAGGGTAGCAGCCCCGCCGAAACGGACGAAGCTGACCCCGCTGATGATCCACTCGACCCATCTTCTGTAGACCAGGGGTTGCGGGTTCTTTCGCCAAACCATACATCACCCATCGCCAGGGCACCCATCGTCAGCTTAGCGCACAGCACGGCTCCGGCTTCTTCCAGTTTTTTGATCACCGTAGCGTCCATATCCAGCGTCTGATCTTTGTAGGGCCCAGCGCCCCAGGTAGTTTTATAGCCTTTCTTTGCCAATAAATCTTTGGCACCGTAGGGAATGCCGTGCAACAGGCCCCGGTATTTGCCGGCTTTGATTTCGATGTCAGCCTTACGGGCCTGCGCCATCGCCAGATCTTCGGTCAGCGTGATGACGCAGTGGAGTTGCGGATCATACTTTTTCAGGCGGGCCAGAAAAAATTTAGTAAGTTCTTCCGATGTAATCTGTTTTGAGCGGAGCAGGGAGGCCAGTTCAGAAATGGTATAAAAAGCCAGGTCATCTTTGTTTTTGGGCAAAGAAGTTTTTACCAGGGTACTGTACTGGAAGGGCTTTTTCACGGAATCGAGCACAAATCCTGTCGGAAGGGGATTGAAGTAGAGTGCCGGACTGATGTCGTTGGTCAGGGGAATGGCCCTTACGTCTTCGTAGTTCTTCCGCGCTCTTTCCAAATTGCTGAGCATGGAATCGCGCTCGGCCTCCGTGAAAGTGAGGCCGAAGATTTGGGAGGCTTGATGTACCATCTCGGTCGTGATGGCCTCGGGCGCTTTGAGGGTCAGGAAGGAACCTAGCGCGAAACTGAGGAGGACGGCCAAAACAGTGAATGCTTTGCGAGTAAAGTGTTGCATGAAGTGATCAGTAGAAATGAGTATATGGACAAACATACAAAAAAAGCCTGTGGTCACCGAGATTGAGCGGGGGTGAGTGCCTTCTTCGTGATGCTAATATTATGTGCCGCTTCCCCCGCCGCCAAAATCCCCACCACCCAATCGTGGGCCTTGCGGAGTTTCTGAGGCGTTGCTTCCCAGTTCAGTAGCGACGAGGTTGCCCGATAGTACCGTCAATTCCGAGCTTTCTTCGGGTTCGTAGATAAAGCCATCGCGGGAAGTTTTTAAATAGCGCATGGTAAAAACGGCCACGCCGATGCCCGCCAGGCCCAATAGGGCGGCCGCTATGTCGCCGGAAATAAAGGGATAATAATGGTGCAAGGTGACGAACGAGATTACCAGAAACACCGTGCCCAGAATCAGAAATTGGATGCTTCTCCAGCGAATGGCCGCGTAGAGATACAGGATCGGAACTAGGAAAGTCAGTAGCCAAAATAAACCCGCCAGAGCAACTTCGGGCGAGGGGTCAGGTAAATCGTTGAGGGCAGCGTTGCCTTCCCGGACCACGAAGTAGTTGCTGGCGGCGTAGACGACCAGCAGGGTAGCTACATGTAGCCAGTTAAGGGCGATATTCCAGTAAAAACTGCTTTCCTTTTTC
The DNA here is from genome assembly GCA_038204185.1 of Cytophagales bacterium. Classification (GTDB taxonomy): domain Bacteria; phylum Bacteroidota; class Bacteroidia; order Cytophagales; family Spirosomataceae; genus Salmonirosea. Next base: position 1,647 of record JBBRDE010000037.1, read on the forward strand.
ATAAATTGCCGTACGAAGTACCAGCTTATTCCCGTGAAAATCATGATGATAAAGGGTAGCAGCAGTTTTCCCAAGGCATTCCCCATCGCCAAGGTAGTTACGATGTACAGGCCATTCAGAAAGGTGCTCACGGCGATGAGCGGTTCGCCATAGCGGTAAGTTATGAAAAGCATAAGGGGTAAGTAGACCATTCCGACGAGCCAGGGTGCATCGCCCGCCACATCAGCCAACTGAACAGTCAGTGGAATGAACGATAGAAGAATGGCGTACAGAAAGGCATTGTCGATGGCCGAGAAGTGGAGTTTCCGGTCTTTAATCAGGTAGTTCAAAAAGAAATACATCGTTACCCCGTAGAGCGGACCCAGCCAGGTTTCGGCGAAAGCGCTGTCGATAAACGGAAGAAACACCACCGTGGAAGCGGCTATGCCAATGATTGTAAAAATGAAAAGCCCGATCCAGATGAACCAGGTGGGCTGATAAGGAAGCTCGGCGTAGGCCGCATCAATGGCCGATTGTTGGTCTTTGGTAATCAGGTTTCTACGCGCCCAGTCGTTCGCTTTATTCTGAGCCCGTTGGTTGTAAATCAGGATTTCGTTATAAGCTTTCATTCTTTGTGAGGAGGGAGGAAAGGAGAAAGGATTTTTCTACAAACTCAGAGGTTTATAAGCGCTTCAATATTTTCTTGTAGCTAAGGAAAAACCAGATGACGCCCGCCGCGCTGACCATAAAATAAAGCGATGCCAGAAACTGGATGAAACCATCGTGCAAATTATTAAATAGGAGGTAAGTATATCCGGTGTAGGCAAAAATGACGCTCAGGAGCAGTAATAGAAGTGAATTTTCGTCTTGGGCATTGATGAAAAAGTATCCGCATCCTATTCCCAATAAAATTCCGAAGATAAACTGCCAGCTATCCTGCGTAAACATACCACCCGTGCAGGCCGCCAGGTACAGGGTACCCGCCAGCAGAACATAGGTGTAGGTAAAGTGAGGTTTGATGCCACGCCGTTTTAAAAACCATGATACTATTAATACGACAGCGCCGAAAATGATCGAGGCGCGAATCACTGCGGGATTGGAGAAATCGTTTTTGACCAGCAACTGAGTGGGGGTAGCGGTCAGTCCCACCCACGAGGCCAGGGCTGTAATGGCCAGGGAAAGTACCCCCTGATGGTCGTAGCGGTAGGCGAGGAAAAAAAAATAAATCGCGGGAATGATGACGGCCACGCCGTAGCGGGTACCGAACAGTTCATATTGGTACTGCACATAGCCTTCCAGCGCCAGAAACAAAAGGCAGCCCAGCAGCAGCACAGTATCGAAGTGGGGGGCCGTCTGGATAACTTTTTCGGGGCGGTAGGGGGTACCCTTGCGGAATACGAACACGAAACAGACTACTGTCAGAAGGGCAAGCAGAGCAATTAGAATCGTATGGCCTGCGGTATCGATATTTTGGTAAATCAGGACACCGATACCGCCGATAAAAGCCGAAATTGAAAGGTAGAGCAGGGTTTGCAGGTATACGAAAAGCGAAACTGGCTTATACTTTTCGTATTGTTCGACTAATATTCTTTGCGCAGGTTCAAGCAGTTCTTTTTGTTCCAGTTCGTCGAGGAGTAGATCTACTTTCATGGGATAGCGAAGGGTAGTACTATTTGTACACAATCTAGGCTAATATTCTGTTATTCACGCACGCCCCTCCCTGAAATTTAGCCAACCTACTCGCTGTAACGGTCATTGCGCCAGGGGTAGGCGGTGTTTGAGTACCCGCGCCCTTCCCAAAAACCAGGCTTGTCGCCCGCCATGAAGTGAATGCGCTTGACCCATTTGGCACCTTTCCAGGCGTAGAGTTGTGGGGTGATAACTCGCACCGGGCCACCATGATCGAGGGGTAGGGGAGCATGGTCAGCAGTGTGGACCAGCAGTACGTCGGGTTTGAGGGCTTCTTCCAGTGAAATATTGGTGGCGTAGGTATCGTAGCCGTAAAACATCACGTGCGTAGCCGTTTCTTTCGGCTGCACAAAAGCGGCCAGGTCCAGCATACGGACACCTACCCACGGCACGTCCATCCGTGACCAGGTGGTGACGCAGTGAAAATCACTGACGTCCTCGGTTTGGGGTAGGTTCATGAAGTCGGCCCATTTTAGAATTACCGGATTTTCCACCTCTCCATCCACGTACAGCCGCCACCGATCCAGCGAAATGTTCGGTTTGTAGCCTAAGTCCAGCACGGGCCATTTCTCCGTTTCGAACTGACCCACCGGTAGCTTCGGCATTCCGTGGCGGTTAACCGGACCGGTACCATGCGGCTGATCATCCGAGACGGAAGGTGTATTTCGCATTTTCTCCTCAAATCGCCCCCGCAGTTTCATTCGGGCTTCGACTATTTTATCGAGTTTGTTCATTTCTTTCAAAGGTACAAAGTGGCAAAGTACAGGAGTTCAGAAGTACAGGAGTGGCAAAGGAACAAAGTATTCTTAGAATCAGGAGTAGGTATTACTAATGTCCGGAATCCTTCTTGTCTTGTCCTGAAATAGGTTGACATTTTTGTGAAAGTATAAACTTAGAAAAGTACAAGTTGGTTTGCAAATTTTTGTTTACGGATTGTGTCCCTATCGACATAAATTCTCATTTTAGTTCTTTGACATTTTGTTGTGTTCAAGAGATGGTTCTCATATTCATCGGGTGACATCATGTCGAGTTCCCAGTGGGGCCTGTCCTGATTATAGAGCCTGATATCTTTGTTCAGCTGCTTGATCAGTTGCTCCAGGCTCTGGATGTTCCGGTGGGTCAAATACTCGTTCTTAATGATTCCGTTCAGCCGTTCACTGTGCGAGTTCTCGTAGACCGTGTTAGCCATACTGATCCGGATCCGGTGGTCTTCCAGTAGCTGAACGTACTCGCTGAAGACGTATTGGGTGCCCTTGTCGGAATGATGGACCAATTGACTCAGGTCACTGTTTCTGCGGGTTCTCAGGGCCATGTTCAGAGCGGCCACATTCGCTGATGCGAGCAAAGAGGCAGAAGCGTAATACCCCACGACCCGCCTGGAATAGACGTCCATGATCAGGACCAGGTAGAAGAACTTGTCGACCACCCAGAAGTAGGTGATGTCGCTGACCCAAAGCTGGTTGATGTCATCGATCACCATGTCGGCCAGCAGGTTCTTGTACCGGTTGCTTTTGGTGGAATAGGTCGTCCTACGGTGATTCCTGGGCCTTTCTATGCCCAGGTTCGCCGACACGGCCAGTGCTATGAACCGGTCCCGTCCCATGTTGACAGGATTTACTTTATGAAAGAGTTTTTTCAAGCCCATCATGGGATGCTTGATGCGTAACCTGACTATTTGATCCAGAACCCCTTGCTCATCGAGGGCATTTGTCAGCACTTTGTTCCGGTGCTGTGCGTGTGCCTGCCGGCTTGATTTTTCCAATGCGTAGAGCTCGCGCATCTTTACTTTCAAGTCTTTCCTGTTTGAGCTAAAGTAGTCGAATGGGGCATATTTGTAGTTTTTTTTAGATCGATTTTCAAGTCCTGGGAAGCTATTTCTATCAGCTTCTCCAGGTAGTCGATTTTCAGCTGCTTTTGGCCTATGATGCGTTCCAGTTCCGCATTCCGTTCCAGCAGTGCCTTGGTTTTGAGTGCTTCCGATTCCATTTCTATTACTACTTTTGTGGGCTTCTGATAGTGTTTGGAGTACTTTTGTCGCCATCGGCAGACGCTTGCCGCAGAGACTTCATGTAGTCTCACAATTTCGGAAATAGCAATCAGTTTCGCATCCAGCTGGGCGACAATTTGTCTCTTGAATTCAACACTAAAATGCCGAATTGCTTTCTGGGATTTCTCGGAATTATTTAATTTATCCATAGTAATGAGTTGATTTTTTGGTCAACTTATGCTAGGACAAGACATCTCATCACTCATCACTCATCACTGGTGCGCCAGCCCGGTCATCACTACTTCAAATATCCCTTCGCCTCGCGCTTCAGCGATGTATACTCCGTGATTTCCAGACACTTCTTGTAATACTCTTTGGCTTTGGTTTTGTTGCCGCTACGGTCGGCGATACGGGCGAGTCCGGCGTAGGACATCGCGTGGTACTCGCGGGTGTACTGCATGTCGTACGGGGTTTTCAGCGCGGTGATGTACTCTTTTTGTGCTTCCACGTCATTCTTATCCCGTCTTTCAGCGATCATGGCTTCAAAGGTATGCCAGGCGATAGGGTAAAAGCCCGTGGTTCTTTTTTTGAGTTCTGGTAGCCCTTTTTCGGCTTCATCGTAACGGCCCGCCAGAATAAGGGCTTCCAGATGAATCATTTTGAACACCAGATTACTAGGGTAGGAAGCGCTCAGTCGGGCCGTGTAGTTATCGGCCAGATCCGGCCGAGCTTCGTGTTCGAGGTAGATGTGGGCCAGAAAATAAGTTGCTTCCACTTTGGTGATGATCGCAGTCTTGGTGGCCGTATCCAACTGTTTTAATCCCAGCGGTTTATTCCCATCTTTGAAAAAAATCATCATTGGCTTTACAATCGGGTGATCTTCGGGATAGCTCTCCACATAGTAATTGTACATACCTCCCACAAAATAGAACTCCGGATTTTTACCGACCAGCTTTAATCCTTCCGTCAGGCTACCATAGGCTTTCTGTGCTTCACCGGCGGCTTTCAGGAGTTCGTTCTGGTAGTTATACATCAGGGCAAGGTACCCCCGCGATGCCATCGTAAAAAACACCGCCTCGGGGTCTTTGCTGCTCTTGCCATACTTTTTATCCACCGCCGCCAGGCACTGATTCAGCGTACGGATGTACTCGCCGACTTTGGCCTTGTTGTCTTTTATGGGCAAGTACTGCCAGTGCATCTGGAACGCTTTCAGAAAATACGTAACCGGATGATCGGGATATTTGGCCTGAACCTGCTGCCCGATGGCGTTGGCCTCCTCAAATTCATTGTTATAGATGTGGTTGATGCCTTTTTGGATAAGGGCCATGCTAGCGCGGTCGTTCAGAATCTGGGCATTGGCAGGTGGGGAAATGAACTGAACAAGGACAAACAGAAAAACGGACAGAATCAGGGGACGCATGAAAAGAAAGGGATGGGGGAGTGGGGTTTGTTTGTGTGGGATTGTACTTGTAGCTTTGCTCATAACGTTAAATCCACGACCTGCGTTTGGCGGGTGACACTTTTATCTCACTTCATGATTCAATACGATCAGTTTACGCTGGACAACGGGTTGAAGGTTTTCGTCCACGAAGATTTTTCTACGCCGATGGCAGCCGTCAACATTCTATACAATGTAGGTTCGCGCGACGAGGACGAGCAGCGTACGGGCTTTGCCCATCTGTTCGAACACCTGATGTTTGGCGGCTCGCAGCACATTCCCAGCTACGATGAACCCGTGCAGACGGTGGGTGGTGAGAACAACGCCTTCACCTCAGCCGACATTACGAACTACTACCTCACGCTCCCGGCCGACAACGTCGAAACAGCTTTCTGGCTGGAATCCGACCGGATGTTAAGCCTTTCCTTCGACCCCCAGGTGCTGGAAGTGCAGCGGAAAGTAGTCATCGAGGAGTTCAAGCAAAGGTACCTCGACCAACCCTACGGCGACCTGTGGCTCAAACTGCGGCCCATGGCCTATACTACCCATCCCTACCGCTGGGCGACCATTGGCAAGGACATTGAACATATCGAACGCGCTACACTGGACGATGTGAAGAACTTTTTCTTTAAATACTACCGGCCCAACAACGCCGTACTCGTGGTGGCCGGAGCCATAAAAATGGAACGTGCAAAGGAACTGGCCGAAAAATGGTTCGGGCCGATTCCGGGCGGGGAGCAGTACTTCCGAAACGTGCCAAAGGAGCCCCGGCAATTGCAGGCCCGAAAGCTGGAAGTTTCCGCTCAGGTACCCCTCAATTGTTTGGTAAAAGCCTACCACATGCCCGGCCGCTTCGACGCGGATTTTTATGAGGCCGATCTGGTTAGCGACATGCTGGGGCGGGGCAAGTCGTCACGGCTGTACCAGGCGTTGCTGAAGAACATACCGATCTTCAACAGCGTGAGTGCCAGCATAACTTCCTCGCTTGATCCCGGTTTGTTGATCATTCGGGGAAATCTGAATCCCGGCGTGACGCTGGAAGCTGCCGATGAAGCCGTTGAAAAACTGGTGGCAGATTTTGTACTTAATGGCACGAGCGACGAGGAGTTGGAAAAGGTAAAGAACCAGGCTGAAGTCACGCTGGCTTTTTCGCAGGTAGAGCTCCTGAACCGCGCCATGAACCTGGCTTTCGCTGCCAACGCGGGTAGTGCTACCTGGGTCAATGAGGATGAGGAAAAATTGAAGAATATTGATAAAGAAGGCATTCAGCGCGTAGCCCGAGAAGTACTCCGTCCCGAAAACTGTTCTACGCTGTATTATAGGGCAGTAGATAATTGATTGTTGACAGTTGACAGTGTTTTTTGGTTCAAAAACTAATTACGTGGATACACAAATCTATACGTTCACATGAATCAGCTCACTTATCTCAGCATCAACTTACATTCAGGAGTTATTAGCTCATTGGTTTACCGATTAGCTATTATCTCTAAAATCGTTGTCAACTGTCCACTGTCAATTGTAAAATAAAGAAATGAATTTTAGAATCGGGCAGGGCTACGATGTACATCAATTGGAGGAAGGCCGGCCATTTTGGCTGGGCGGCATCCTGATCCCGCACAGCCACGGGGCCAAAGGCCATTCCGACGCCGACATCGTGTGCCATGTACTGTGCGATGCGCTGCTGGGCGCAGCCAATCTGCGGAACATAGGCTACCATTTCTCCGACAAAGATCCGCAGTGGAAGGGCGTGGATAGCAAGATTCTGCTAGGCAAAGTCCTGGAAATGATTCGGGAAAAGGGCTACGAGGTAGGGAATGTGGACGTGACGGTCGTGCTGCAGGTACCTAAGTTGAACCCGCATATTCAGGCTATGAAGGCATGTTTAGCCGGGGTAATGGCTATTAACGAGGACGCTATTTCAATTAAAGCGACCACTTCCGAACATATCGGTTTCGTGGGACGGCAGGAGGGCATCGCCGCCAACTGCGTAGCGTTGATTTATAAGCCGAAAGTCTGAGGAATCAGTGAGTGGCGCTGCCTTCTGGCGGGGTGGAAAGGGCTTTAATCATTCTATCGCTCAAGGGGTCGCTGTAGATGCCGTAACCATTGACCAGGGTACCTTTGATGTCGTGCTTCACCGATGAAATAGCGTACACAATGGCTTCGTCGCCGGGATCGGATTGACCCTCGAACCGAAAATGCCGATCCACCACAAAATCATCCGGCATAATTTCCAGCGAATTGCCCTGGCACACCAGACAGTTCTCCTGTAGGTTGAAATCGATGGTATACCCTTCACTTTTGAGTTTATTCAGCACTTCGGAGAGAGTGGTCATGTAATTCATGGCGGTCGGGCAGGTTTATTGTGATGTGATACACAAATCTAACCAATCTTTTCCAAAGTAAACCCGAGCGATTCGAAAGCCCAGAAGCCCCGGCCTTGCAAAGGGTATTTTTGTCCAAAAAATGTCACAAAACTCTTACATTTGTTTTGAAACCCTTTTTTATAAAACCTGGAAAATATTCCGCAGCTTATCTACGAACCATGAGAAACCTTTTTCTTAGCTTTTGCCTCCTTTTTATTGCCTCTCTCGCCCAAAGCCAAGCCGTGGAAGCCCCACTGGGCTTTGAAGAGTACGACCCCATTTCTACCCTGAAAGTCGAGGAACACATTCCGACCCGCGCCAAATTCCCTTTTATCGACGTACACAACCACCAATACCAGATGCAAAAGCAGGATCTACACGAATTAGTGTCCGTCATGGACACCATGAATATGCAGATCATGGTGAACCTGAGCGGGCGCGGCTGGTACCAGGAGTGGGAAGAAGGTACCGCGCAGCTGAAAGGCTCCTTGGAAAACGTGATGAAAAACGAGCCGAAACGCATCGCCGTTTTTACCAATATCCAATTCAAAGGTTTCGGAACCCCGGACTGGACTGCCAAAGCCGTAGCACAGCTGGAAACCGACGTGAAAATGGGAGCAAAAGGCCTAAAGATTTATAAAAGCTTAGGATTCAGTGGTATCGTGGATGAAAAAGGCCAGCGCGTCGCTGTAAACGACAAGCGCCTTGATCCTGTGTGGGCCAAGTGTGGCGCGTTGGGTATTCCGGTGCTGATCCACACCGCCGACGTCCCCTCGTTCTGGGATCCGCTCGACCGCTACAACGAGCGCTGGCTGGAAATTAAACTGCACCCCGGCCGTAATCGCGCCAAGGACAAGGTTTCGTTCGAGCAACTGATCGGCGAGCAGCACGATATTTTTCGCAAGCACCCCAAAACCATCTTCATCAACGCCCACATGGGTTGGTACGCCAACAACCTCGGCAAGCTGGACAGCCTGATGATCGCTTTCCCGAATACTTACGTGGAAATTGGCGCGGTCATCGCCGAACTGGGCCGACAGCCCCGTGCGGCCAAAAAGTTTTTTGATAAGTACCAGGACCGCGTGCTGTTTGGCAAGGACAGCTGGGTACCCTCCGAGTACACGACCTACTTTCGCGTGCTGGAAACCCAAGACGAGTACTTTCCCTACCACAAAAAGTACCACGCCTTCTGGCGCATGTACGGCCTCGGGCTTTCAGATGAGGTGTTGAAGAAGTTGTACTACAAGAATGCGCTGAAAATTATTCCGGGGTTGGATAAGAGTGGGTTTCCGGAGTGAGGTTTTCCCAACGCAGACAGCGTTTAACCCGCAACGCAATTGGGTGTCTACTTTTTTTGCTGTCGTGGGTGTTTCTCACGCGTAACAATTTATTTGGACAGAAGAATATTGTTGATGAAAAACACCAACAACGGTGTAAGAAGCCTGTTTTCCGTTTGAAAGTGCCTGAACACCAGTCGTTCTCGGTACATACAAATTATTTTCTCTGGACAAATTTGCAATCGGATTGCAAATTTGTCCAAGAAATGAGCTTTGTCTCCTAATGATTTGCAAATATAACGGCCACCCGGTAGCGTTGAATTGACCTGCATTTGCAACGCAAATACCATCAAAAAAAACAGTTATCCCAGTCATGAAATAAGACTTTTTCTTCTTGTAGCCTTTATCAGCCAAAGCCTGCTTCCTAACCAAACGAACGCCAGCCAGTCACCAGGTACCTTCACCTCCACAAAACAAATCATTACTCCCGAATACGAATCAAAAAACCTGATTATCAACAAGCTTTCTGACCACGTATACCGACACATTTCCTACCTGAATACCGAGAGTTTTGGAAGGGTAGTTTGTAATGGAATGATTGTAGTAAATGGCAACGAAGCGGTGGTTTTTGATACGCCCGCTACCAACGAAACCGCCAAAGAATTGATTGGGTATCTCACCGGGAAACTTCATGCTAAAATCAAAGGGATAGTCGCAACCAATTCTCCTAGTTGGGCGGAGTTTTCCTCCCCGTTTGGCTAAACCTTAACAAAACGTTTTTTGCACATACCTGGAGCAACCTGTTCGTCGAAGTCTTCTTCTCGTTAAGCGTAGGTTTCGTGTCATATGTTGTGCGTATGTCTTCCGAAGGTATATCGTGTACCAAAAAATAAAAAAGGCATCTGGAAGGCCAGCCCTGCTGCGACTGACTCACCCAAATACTGCAATATAGCACGGTACCCATCACATCGACTTTTCCCCACTTCATAATCCAGGGAGCATTGTCCGGATATATTTTTTTCAGCATACCCTGGTTAAGATTGAGTCCGTGCAGGGGCCAGTGGTACGAGGAGCGATTGTACTCGTAAAAATGCTAATTGGCTGATTCCAGAATACGGAATGTGCGCGATACCCTGTGCTGTAGCGGAGCCTGTATGTGGTATTTAATATTTTGCAGGATAGTGATTCTGCAACTGCTAGGCAGGGGTTGAAGGCGGCGATGGAGGCGAAGGGCGGTTGTGTGAGTGGGTGGGTTTGCGGAATGGGAAATGAGCTTACATCACCAAATGGGTGGTATAAAAAATTTGCTTAGGGAATAAGAAACCCTCTGGCAGAGAGAGTGCAGATCCTATGATTGAAAGAGTTTACCGTTTAATAAGTTTATAGATGGTGGTTTGCATTTTCGTTGGAAGTTTTATAAATTTATATAGGCTAAAAAACCATTTTATTCCTATAACCTATTTATTGCGAATCACTTGCAGTAAGATCTCTGTGGGGAAACACAGCCTGTGATGAGGAATAATTAACAGCTTGCTTACGCTACCGGGCTTGCCGGGCAGTCCCCCAACGCCATCGCCTTACTGCCGCTTCAGCCAGTTGTTGGCGCTCTCGTTACACATGCCCATAATATTGCCTACTTCCCCGGACGTGTAGCCCGCGACTTTATAGTTTCCAAAGTTTTTTCATTTCACTTCTAAACGATAGCAATCATGAAACCAACCAATGACCAAATCCTAAACAACAGTTCACGGAGAAATTTTATCGGGAAGCTAGCGGCCACTGCCGGGGTGGGCAGCATGGCGAGCCCATTGTTTGCGGAGGCTCTTTTCACCCCCGAAGCCCAAGTGGCGGGCGATGCTGAAGCGTGGTTTAAAAATATAAAGGGAAAACACCGGGTGGTGTATGATGCGCCTGAGCCTCACATGGGCTTCCCTTTTATATGGGCCTGGGCTTTTTATTTGACAAATAACCAAACCGGTACTTCCGATAAGGACATGACCTCCATGGTGGTACTTCGGCACAACGCCATCCCTTTTGCGCTGAATGATGAACTTTGGAAGAAGTACAATTTTGGGGAAACCTTTAAGGTTACGGACAATACCACCGGCGCTGCCGCAGTACGAAACCCCTTCTATACCCCCAAAGAGGGTGATTTTCCCATGCCGGGAATTGATGGAGTGAAGACCATGATAGACCGGGGTGCCATGTATTGCGTATGCGGTCTGGCGTTAAGCGTATACAGCGGTATGGTAGCACAAAAAATGGGAAAGGATCCGGCAGAGGTAAAAAAAGAGTGGACAGCGGGTGTACTTCCCGATATTCAGATAGTACCCTCAGGGGTTTGGGCCCTGGAACGGGCTCAGGCTCAGAACTGTGCTTATATCTACGCCGGAGGCTGATAACGCCAATCCTTTCCGGGCAATGCCGGAAAGGATGGGTTGTTTTTTGTCCTCTATTTTTTTTACAAATATTCACTTTAAAACTATGAAAAGATACTTGTTGCTATTCGCCGCCCTCATCTTTATAGGTGAGGCTTGGGGGCAGTCCAAGCCTGTAAAAATTGTTTTTGATGTTACCAGTGACGAAGCATCGACCCATCAGTCTGCCATGCGGCACGTAAAAATGATGGCGAAGGCCTATCCTGAATCACAATTTGAGATCGTGGTATACAGTGGGGCCATTGACATGGTTCTCAAGGATCAATCTTCGGTGGCCGATGATATCATTTCATTGAAGGACAACAAAAATGTATCATTTGTGGTCTGCGAAGCCACCATGAAAAGGCGGCAGGTAGATGCATCTCACCTGGTGCCGGGTGTGACGTCCGTGCCGGATGGTATTCTTGAAATCGTAACGAAGCAGGGAGAAGGGTGGGGATACATCAAAGAAGCACATCACTGACGCTATATTGTTGATACAGCGCGCTGGATTACCTCATAACCGATAACCCCAGTTGGGCGGAGCCTGCCGTAGGGAGACTCCGCCCTTAAAATAAAAAGGCATCTGGTGGGCCAGCCCCGCTGCAACGGAGCCTGTATATTGTATTTGATATTTTGCAGGATAGTGATTCTGCGCCTAATACCCTGCTAACCCTGATCTGCGAGCGGGGCTGTAACACCAAGCGTTTTCAACGCGACCACCCCGATGTTTCTGATATACGTTCCCTCTACCGGGGACTACGTCCTACCATCTCCCCCTTTTTGCGTATCTCTTCCGAAGCATGACTCCTTCCTGAAAATAAAAAGGCACCTACAAGGCCATCCCCGCCTAAGTGCTTCAATCGAGAAGGCCCCCTGCCAACTCTGATCTGCGATCGGGGCGGTCACCCGATGGCGCGGTATGCCGTCGCGTTTTTATCACCTGGCGTTTTCAATGCAACTATCCCAATGTTTCTGATATATCTCGTGATTTTGCGCTTACCTCGCAGGGGTTGGTAGCGGGGGAGATAAGGGGTTGGTAGGGAGTCGATTGGGAGGTAGGGAGGGCGTAAGATGAGTGAGTCACCCCCCTTGGGAAGCCTAGACTCAATAAAGACATACCGCTTAATAAGTTTTAGATAAGGTGTTTGATAAGGATTATGAAAAATTTTACATTTATGCCATTAAGGCTTTCGCGGTAAACGGGAAAGGCTTAACTAAACTTGACAGATGTGAGAAGGAGAAAAGATCTATCGCAGAAGTTAGAGAAAGATGAATTTTATAGCAATAATATTCCACGAATTTTCTTGAACAATAAATTATAAACAACTAAACTACTGCATCATGAAAAAAATCTTGATTTTGGCGCTCTTTATCTGTTCTTCTAGTGCGCTCCAAGCGCAATCTCCTGCTTTTGGTATTAAAGCCGGGGGTAACTTATCTAACATCTGGACAACAGAAGACAACAGTACGGATTATATCTCCGGGATTCATCTGGGTGCCCTTGCCCACCTACATTTATCGAAGAAGTGGGCTATTCAACCAGAAATTTTATATTCAGGGCAGGGGGGAGAAACAACGGCAGGCTCTATCACCAATAAACTCAGGCTTAATTATGTCAATATCCCCGTTTTATTACAGTACATGTTTGACAATAGATTTCGTTTGCAGGCAGGCCCACAATTAGGCTTCCTGGCAAGCGCAAATAGTAAATTAAATGGGAAAGAAACTGATGTAAAAGATAACTTTAAATCCATTGATTTTTCTTTGCCGTTAGGAGTGGGGTACCTATCAGAATCTGGTTTGGGGATAGATGCTAGATGGGTTCCGGGTTTCAGCGAAATACAGAAGCAGGGTAATCCAACAGCTAATAATGTTTTCCAGTTGGGATTGTTTTACCAATTTAACAAGCATTAAAAAGGCATTCTTGATGGATAAGGAAGCCTTAAATTTACTACTGACAGCCCCGCGCGGCGAATTAGCAGTAATTTTAAGGCTTCCTGACTGATAGCCCATCCATCAAAGGGCGCAAACTTCCGAAGGCAGACTGCGTCCTTAAAATAAAAAGGCATCTGGTGGGTCAGCCCTGTTGCCACTGCCGCACTTCTATGCTCGAATTAAGTGGGGCACTTTTTTCAGCTGAAAACCATCAAACCCCCCGTTGGGCGGAGTCTTCCTTAGGGAGACTCCGCCCTTAAAATAAAAAGGCATCTGCGACTGCCCTACCGAAATGTTGCAATAAAATACGGTATCCATTTTCACGCAGGCTTTGAAGGCCGCAGTAAAAACGAAAATTTTGGTTAATGAGTGGTTGGGAAAATGGAAGACATTATCGAATACAAGGTGAATCAATTCCTTGAAAAAGGATTAAATTAAGGAGAATATGCCGCTTGAAAAGGTTTTGACTGTGAGTTGAGCCATGAATCAGGTAAAATTTATAGATTTATGCCTTTTTAGCACAATTTCTGTATATGGGAATACTGAAAAAATAAATTTTCACCAACTTAAAGACCGATAAAGCATGTTTGGATTAGACGACTTAGATGAACCACTTAGAAATGCATTTAATACTATTTTTGAACAACTAAGTGGACTAGAACAAGGGCTAAAAGAAATAGGTGGTAGCATTTTACCAGAGCTCTCTCAGAGTATAGCTACGATCAAAAATGATATTAGTTCTTTTGAGGGCCAACTAAATGATTTGCCTACTACACTAAAAAACGAGATCGTTGCAGAGCGCGATAGCCTAAAATTAGGAATACAAGGAACCTATAATTCTGCTGGTTCTACTCTGCAGAACTCATTTTCGTATATATCAAGCCATATTGATGAATTCGAAAAATGGGATCAGGTAGCTAAATTTAGAAGTCAATTAACTCATTTTGTTACCAACATTTGGGCTGTTCCAAATAATGCCTCTAAAATATTTCCTGATTTTTTTCATTTTGATTCTTCCGATGACTATATAATAGGATTAATCCAAGAGATTCCAGATTTCGCATTGCATATTATTTCCAAAGGCCTTAAACCTTTCGAGCAAAGTAATGGAGACCCAATTTGGTTGGTACAAAGCCAAAGAATTCTAGATCTATCTGCCTACATAAAATCTGAACAAGAAATTACGCAGTTAATTGTAGATAAAGCTCCTGAGGTCGATGAAATTAAGGCGAGATTGGAGGACTTAAAACTTTTAATAGATATATTCAATCCAACCTTGGAATTCTTTAAGAGTTGTTGTCCAGAAGACCTTTCAATCAATATTGATTTGTTAGGAGAAGGAGGAGGTACAGAAGTTGCCGGCCATCCCATCAAAATCCCTTTTGATTTGATCTCATGGATTACCGCAATCACAGAAGTAGCCTGTGATAGAGTTTTGGAGATTATCGCTGACGCATCGGAGCAAAACTAATTTTATTCCCTAGACCACGTTGGGCAGAGCCTTCCCAGGGAGGCTCTGCCCGAAAATAAAAAGGCGGCTGGAAGGCCACCCTACGGCGACAGTCAGGGCCATTCGACGCCTATAGGGTACCTCTTTGCCCAGGAGTAGCTTTATCACTACGACGGGCAAGATGCCAGAGCGCTGGGCCGCCCCTAACACAGCATTTGCAACAATCCCAAACCCTCCGTATTTTGGCAGCGAGTTACAAACCCACTGCCCCACCATGCTCCTCTCCCCCAGGTCCCCTGCCAAATCCCTTGATCCGGCTTATAAACTTCGCCCCGAACGCGGGCAAATCGAACGGTTCAAAGCGTGTTTTAAGACGCTGTTTGGTCATATCAACGAGAAGGAATCGGAGGAAAACGTGAAGGATCACCTCATGGATTTCCTGAAAGAGGTGTACTACCGCGATAGCTACGTGGTGGCCCCCAAGGGCAAAACCGACTTTGTGATTCATCTGGGCAAAGAGGCGAGCAGTCCGGCGGGGGTACTGTTTGAGGTGAAGCGCCCGGCCAACAGGAGCGAGATGGTGAGCCGCGAGAATCTGAACACCAAGGCGTTCCACGAGCTGCTGCTCTACTACTTTCAGGAACGCTCCCGCGATCGCAACTCCGACCTCCGGCATTGCGTCATCACCAACGTGTACGAGTGGTACATCTTCGACGCCGCCCTGATCGACCGCGTGTTTTACCGCAACGCCCACCTGAAAAAAGAGTACACCGCCTGGGCGGCGGGGCAGAAGGTGAGCCGCAACAACGATCTGTTTTACCACGAAATCGCCAAACCGTTTCTGGATACGCTCGCTGAGGAGGTACCCTTTACCTACTTCGACCTCCGTACCTACCAGAAGAACGTCAACGACGCCGACCTCAGCAACGATAAGGCGCTGCTGCCGCTGTACAAAATCCTGTCGCCCACGCACCTGCTCAAACTGCCCACGGCTACCGATAGCAACCGCCTCAATCCGCGCTTTTATACCGAACTGCTGCACCTGATCGGGTTGGAAGAGACGAAGGAGGGTAACAAAAAGGTGATTCGGCGCAAGGCCGAGGGACAGCGCGATGAAGGTTCGCTGCTTGAAAATACGATCATCGAACTCGAAACCTCCGGCAAGCTCTCGCACCTGACCGACCTGGGGCAGTACGGCCGCATCGACGACGAACAGCTGTTCAGCGTGGCGCTGGAACTGTGCATTACGTGGGTGAACCGCATCCTGTTCCTGAAACTCCTGGAATCGCAACTGGTGCGGTATCAAGGCGGAAATAGCGAGTACGCGTTTCTGAACAGCGCTACCCTGTCCGATTACGACGAGCTGTACAAGCTGTTTTTTCGGGTACTGGCCAAGCGGCCCGCCGAGCGGCAGAGTTCCATTCAGCGTAAGTTTGGCAAGGTACCCTACCTCAACTCTTCGCTGTTTGAGATTACCGAACTGGAAGATGCTACCCTCAACATCAACGGCCTCGACGACGGGCTGAGCCTGCCGCTGCTACGGCAGTCGGTACTGCGCGACCACCCCGCCTACCGCGACCGCTCCGAGCTACCTACCCTGGGGTACCTGTTTGCGTTTCTGGATGCCTACGATTTTGCGTCCGAAAGCGGCGACGACATTCAGGAGACCAACCGCGCCCTGATCAACGCCAGTGTGCTGGGGCTGATTTTTGAAAAAATCAACGGCTATAAGGACGGCTCGTTCTACACGCCCGGGTTCATCACGGAGTACATGTGCCGAGAAACCATCCGCAAAGCCGTGGTGCAGAAGTTCAACGACGCCAACGGCTGGCAATGCGCCGATTTTGGGGCCTTGCAGGACAAAGACCTGGACCGTAAACAAGCCAACGACCTCATCAATAGTTTGCGCGTCTGCGACCCGGCGGTGGGTTCGGGGCATTTTCTGGTGTCGGCGCTCAATGAACTGATCGCCATTAAGGCCGATCTGGGGATTTTGCAGGATACCAGCGGTCGCCGCCTGAAAGGGTACCTGGTGCGGGTCGTGAACGACGAACTGACGGTGCTGGACGAGGAAGACGGCGAGGGGTTTGGGTACCTAATGCAAGCGGCCACCAGCAAGCCAACCGCCGAGCGGCAACGGGTGCAGCAGACGCTCTTTCACGAAAAGCAGGTACTGATCGAAAACTGTTTGTTTGGGGTAGACATCAACCCCAATTCGGTCAAAATATGTCGGTTGCGGCTGTGGATTGAGCTACTCAAAAATGCCTACTACACCGAGGCATCGGGTTTTGTGGAGCTGGAAACGCTACCCAACATCGACATTAACATCAAGCAGGGGAATAGCCTGCTGAGTAAGTTTAGCCTCACGGAAGACCTCAGTGACGTGTTCCGCAAGCAGAAGTTCAGCCTGCAAACGTATAAGGATGCCGTGAGTGCCTACAAGGGTACCGCCGACAAGGACGCCAAGGCCGAGCTGTTGCGGTTTATCCACGACATCAAGGGGCAGTTCCGCGAGACGGTCATGAACCGCGCCCGCGCCGCAAGCGGCTCTCCGCCAAGCGCGGCGAACGTATCCTGCTCGACAACAACGTGGATATATTCGGTACCCCCATCAAGGACCCCAAACTGGTAGCGGTAGAGAAAAAGCGCCTCGACAAACTCATCGAACAGATCGAAACCGAGATAGCCGACGTGGAAAACAACGCTCTGTATAGGGGTAGCTTCGAGTGGCGGTTTGAGTTTCCGGAGGTACTGGATGAGGTAGGGAATTTTGTGGGGTTCGATGTGGTGATTGGGAATCCGCCGTATATCCGGCAGGAGGAACTGGGCTCGGCCAAGGCGTTTTTGAAAAAGGATTTCCCGAATACCTTCGCGGGTACCGCCGACCTGTATGTGATGTTTGTGGAGCACGGAATGCGGATTCTGCGGCCCGAGGGGCAGTTTGTGTACATTATCCCCAACAAATGGATGCGGGCGGGCTACGGGGCGAGCCTGCGCCGCTGGCTCAAAAAACTACACATCGAAAGTATCGCTGACTTTGGCGACCTGCCGGTTTTTGAAGAAGCGACTACCTACCCCTGCATCATTTCCCTACGCAATGCCCCGGCCACGGGTCGGTTTTGGGCAATGCCCGTCACCACGCTCGACTTTGCCGAAAGCCTGGCTACGTATGTAAAGGCTCACCGTTTTGAGGTAGGTACCCCTAGTTTGCAGGATGATGGCTGGCAACTCGCTAACCCGGCCACGCAAAACCTCATGGCGAAGCTCCGTGCCACGGGCAAGCCGCTGGGCGAGTATGTGGATGGGAAAATATTTTACGGGATTAAAACCGGACTCAACGAAGCTTTTGTGATTGACGAAGGTACCCGCGAACGACTGATTTTTGAAGATCCAAAAAGCGCGGAGATCATCAAGCCTTTTCTGGCGGGGAGGGATATTAAAAGGTACCTTACACCGGAGGTGAGTAAGTACTTGATTTTTACGAGAAGAGGCATTGAAATAGAAAGGTACCCTGCGGTTCTTGGTTATTTATCCCAATTCAAAGATAGGCTAACACCTAAGCCGAAAGGTTGGACAGGAGAATGGAAAGGGCGGAAGGAAGGTACCTACAAATGGTATGAGATTCAGGATGCGGTTGATTACCATGAGGAGTTTGAAAAGCCCTTAGTCATGTATCAGGAGATATGTACTTACCAATCCTTTGGATGGAGTGATGGAGGAATTTATTGTAACAACAAAATATTCATTCTACCAGAAGCGAGTCCAGCCTTTCTGGCTATTTTGAATGCAAAAACCACCTGGTTTTTCTTGAATCAAACGGCTTCAAAATTAATGGGTGGCGCTTTGGCTATGCAATCACCCTATGTAAAAGCTATACCAATACCATTAATTGAAAATGAAGCGGACCATCTTTTACAAATCCTAGGTACCCAAATTCTATCTCTAAAATCCACTGACCCCACCACCGACACCTCGGCCCTGGAAGCGGAGATAGACCAACTAGTATATGCGTTGTACGGGCTAACGGAGGAGGAGGTGGCGTTGGTGGAGGGGTAGGTACCTTATTCGTAAATATCTTTCCTGTGTCCCAGTGTAATTACTTCCACGACGAGCAGAGAATCGGCCACTTCATAAATAACCCGATAATCTCCGATTCGGATACGGTGACCGTTCCTTTGCCGTCGTTGGTGTTTTCACCAACGACACCTCCGACCTAATTTTCAAAAGCAAAGCGATAAAACTAACAACAGCCGATACAGGCTATTTAGAATCGGCTTCCAGAACTACTTTCAAGTCGTTTATTAGAGCCGGTACCAGGACATAGGGATCGTAGGGTTTATTTTTTACGAACAGGGTTTCTACCGGAATGTACCCCCGGTATCCACTCGCTTTGAGGATTTTCACCAGCCGGGGAATATCGGTGGGTATGTCGCTGCCAATGCCCATCACGCTTTCCTTGACCTGCCAGTTGACCGTGTAGGGGATCACCGCCGCGATGTCAACATAGGGGTCCTCGACTTTAAAATTCCCGGTATCCAGGATAATACCGGCCCATTTGGAATCGACGGCTTTCACCACCTTGATGCACTGTTCGGCGGTCTGAAGCATGTCGCCGTGGTTTTGGATACCAATCATGACCCCGTGCTGGCCCCCGAAATCCGCGCACTCCTTATAACAGGCAACCATCCAGCCCGCCACCTCGTCCCACCGGTTTTCGTAGCCTTTGGGAATTTCCCCCGCAAACAGGCGAAGGACGGGCGCTCCCAGTTTTTCAGCAACGATGATCCATTCCTTGGCTCGTTTCACCCCATCGGCCCGCACAGCCGGATCGGGTGAGGCAAAATCATTCCTGATGCCGGTGCCACTTATATCAATTCCCAATTTGAAGGCCTGGCGTTTAAGGTCGTATATGTACTCATCGGTAGGTACCCCCGGATAGCCGGGAAAGTAGTAGCCCGTCAGGTCCACGGCGTCGATATTCTGACTGGCACACCAGTCCAGCAGCTGGGGCAGAGTCAGGGTGGGTTTGTTGTCCTGCTGTCGGTTACCCGTCAACATATCGTTGAAAGAATAGGCATTGAGGGCCAATTTAATGTGGGAATCGTGCTTTTTGGGGACTTCCTGGGCGTGCAGGGGATTGCTGATACCAAACAGGGCCACAATGGCTGAAATAGTCAGCAGGATTCGGGCACGTTTCTTCAAGGGTTGAAAGTTGTAGTTGATCATACCGGGGTTTTGTTTGAACTCGAGATTATATTGCCTTTGTAGATACCGCTTTATGGGCCTTGGGGGTTGAGTTTGGTCATGAATATCAGATGGCTGCCTTGGCCCGCTAGCCTTCATTGGGGGCTGTGTCCCGATTTCTCAACCCAAATATCCAATAAAAAATCCGGAAGGCCTGATCTGCACTCGACATCGTTGGGGATCGACGGGAAAGTCAGGGGTAGGTGAAAATCATTACCACGGTATTTGAACACCAATAATGGGAAAGGGCGATAGAAAAAACTATTCCTTTCTGTCGGCATTTTCCCACAGGAAGTAGGTACCTTTCATGAAAGAAACCTCTATCCGTAAATCCGCTATGTTCAGAAAAAACAGACTACTCGCCGTATCAGCCATTCTGCTGGTTATTGCCATCATCAACTACACCCGGATTTCCAATCCCAGCCACATCCGAACGGTGGAATTTCTGTCCATATTCGCCATCGGCGCACTTACCGCCGTGGTGATCATGCAGGCCAAGCGCTTACGCAGCTAATCGGGGCGTGGGATACAGGAAGCATGGATAGTTCGGTGCCCTACTATGTCCCCGATCGCGCTTTACCGTTTACGAAGTCGATTGCGATATTTTACTTTTCTCCCTACTTCATAATCCGGCGGGCGTTGTCACCGCAGTCGCTCGGCTCTCTACCGAGTAAGGACTATCCCATAGCCCTCCGGGCGGTCTTCACCCAGTTAGGTGTAGTCTTGCGCGAGATTAAATAAAAAAGCATCTGGAAGGCCTGTCTCGGCCCTCAAAATAAAAAAGCAGTCTGCGACTGCCCAAACCCAATGTTGCTTTCCAGCACAAAACGGTCTCCTCAGTCGCTCTTCGCTGAGTGGCGACTGCTAAGCGGCCTACGAGGATGGACTAAGATGATCAAATCTGGAAAATCTCGTTCCTACTGACAATAATTTTCGTAGAAAAATCTGGAGCTAACGATTTTAACTCCTTGGTATTCCGAAAAATCAAAATGATTGGTATTACCCGTTACTGGAAATTCAGCCTGGGCGACGAGGGCAAGTTCAAGAAAACGATTGTCTGCTTCGTCTTTGATTATCTTCAACCTGAACGTAGGCTCGTAAAATCCAGCCACCTCCTCCAAATCAGATAGCATTGATTGGGCATTGGCTTTAAAATTTGGAAACTTAGCAAACTTCGGCCGAGCCAGAACAGCTTCGTACTCAGCGAATATTGCGTCTGATAGGTAGGCCAGTACCTTCTGCTCAAAGACGCATTCATAAATAATTTTGTAGGGGTAGCTCCTACTAATCAGGGCGGAGACAAGTACATTCGTATCTAAAACAATTTTAGGCTCCATTCCTGACGGCAGCGATCTCCGCATTAATTTCTTCCAAAGTCATTTGATCCAAACCAGCTTCCCTTGCCGCCTCAGTAGCGGCAAAAAGAGCCGCTTTTCCTTCATCATAAGGATTTTGGCTCTCTTCCCGGACGATCACCTTTACCCTCTTATTTAAAAAGTTTTTAAAGCGAGAGGGTATCTTGATCTGACCATCCTCGACTTGAGCGCGAAATTCTATGGCTTCCATGATAGCTGGGGTTAAGTGACTCGATGCGTAGCTAACAAAGATAAAGTTTTTTTAGATTCAACAAAGGTTCAGCGCTTCCCTCCCTTTCCGCCGTCGCTCGGCACTGGGCCGAGTGAAGCGCCACCCGGTGATGATTCCGTCAACGCGCTTCCCCGTTACGGAAAACTCACCTTTTCCACTCATAAGCTCACTCTATTGAGGTAGCTTACTTCTGTCAAATCAAATCCCCCTACTTCATAATCCGCCTTGCATTGTCTGAATATATTTTTTTCAAGGTGCCCTGATTGAGGTTGAGTCCGTGCAGGGGCCAATGGTAGGAGAAGCGGCCGTGCTCGTAAAAATGCTCATCGGCTGTTTCCAGAATCCGGAAGGTGATGCGGTACATCGAACGTTCGTTGCCCATGTCGGTGCCATAGACAATGCGATTGGCGTATTTCTCCATGAAGGCTTTGGCAAAGCGGGGGATTGGCGAGAATTCCCCGTAGCGGGCCGCCACATCCGCATACAGGTTGGGGTAGGCATCGAATAAGCGTCCCAACTTTCCCAAATCGGAATTGCAATTGGCCAGGTGACAGGCGATGAACCGGGTGCCGGGGTTGTCGCGCACGGCATGTTCCAGCGTGGCCACCAACTGGTCATGATTCAGGATATCCGGCTTGGTCATGTCGACATTCCACTTGGCCGCGTTCATCAGGCCGTCGTTGGTCGAGTCGGGCTTTTGGTACATCCATTCATCTTCGGAAACGTGGATGCTTATGGGCATCCGTAATTCGGCGCATTTGGCGAGCAGCGGTTTCATCCGGGGATCGTCGATGTGAATTCCGTAGCCGGGAGTCGGCTTGGAATATAACTCGCCCAGTCCCTTGTCGCCCAGTTCGCCCACTCCTTTGGCCCCTTTAGCGTGGCAGCGCACCAGTTCGGCCACGGCGCGTTGTTCCCAACCTGGCTTATCGGCATCGGTGTAGTCAAACCCGCACCAGACCTCAAAACGGTCGGGGTAGCGGGCGTATTTCTTGGCAATAGCGTCAAAAGCCGCACCAGTAGAGTAGGTGAGTACCATGGATTTGGCAATGCCGACTTCATCCATCGTTTTTACCCATTCGTCCACTTCCTGATCCGTCTTGGCATAGTCGTGCGCGTGAAAATCCACGACAGGGTACCGGGCTTTGGTGACGTTGGTAGTGGGGATATTGTAAATGGACTTGGGCCGATAATCCTTCAATTTGAGATTCGTCGCCACCTGGGCGTGGATTGGGAAGAAGCCCGGTACAAGGCAGACCGCCAGGAGCATTACTATTAAATTTCGACCGAATTTTTTACCGTGCATCATAGGGAAAAGTAGGGTAGGGGCTGCAAGTTTCTTATTGGTAAAATCAGAAAAGTACCCATTTCTACTATCAGACTGAACCCGGGTTTCGATTCCTTCATCCTGCCGTAAAATGGAAGCGCGATTCATTTCGTACTTTTAGGGTTCAAACGCTTCTTTCCCTCCCACTGCTATGTATCCCAAGGTACTTCCATGGTCTGTATGTATACTGAGTCTGCTCATTTTTTCCAATGCTTTCTCGCAACCGACCGTTCGGGAATTCCAGGTGGAGGAAGCCAAACAGGCGGTGGCTGTGGATGACAAGCATTTTTACGTCATCAACAACAGCACCATCCGCAAGTATACCAAGACCGATGGCATGCTGGTGGGTACCTGGGATGGCACGAAGCAGGGAATTGTCCACCTGAACAGCGGCGTGGTGATCAAAGGCCAACTCTACTGTGCCAACTCCAACTATCCCGACCAGCCCATGACCAGTTCGGTGGAGCTATTTGATGCCAAAACCATGCAGCACACGGGTACCCATAGCTTCGGTATCGCGCAACACGGTTCCCTCACCTGGCTCGACCAGAAAGACGGCTATTGGTACGTTGGTTTTGCCGAGTATAGCGGTCGCAACGCCAGCCCCGGCCGGGATAGCCGCTGGACCAGTCTGGTCAAATACGACCGGGACTGGCGGCAGCTCGAAGCCTGGGTGTACCCCAAGAATCTTCTTGATCGCTTTGTGCCCATGAGCAATTCGGGGGGGAGCTGGGGGCGCGACGGACTGCTGTACATCACCGGCCACGACCATCCGGAAGTGTACGTACTGAAACTCCCTGCCTCAGGCTATACCCTCGAATATCTGCGCACCCTACCTTTGCCCATAGCGGGGCAGGGCATCGCTATGGACCGTACCGTAAAAAACAAGCCGGTACTCTGGGGCATCAACCGCGCCAAAAATACCGTAATCCGTAATGAATTGGAATGAGAAACCCATTATCCCCATGAAACCAACTCCTACCTTTTTTCTAGGCCTGCTTCTGAGTGTACTTCTGTCGCTTAACAGCCACGGACAGACCACCCCGACCCGCCATAAAACGCTGCTCGTCTTTTTCGACGGTCTGCGGCCCGATTACATTACCGCCGAGCAGATGCCCAACCTCTTTGCGTTCCAGCAAAAATCCAGCGTGGGGCAGCGGCATCACAGCGTTTTCCCAACCGTCACGCGGGTCAACTCGGCTTCTTACGCCACCGGATCGTACCCCGGTACGCACGGGATTTTGGGCAATTCCGTATATTTTCCGCAAGTCAACAAAACCAAAAGTGTGGGTACCACCTATGGCGATCTGTCCAAAATTTCTGAGGCCATCGACGGCCCGCTGCTCACCGCCGTATCGCTGGGGGAGGTACTTTACGCGGCGGGCGAGGGCATGATGGTGTTCAGTTCGGGTACCACCGGGCAGGCCTATTTACAAAACCATACCGTCAGCGGCGGGGCCATCGTCAACCCCGATCTGATTCTGCCCGAAACCTTCAAGTACAAGGTGATGGCCGAAATTCCCGCTCTGGCCAGTGGTACAACGGAAGAAACAGACAGGCACCGCTGGATTACCGACGCCTACCTGAAATACGGCCTCGACGCGCAGGGGCCGCTGGTGAGTGCCATTTGGTACTCCGATCCCGACGGCGCGGCGCACAGCCACGGCATTGGTTCGCCCGAGGCCGTGGCGGCCATCCGGTTCGTGGATGCGCAGTTCGGACGGATTCTTAACGCGATGGACGCGAAGGGGCTGGCCGATTCGGTCAATATTCTCATTTCGGCCGATCATGGCTTTGTGACGCACATTGGCAAGCAAAATCTTACCGATTTTCTGCTGGCCCAGGGATTGAAAAAAGACAAAGACTCCGATGATGTGGTCGTGGCGGAAGGGGCTATCTACGTAAAAGATCACGACGAAGAGCGAATCAAGAAAATCGTGACTGCCCTGCAACAGGAAGCCTGGGCAGGTGCGCTCTTCACCAAAGCCAAGCCCGGCGACCCGATTCAGGGTTGGGTGGAAGGTACCCTTTCGTTCAAAACCATCCACCACAATCATCCCACCCGCGTGGGTGATATCCTGGTAGCGCCCAACTGGAACGACGATAAAAATGCTCAGGGCTACGCCGGAACTGACTTTTCCGGCGGGGTAGCCGGGCACGGTGGATCAAGTCCCTACGAAATCAACATCGTCCTGCTGGCACGCGGTCCCGATTTTAAGACATTGGTAAAAAGTACCCTGCCTACCTCCAACGTGGATCTGGCTCCCACGATCTTGAGTCTGTATGATTTTGCCCTACCTTCCACCATGGATGGCCGAGTGATGGGAGAGTTTCTGAAAAAGAAAACCTCACCCGCCGGAAAACTAGTGCAGGAAACCCGCAAGACCGAAGTGACCTACCCCTGGGGTACCTACACCCTTACCCTGGAACGTTCGGTACTGGGGCCTTATCAGTATGTTGATTATACGCGGGTGGTGCGGAGGTTAAGGAAGTGAAGTGCTGTGTTAACTGGTGTTCCCGGTATTTAGTATAGAACTGACGTACGCACCTTTGAGAAATCCGACATCCGAATTTTATCGAAAAAGATTTTTACAAGAAAGCCCTGCATGAGACAACTAATCCATCTTTATATTATCCTTTACCTGTTTATTTCCTGTACCTCCAAAAAGCAAAATGACACCCCCGAATTCAAAGACGTACCCGCTTCGGGACTTTCGGGTAGCGAATTGGCGCTGACTCACTGCAGCCGATGCCATGGCTATATCGGCCCCGAATTATTGCCCAAAGATGTTTGGAAAGACGTACTTCCGGCCATGGGACAC
>JBBRDE010000038.1:0-26246 GCA_038204185.1 Cytophagales bacterium
TGAGCTGGAGCATGGACAAGATTGGGCCGATCTGCCGGACGGTGGAGGACTGCGCCCTGGTATTTAACGCCATCTATGGCCCCGACGGTTTCGACAAAACGATCATCGAGGCACCTTTCAACTACGTGCCGCAGAAATCGCTGAAAGGTATGCGGATGGGATACCTCAAAAAGGCATTTGAGACAAACTACAACAACAAAACCAATGATTCGCTGACACTGGAAGCACTTAAAAAGCTGGGCATAGAACTCGTACCCATGGAGCTACCCGACTACCCTTTTAGTGCCATGAGGGCCATTATCTCGGTAGAAGGTGCGGCAGCTTTCGACGATATGACCCGCTCCGATCGCGACGAACTACTGGTAAGCCAAACCAAAAACGCCTGGCCTAATTCCTTCCGCTCGGCCCGGTTCTTCCCGGCGGTGGAATACCTGCAGGCCAATCGGCTGCGGACTAAACTGATTCAGGATGTGTATGAGGTATTGAAAAAAACGAACGTGGACGTATACATTTCTCCATCCTACGGCGGAAATAACCTCGCAGCCACCAACCTTACGGGGCATCCGTGCGTGGTGCTGCCCAACGGATTTACGAGCAAAGGTACCCCCACGAGCATCACCTTCATGGGGCAATTGTTTCAGGAAGCCAAAGTTCTGGCCGTCGCCAAAGCTTATCAGGATGCTACGGATTTTCACCGCAAGCACCCCGTTCTTTAATTGAAACAGGAACGCCTGGCGATGGAGAATTGAAACGGTGCCGCCCGGTGGTTGAGAATTACTTACTGACACCCCAAGATCGACCTAAACCCTTCTCCAATGGAAAAGCGAACTTTTCTTAAACTATCCTCCACCCTTATGACTGCGCCACTGTTTTCTCCTTTGTTAAGCTGCGAAACCGAAAGCAAAGCCGAGGCACTCAAAAATTGGGCAGGCAACCTTACCTACAATACCGGACAGCTGGATCACGCCGAATCGGTAATGGAAGCGCAGGAGCTGGTCAAAAAGTATGATAAAGTGAAGCAGTTGGGTACCCGGCATTGCTTCAACACCATCGCTGATTCTGACAATCGTTTCGTATCGCTGGTGGGTGCACCGGAAGATATTGTCATCGCGCCGGGTGGGAAATCGGTGACCGTCAACGCGGGGATCAAGTACGGGGAATTGAGTCCCTACTTGCATAAAAAAGGATTCGCGCTGCATAACCTGGCTTCATTGCCACACATTTCGGTGGCCGGGGCCATTGCTACAGCCACCCATGGCTCGGGCGAGAAAAACGGCAACCTGGCCTCGGCAGTATCGGGTCTGGAAATGGTTACGGCCGATGGCGAAATCGTGTCGCTTTCGCGAGAGAAGGATAGTGAAAAATTCAATGCTGCCGTGGTGCATCTGGGCGCGTTAGGTTTGCTGACGAGGGTGACGCTGGACATTCAGCCTACCTTCATGATGACGCAGTACGTATACCAGAACCTGCCCATTACCCAACTGAAAGACAATTTCGACGAAATCCAGGCCAGCGGGTACAGCGTGAGTTTGTTTACCAACTGGCAGAGCCAGGATATTGCCGAGGTATGGGTGAAGCAACGCGCCGACGCGCCCCAAATGAACCAGAAAGAGTGGCTGGGGGCTACCCTGGCTACCAAAGATCTGCACCCTATCCCCGAGCTATCCGCCGAAAACTGCACGGCGCAAATGGGGGTACCTAGCCCCTGGTACGAGCGGATGCCGCATTTCAAGATGGGTTTTACGCCCAGCAGCGGCGAAGAGTTGCAAGCTGAGTACTTTGTGCCGCGCCAGCACGCCGTGGATGCCATAATGGCCATCGCCCGCCTCGGGGACCAGATAGGGCCGTACCTGCTCACGTCGGAAGTGCGCGCCATTGCGGCAGACATTCTGTGGATGAGCCCCTGCTATAAGCAGGATTGCATCACGATCCATTTCACCTGGAAACCCGACTGGCCGGGCGTCAGCAAGCTTTTGCCAGTTGTAGAAAAAGAATTGGCACCATACAATGCCCGCCCGCACTGGGGCAAACTCTTCACGATGGCTCCGGCTGACCTGGAAAAGCGGTACGTAAAGCTGGCTGAATTTCGGGAGGTAGCTAAGGAGTATGATCCCAAAGGAAAGTTTCGAAATGCGTTTTTGGATAAAAATGTATTCGGTGCCTGATGCTGGAACGTTACTTTGAACTGCGCAAAAATGGCACTTCGGTGCGCGTTGAACTCATCGCCGGGCTGTCGACTTTCCTGGCCACGATGTACATCGTCGTGGTCAACCCCGCCATTCTGAGTCAGGCAGGTATGCCATTCAGTGGGGTACTGACGGCCACGGTGCTGCTATCGTTTTTTTGCAGCCTGATGATGGGCCTATATGCCAAAAATCCACTCATCGTCGCGCCGGGCATGGGATTGAACGCCTTCTTTACCTTCACAGCAGTAAAGGGGTTGGGCATAGCCTGGGAAACCGCTTTGGGTGCGGTATTCTGGGCGGGGGTAATTTTCCTTCTGCTGTCGCTTTTGAATATCCGAACGCTTTTGCTGCAAGCGATTCCCAGTGCGCTGCGCCACGCCATTGCGGCGGGCATTGGTCTGTTCATTGCCCTGATCGGCTTTATTAACGCCGGGTTCATCGTTGACAATCCGGCTACCCTCATCAGCTTGGGTAGTATGGCAAATCCATTGGTACTGCTGTTTGTTTTCGGCCTCGCTCTAACCGCTATCTTCATTACCCGAAAGGTGCCGGGCGGTATTGTTATCAGTATTTTGGCCGTATCCGTGATCTACCTATTGGGGGGCACCTTATTCGGCACATCAACTCCGATTCCCAAAATCTGGTTTTCCGCCCCGGATTTTAGTCTGTTGTTTCGCTTGGATTTGGTGGGTTCGTTCAAATTCTCCCTCTGGCCCATCATCTTTGCGTTCGTGTTCACGGATTTATTCGATAGCCTGTCCACCTTTGTCGGCGTGGCAGAAGCGGCAGATTTGAAGGATGAGGACGGCAATCCTCGTAATGTAAAACGGTCGTTGCTAACGGATGCGGTGGCCACTGCTTTGGCAGGATTATTGGGAACCAGCCCGGGTACGGCCTACATCGAATCGGCTGTGGGTATTGAACAGGGGGGGCGCACAGGGTTGACGGCAGTTTTCGCAGGTATCCTGTTTTTGCCGTTTATGTTTTTATCGCCCATTTTGTCACTAGTACCTGCTGTGGCTACGGCCCCGACTCTGGTTATCGTTGGAGTGTACATGGCGCGCCCCGTGGTGAAAATCAACTGGCAATCTATGGAAGAAGCCATCCCGGCCTTCCTGGCCATGATTCTGATTCCGTTCAGCTACTCCATCACACAGGGAATCATCTGGGGATTTTTGAGTTGGACGCTGCTAAGAATCACGCAGGGAAAATTCAAAGAACTCTCGCCCGTGCTGCTGATTATTGACGTTCTTGCCATTCTTTCCCTCGTTACCGGAGTCCATCCTTAGCTTTTCTCATGCAAAAATCAATACGCCTCCCCGTTCTTCTTCTGACCATTATTATTGCGCTTGCCCCACCTAGTCAAGCGCAGATTTACAAAAAAAAAGAACGTCACCGCCCTGTTGGGTGCTTTTAGTGATGAGGTTAAATTGCTCGAAGAATCCGTCAGCCACAAGCGGGTCCGTACCCTACACGGCATTCCTTTCACAACCGGAAAGCTCCACTGCCGCAGGGTGGTCATCGCGCTTACAGGCATTGGAAAGGTAAATGCGGCCATGACTACGATGTTAATGATTCAGGAATTCCGGCCTTCGGAAATAATTTTTACAGGCATTGCGGGTGGACTGAATCCCGGGCTATTACCCGGTGACATCGTCATTGGGCGCGAAACCACCTACCACGATTTTGGCTACATTACCTTTCAGAAGCAGGCCACCCGGGCCACGCGCAATCCGATTACGGGCGAGTATAATCCTGTCTATTTCAAAGCCGATTCCGTCCTACTTACTAAAACGCTGGCTGCTGCCGAGAAAGTAACCCTGCTCAGCGCCAGTGACAATCGTCGAGCTCCCAAAGTTGTCTTAGGACGTATCGTCACGGGCGACGTATTTGTTTCATCAGAAGAAAAAGTCAACCAGCTTCTGGCCGACTTCGAGGGTGATGCCACCGAAATGGAAGGGGCCGCCGTAGCGCAGATTTGCCACCAGCAGCAGCTACCTTGTATCGTAATTCGCAGCTTGAGCGACAAAGCCAACGGCAATGCGCGGGAGGATATGCTGAACTTTTTGAAAGTAGCAGCCCGTAATTCGGCCGCGCTGGTTTTGGAAATTCTGAGAGAAATAAAGTAAGTATGGACTTTCTGAATTAGAAACTCTTTTAGGTCAGTAAATCCTTTACTGACAGCCCTATAACCTCAAATGCACCGTGTGATCAGTTTTTGTTTCCTAAACAAACTCAATAACTTGAAGGGTCTAGCCGCAACTTTTGCGTCCTTTTTGGAAAGTTACTACGGGAGAAATGAACGTCCGACCCCTTTTGTACCGAACCCTACTATTCAACTACCTACTCACTAATGGCCCAACTTGTAGAAACCAAAAGTAAAACCTACCGCTGGACAGTCGTAGTACTTCTCTTTTTTGCTACCACCATCAACTACCTCGACCGACAGGTCATCGGTCTACTAAAACCCGCCCTGGCCGAGGATTTTAATTGGAGCGAATCCGATTATGCCAACATCGTGATGGCCTTTACAGCCTCTTACGCATTGGGCTACGTCATATTTGGCCGGATTATCGACAAAGTAGGTACCAAAATTGGTTTGGGACTATCGCTGGTCGTCTGGAGCCTTGCGGCGATGGGCCACGCCCTGGCCAAGAGTACCATGGGCTTTGCGTTTTGGCGTGCTACATTGGGTTTGGGCGAAGCGGGCAACTTTCCCGCTTCGATCAAGGCTATAGCTGAGTGGTTTCCTAAGCGGGAGCGGGCATTCGCCACGGGGCTATTTAATTCAGGGACCAACATCGGGGCCGTCGTGGCCCCCATCATGGTACCCTGGATTCTGGGGGTTTACGGTTGGCAGGAAGCCTTCCTCATTACGGGGGCCATTGGCTTTATATGGCTTATTTTCTGGTGGTTGATTTATGAAATTCCCACTCGCAAAAAAGGTATTTCCAAAGCTGAACTCGAACTCATCAACAGCGACGCCGATGACGATTCGGAAGAGCAGCCTATACCCTGGATTAACCTGTTTCGAGTACGGCAGACCTGGGCTTACGTGTTCGGCAAATTCCTGACCGATCCTATCTGGTGGTTTTTTCTTTTCTGGCTCCCCTCCTACTTTGCCCAGATTTTCGATCTGGACTTGAAAAAACCCAGTCTACCCCTAGTAGTGGTATATACGGCAAGTACTGTGGGTAGTATTGGCGGAGGGTATCTGTCGGGCTGGCTGATCAAAAAGGGCTGGCCCGTGTTCAAGGCGCGTAAATCGGCTATGCTCCTGTATGCTTTTGCGGTCGTTCCCATCGTGTTTGCCACCTATGCCACTAATATCTGGACGGCCGTAGCCTTCATCAGTCTGGCCTGCGCGGCGCACCAGGCGTGGAGTGCCAACATCTTCACCACGGCTTCAGACATGTTCCCACGCCGGGCGGTAAGTTCTATTGTCGGTATCGGCGGTATGGCCGGTTCGCTGGGGGGCGTGCTATTCCCCTACATCGTAGGCCAGATATTAGATACCTTTTCCGCGCGCGGCGACATTTCCAGCGGCTATAATATCATCTTCATCATGTGCGGCTCAGCCTATCTGATCGCCTGGGTAGTGATGCATTTGTTTGTACCCAAGATGGAACGAGTGAAGTTGTAAGGGGAGTTGCGAGATGAGGGAAACTGGGCTTGGCTGTTCATGTACTGCCTTTTTTCCTAATTTCTTACAAACCTTATGGCTCCGTTTCTTATTTGAATAAAATCCTGTACTCGGCTTCGATGGCTTTGCCCAGGCAGAACATCGAAGCCGCTACCAGAATATGGTATGGGCCAAAAGCGGCGGCAGGGTTTAGCTCCAGTCGCAGCTTCCCCGACAGCGCCAGGATTGTCATGGCGAATACCACCCACAACGCGCTTTTCTGTTTTTGCAGCAGCCCCCAGCAGGCAATGAGCAGCGCAATGACAATACATAGCGGCTGCACCACCTGAATCAGAGGAGTAAGTCGATATGTGGCTAACCCCAGGAATAGTCCCGTTCCGGTACCCAGAGTAGCCCAAAAAGTGAAGCGGGTCGCTACGGAGTGACCAATCAGTAACCAGGTCCCCACCATCATACATAAGGGCCCCAGAGTGGCCGCGAGCCGACGCAGGGATTCCACGACAGGCGCCAATGCCTCCCAGCCCAGGTACCAC
Source organism: Cytophagales bacterium (assembly GCA_038204185.1). Taxonomy (GTDB): domain Bacteria; phylum Bacteroidota; class Bacteroidia; order Cytophagales; family Spirosomataceae; genus Salmonirosea. The sequence continues at coordinate 6,363 of JBBRDE010000038.1, forward strand.
AGAACCGCCAGCAAAGAGGTGATAGATAAGGTGATAAAAAAAATCCCCCATATTAGGCGACCGTAAATGGGTTGTCGCTGAAAATAGATGAGGAAGACGGCAAAAGCCGTGATACTGAGAATCAGTTCAGATACACCGTTCAGGACCATGCAGATTCGTGGGGCTGTGGGTTTGAAATAGCGGAAGGGCAATTTACAAATTCTTGCCACAATTTGCTAGCTAGGGCATTTCGTTCTACTTTTACCGAAAAGTGTAGAGGGTTCGATCAAGCCTGGCTTGGAAAGCAGTTTTATCCCTTTTTCAATCAGGTGCGGCCATACATGAATTGATTTCTTTATACCTCATTATAAAAGTCTAGTATCCAGAATCCAATCGCGCGGGCGACCCCGTTCCAGCATCAAACTATGAGCGTTTTAGTTAATAAGAATTCAAAAATTATTGTACAGGGATTTACTGGGTCCGAAGGGTCTTTTCACGCCCAGCAGATGATCGAGTACGGCACTTCCGTGGTAGGCGGAGTAACCCCCGGTAAAGGAGGCATGACCCACCTGGATCGTCCCGTGTTCAATACCGTCGATCAGGCCGTTCGTGCTACGGGTGCCGATGTATCCATCATATTTGTCCCTCCGGCTTTTGCCAGTGATGCCATTATGGAAGCCGCCGACGCGGGCATCAGTGTGATCGTGTGTATTACGGAAGGTATTCCTACCAAAGACATGATGATGGCTAAGGAATACCTGAAAGGAAAAAATTGTCGCCTGATTGGCCCCAACTGCCCCGGTATTATTACGGCTGAAGAATGCAAAGTGGGCATTATGCCAGGATTTATTTTCAAGAAAGGTACCGTGGGCATTGTGTCCAAGTCAGGAACGCTTACCTACGAAGCAGTGGATCAGCTGACTCGCTCCGGGCTGGGCCAAACTACGGCCATTGGTATTGGCGGCGATCCTATTATCGGCACCACCACTAAGGAGGCGGTTGAACTCCTGATGAATGATGCCGAAACAGAAGCCATTGTGATGATTGGCGAAATCGGAGGCAGCATGGAAGCCGAAGCCGCCCGCTATGTGCAACAGTCGGGCAATGCCAAACCGGTCGTGGGTTTTATCGCGGGTCAAACTGCTCCCAAAGGGCGTCGCATGGGCCATGCCGGAGCCATCATTGGTGGTGCCGACGACACGGCCGAAGCCAAAATGCGTATCATGCGTGAATGTGGTATCCATGTAGCCGAGTCTCCTGCTGTAATCGGTGAAACGATGCTGATTGCTTTGGGAAGAAAATAAATAGAAACGAACGATTAAAGCTGAATAAGAAGGGCTGGGGAAACCCCGCCCTTTTTTGGTAATATGAAACGGTCTCGTCGCTTTCTAGCCCTTGTATTGTTAATTGTCTCCGGCTTCATTGGCTCTACGGCCTGGGCCGCTAATCAAGTTGGGCCCGGTTCCAGCCATTACCTGGTTTATGACTATGCGAACGATTGGCTGGTATACAGTAGCCAGTACGACAATTATATTCCATATTCGAGAGCTCTGAATGAAACTGACCTTTCGGTAAGTCTATCGGTCGACCTCCTCAAAAACCGCCGCTACGACCTGCTCGTGACGGCCGCGAAGGAGAATTATGTGTTCATAGAGGGTTCTCTACAAAAGAAGCTCACTCCCGATGAATGGCTGGTGATGGACATAGACAGCCTGCGCCGGCTATATAAGAAAGACGAAATTCTGCTCACGCTATATGGCTCTGCCGGTAAAGAAGACAAGACTGTGTTGATAGGTCATGCCAAAAAATCGGCACTAGTCGCTCCAACTATTGCCAAGTCCAGTCCACTGTCTTTTATCAATATCAAGCCCCTGCGTAGTTCTCCGTTCGGAGATTATTCCGTACTACTGATTCTTCTGTTATTAATGCTCACGCTCTTCACCTATTCAAGTGGACCATCGCTGTTCCGGCGGTTCATCAGTCCGGCCGATTTTCTTGACCGAAACGAACGGAACGACTTGTATCGGTTCAATCGGCCCTATGGGCGATTGATGTTCATGGTCGCCCTGATCGTGAGTACCGCCATGGGGTACCTGATTCTTTTTCTGGCCCATTACGGTTTTAATCTATTTTCTTCCAGCGGTTTTTTGTCAGAGGGTGTCACTTTGGTTGATTTCCTCACGGATTCGGCCAAGCTCACGTTTATATTTCTAATTCTGTTGTTCCTTAAATTTGTAATGATGGAAATAGTAAGTGGCGTTTTGAATCTCGAGCGCATTGTTAACAGCCATTACATCAAATCTTTACAGCTGTCCTACGTATTTTATGGAATCTGCATTGTATTATTTTTCGGAATTTCGCTGCAAAATCCACTCTGGTTTCAACAACTCGGCCCCTACCTACTATACGTAGTTATATTGTACTATTTAGTGCGTTTCGGGCTTCTATACATATTTATCAACTCTTCGGGTCAGTTTATAAATCTATATTTATTTTCGTACCTTTGCGTCATAGAAATCATCCCCCTGATCGTTGGCGTCAAATTTGCTCTTTAATGCACCAGGAGCCTTTTTATTCCACATACCAATAGAAAGATTACATGAGTGAGACTATCAAATTTGAACAGGATCGGCTCAACAAGGTGACAAGTATCCTGGTTAGCCAGTCACGCCCTGCCGATGAAAATTCTCCCTATTTCGAATTGGCCCGCAAATACAATATCAAAGTTGACTTCCGGGCGTTTATTAAAGTGGATGGAGTATCGTTCAAGGAGTTTCGGAAGCAAAAAGTAAATATACTGGACCATACCGCAGTTATTTTCACGAGCCGCAATGCCATCGACCACTTTTTCCGAATCTGTCAGGAAGGCCGCATCGAGGTGCCAGCCGATATGAAGTATTTTTGCATTTCTGAGCAAACTGCCAACTACCTGCAGAAGTACATCATTATTCGTAAGCGGAAGATTTTCAACGGCACCAAAACCGCCGCTGAACTTATTGAACTTATCCGCAAGCACAAGAACGAAAAATTCCTTTATCCCTGCTCGGACGTTCGTAAAAATGATATCCCGGAATTTGCCGATACCGAAGATCTTCACTTCACGGAAGCCACGATGTACCAGACCGGATCGGCCGATCTATCGGATCTTGAAGATGTGTACTATGACATCATCGCTTTTTTTAGTCCATCGGGCATCAAGTCTTTATACGCCAACTTCCCTGACTTCCAGCAAAACAAAACCCGCATTGCCGCCTTTGGTCCCACCACAGCCAAGGCCGTCGAGGAAGCAGGGCTGTTCCTGGACATCTTGGCCCCTCTGCCTAATGCCCCTTCCATGAATGGCGCTCTGGAGCTGTACATCCGAAAAGCCAACCACATTCAATAGCAATGAAGACCGATTTTTTTAGGCCCTCATCATTTTTCTCAATTTTTTTGTTGAATATGCGTTATCCTGTAAACTTTTCGGAATAAGGTTTGTACTCTCTATTGAATACGACTATTACCAGCCTGTATGTTACGAAGCACTTATACTAGTATATTATTGACGGGCGGCATACTGTTATCTACCCTTGCTTTCGGCCAACAGCCTACCCAATTTAGCCAGTTTCAGCTTAATCAGCTCTATTTTAACCCAGCCGCTGCCGGAGCTGATGGCGCTACACGTTTTCAACTCATGCACCGGTCGCAATATTCGGGGTACCAGGGTACCTTCGACGAAGGGGGTGCTCCCACCACTCAGTTATTCTCGGCAAGTGTACCTATTAAAAACTTAGGCTTGGGCTTTACGGCCTATAATGACAAAATTGGTGCCCTCACCAATCAGAGTTTCCAGGTGGCAGCCGCCTACCGCTTGGCCCTCGACAACGGTACCCTCGCCCTGGGCGGAAGTGTCGGTGTTTATCGCATGGCCCTTAACTATAATCTACTGCGCCCCAATGAACCGGGCGATCCGCTAATCGCAACCGGCGTAGTGGGCGAAATTCATCCGGATGTGCATGTGGGCGTACGTTACGAAACCTCGGGCTACTATGTAGGCGTCTCGGTGAATCACCTGCTCAAATCAAAATATACGTTGGGGACAGACAACGCTACAAACCCCCTTATTCCTACGTATTATGTCAACGGCGGGGTTAATCTGGAGGTAGGGTACCTTTTCGAAGTACAGCCCTTTCTGATGGCGAAGTCCGATCTGGCCTCGTTTTCGGTTGAGGGGGGCGCTATGGTGACTTACAACCAGCGCTACTGGGCTGGGGCTTCCTACCGGATGCAGGACGCCATTATTTTGATGGGGGGCATCAATTTATTACAGAATCAATCGTTGCGCCTCTCTGGAGCGTACGACATTGTGACAGGTGCTACCAGCCTGAAGGCTCCCTCTTCGTTTGAGGTACTGCTTTCGTACCGGTTGCCTGCCCCGAAACTGGGCAAAAAAACCATCGTGCGAACCCCGAGGTTTCGTTTTTAAAACAAAGTCACTGTTCAAACGTCGTTTATCGCGTATTTGACGCAGTTGGTGTTGGTGGGTTTGGAAACCAAACCGTACTTTTGAAGAATTTATTTGAAATAAATACGCATTCATACCAAACAGAAGCGGATTTCGTTAGGTCGGAATGAAAGAATATAAATTTGGACTATTGACCACAATCGGTTTTTTTACATATACTATACCACAATCACTTATCGTTTTCAAATCGGATATCAACTAAAAACATAGCATAAACCACCATGAATGTTAACATGTTCTATCGAAATGGCTTCAAAGGTTTGCTTTTTGTAGCGGCAATCATGCTCTTGCAGAGTTGCGGTTTCATTAAGGAAAAATTTGGAAAAGGGGGGAAAGAGGAAAGTGGAGTAGCCAACGGAGAGGTGGTGGCCACCGCCAGGAAGGGATACCGACAAACTACGCCTGCAGGAATGTTAATGATTCCTTCGGGATCGTTCGTCATGGGTCAAGCGGATGAAGATCTGGCGGCCACGATGGTGAACATGAACAAACGCGTGACCATTAGCTCATTCTATATGGATGACACAGAGATTACCAACAACGAGTACCGTCAATTCGTTGGGGCGCTGCTACTGGACTCTATTTCGGTATTGGGTGAAGAAGAAATCATGACGAAGTACTACCCTGACACCACCGTTTGGAAGAAGGATTTTGCCTACTCAAATGGCGACCCCATGGTTGAGTACTATTACATGCACCCTTCTTTTGATACCTATCCGGTGGTGGGCGTCAGTTGGATGGCAGCAAAGTATTTTGCCGAGTGGCGTTCGAACCTTTACAACGACTATCGATTGAAAGAAGGCATGTTTCATTCACCCAGTTTCCGGCTACCTTCGGAAGCTGAGTGGGAATGGGCTGCCCGTGGTGGACGTCAGGGAGCCAAGTACCCTTGGGGCAATCCTTATACGATGAATGGAAAAGGCTGTTTCCTGGCTAACTTCAAACCTCAGCGAGGCAACTACGATGCTGATGGATACCCCTATACTGCACCCGCAAATGCATACAACCCCAACGAATACGGCCTGTACAACATGTCGGGCAACGTGGCCGAATGGACTCTGGATGCGTACGCCGATAATGCTAATGCGATTCTGTGGGATATGAACCCCGAGAACGACGATCCAACCGAGCCCCGGAAAGTAATCAAAGGCGGTTCCTGGAAAGATGTGGCCTATTACCTGCAAACAGGTACCCGCTCTTACGAATTCGAAACGCAACGTCGGGCCTTCATTGGATTCCGTTGTGTGATGGACAATTTTGACGGACGCCGGGGAGCCACCGGAAAACGCCGCTAAGCACAAATTTCACTTAGGAAGCAGCGGCATTATCGCTGCTTCTTTTTTACAAGAGGATTTTAAAAACCCAATTTTTATTCACTTTTCAATCAACTGTTAACAATCTGAATTTTATGGCTAAGAATAACGGCTCTAGTTTTTTCTTCGATAAAGTGCTGCCTACCCTATATAGTGCTGGTGCCGCTGTGGTGGTTCTGGGGGCCTTATTTAAAATCCAACACTGGGATGGAGGTAGCGAGATGCTTACCATTGGATTAGGTACTGAGGCAGTCATTTTCTTGCTATATGCCTTGCAAACTTTCGTGCAACCTGTCGACAGGCAGCCCGCCTGGGAACGGGTATATCCTGAATTGGCTGATGATTATGACGGTCCGCTTGCTTCACTTCGCACTACGGGTCCACAAGCTAACGGTCTGACCGCTAATATGGACACCATGCTGGCCAATGCCAAAATTACGCCCGACATTTTTGATAACCTGGGTAAGGGCTTTCGTAATCTGACCGACAGCGTGAGCCGCATCGGCGATCTGACAGATGCTACCGTTGCTACCAACGACTATGCCAAGAATGTGAAGAACGCCTCTAATGCTATTAACGACATGAACAAATCGTACGGTGTGGCGATTACGGCGATGTCATCGATGGCCGATGCAACTAAAGACGCTCAGTCGTACCGCGAGCAGTTCCAGCAAATTACCAAGAACATGGGCGCGCTGAACGCCGTCTACGAAATGGAGTTGCAGGACACTACCAAGCACCTCAAGGCGATGAATGCTTTCTACGGTAACCTGACCATCGCCATGTCCAACATGTCGGAAGCTACCAAAGAGTCGCAGATATTTAAGGCAGAAATGTCAAAACTGACAAACAATATCTCTTCGCTCAATAGTGTCTATGGCAGTATGCTAACCGCCATGCGGGGCAACGCCTGACTCCAACCCAACTCTAACTAATTATTCCTCACACGATAACAGATCAATAAATTCTATGGCAGGTGCAAAAGAAACACCCCGTCAGAAGATGATTGGGATGATGTATCTCGTCTTGACCGCCATGCTTGCCTTACAGGTAAGTTCGGCGATCATCGAAAAATTCATCCTTTTGAATAATTCCTTAGAATTATCTTCCGGGGCAGCCAATAAAATAAATCAGGAAACGGTCTTAAAAATTAAGGCCGCAGTAGACAAATCAGGGAACCGGGCCGCAGACGTAGCCGTGATGAAACAGGCCGACGAGGTGCGCGCGCTTACGTCTAGTATGGTAAGCGAACTGAGTGCCCTGAAACAGCAAATAGTACAAGAGGCGGGAGACGGTCTTAAGGAAGACGGCAGTATTAAAAACCCCCAGGAAGAGGAAAAAGTGGCTGCCTTGATGATTGGCGGTGGATCGCAGAAAAACGGGAAAGCCTACGCCCTCAAGCAAAAGCTCAACGATTTTACCCAGAAACTCAATCAGTTCAGCCCTGACAAGTTTCAGCCCCTGGCTTTGGATGCTAAGGACGACCCTATTTCAAAAAATCGGGCCGACCAGCGTAACAAGGACTTCGCGGAACTCAACTTTGCCCAAACACCCGTTGCGGCCGCTTTGGCCGTTCTCAGCCAAAAGCAAACGGATATTCGCCGTATGGAAGGTGAGGTATTGAACCACCTTGCCAGTAAGGTAGGTGCCGCCGATATCAAGTTCGACCGGATCCTGGCCATGATTAGCTCAGAATCGAAAGTCGTTGTAGCGGGCACCAAGTTCAAGGGGGAGATGTTCATTGCTGCGTCGGCGTCGGGCATTACGCCCCGCATGAGCCTCAATGGTGCTCCGGTGCGGGTAGAGAATGGTAGAGGACTTATCGACTTTACTGCCCAGGGTGGGGGGTACGGGGCTGATGGATTGGTACGTCGGGTATTGCAGGGAGTCATTTCTTTTCCGACGCCTTCGGGCCGCGATACAACTGTACGCCTGGAGCAGGAATACTTTGTCGCCAAGCCGACATACCAGATAGAAACCGGCACACTCCCTCCGCTGTATTTGGGCTGCGCCAACAAATTGAGCGTTCAAAGTCCCGCTTTAGGACCACTTTGGGCACCAAGTTTTTCGGCTGATGGAGCTGAGGTTATATCCAGTGGTCAAAAGGGCAGAATCACCATTGTTCCCAACAGTCGGGAAGTCCTACTCAAAGTTAGTAATCAGGGCAATTTGTTAGGCACTGAGCCTTTCCGGGTTTCGCGGGTTCCCAAACCTACGCTTGAGTTACGTGTCAATGGAGGAGCCTACGATGACCGCAGAGGTGTTTCTGCTTCCAGCGCGCGTTCGATTCAGGTCATAGCCGTCCCGGATGAAAGTTTCAAAAACTTCTCACCTGAAGATGCCCGCTTCCGTGTTTCTCAAATCCAGATTTCCTTGGCCCGGGGTACGCGTCGGATTGCCGGCCCCCTTACCTTATCCGGGGGGGGGTCAATATCTTCGCTGGCTTCCAGCGCCGAACCCGGTGACCGGTATGTTATAGAAGTTTTGGGTGTGCAACGCCAAAATTTCAAAGGAGCAGTTAGTGAAGTCGAAATGGGAAAACCTACACTGGGAGTCAATCTAAACTGATTCAGTTGAAAGGTATATACTGATATGCTGCATAAATCGTTATTAAGAAAAAATCAGCAAAAAGAATCGCTATGAGGATAAATGGAAAAGTGATGGCGCTGTCCATCGTATCGATGGCACTGGGCGCAACGGGGGCATACGCTCAGGAACGGGATGAAACCGCAATGAATCAGCTTTCGGCGCGTCCGATCGACGATCAGGACGTGATGATGAAGCGTACCCTATGGAGGAGAATGGACTTGAAGGAGAAGCAAAATATGCCCATGTTCTCCAAGAATAACGAGATCACCCGGTATATTATAGAAGCAACTAAGGCAGGCTTAATTACTGCGTATGTTAACGATTCCTGTGTGACGGAATTGACTCCGGAGCAGATGCATACAAAACTGCTGATGCCCAACCAGGTGGCCGGGTTATCCGCCGAGGAAATTGCGGCGGGCTTCGGTCAACCTGCCGATAATGGCGGGTGGGGAGATACCCCCAAAAAGGAGGAGCCTAAAAAGGAAGCAGCTACTGACGATGGCGGATGGGGTAGCCCTGTAAAAAAAGATGCTAAGAAAACGGCCGCCGTGGAGGATGATGGATGGGGAACCCCTGTGAAGAAGCCTGCGAAGAAAGGGACCAAAAAAGCTGCAGCTCCGGCCGAAGCTCCGAAAGACACGGTAGTGGTTCCGGATCCTTTCGAGCAGCAATTGGCGACCATTACGCCCGATGAGGAGTTTTTCGCTCAGGATATTAGTCTTTTGGAAGTGAAGGAAGATTGGACGTTCGACAAAAAACGTTCGCGATTGTATATGGATATCCAGTCGGTCACTCTTTTGCTACCTGCTGAAGTAAATTCGGCTACGGGACTGGAAATACCCATCGCTTCTTACAAGTATAAGGATTTGGAACGCCTGTTCCGCAGTGATCCCAAGAAGTACATCTGGTACAACACGCAGAATACCGCTCAGCATAAGAATCTCGCGGATGCATTTGATTTACGCTTACCCTATGGTCGGATTACTAAATATTCCAACCCCATGGATAGGTCGTTCATCGACATCTACAAAGGTGAAAAAGCAGGATTGATTAAGTCAGTTCAATACGAGCAAGAGCTTTTGGAACTCGAAAGCAGTATGTGGGAATATTAATTTAGTTGATAGTTGATAATGGAGAGTTGATAGTTTTTCTCTGGTTATCAACCACTTGCAACAAAAAAGGAACGCCAAAGCGTTCCTTTTTTGTTGGCATTTTTATAATGATTTACTGTACCATCGTATCGAAATAAGCCTTCACTTTCTTGGCTTTGTCGGGGCCTACGATTTCGGCAAGTTGTTCGGGGGTACTTTCGCGAATTGCCTTAATGCCCCGAAAGTGCTTAAGTAGCACCGAAGCCGTTTTCTTGCCAATACCCTCGACATTCTCCAATTCGCTCACCAGACTGCTGCGGCTACGCTTATCACGGTGGTAAGTGATTGCAAACCGGTGCGCCTCATCACGAATTTGCTGGATTAGCTTTAATGACTCAGACTTCTTGTCGATATATAGAGGCAGGGAATCTTCGGGAAAATATATCTCCTCCAGCCGCTTGGCGATTCCGATGATGGGTACCTTGCCGTAAATATTTAATTCTTTCAGGGCATCGCAGGCCGCACTCAGCTGCCCTTTACCGCCATCCACGACAATAAGATCAGGCAAGGGCGACTCCTCATTTAATAACCGGGCGTAGCGGCGACCTACCACCTCGTTCATGGAGGCAAAATCGTTGGAACCCACTACTGTTTTAATGGTAAAGTGACGGTAGTCTTTCTTGGAGGGCTTACCATCTTTGAAGCATACCATCGCGGCCACCGGGTTGGTCCCCTGAATATTAGAATTATCGAAGCATTCAATATGGCGCGGCAGGGACTTTATCTGCAAATCAGCTTTCAGCTTAATCAATACCCGGTCTTTTTTCGAGGTTGTTGCTGAGGCCTCTACCGCCCTTCGCTCGGCTTTATCACGACGAAAAAACATCACATTCTTCATCGACATATCCAGTAGCTTTTTTTTGTCGCCAATCTGGGGTACCACGATATCGAGTTTCATGTCCAGATCGGGCGTGATATTGGAAATTAATTCTTTGGCTTCCGTGCCATAGGTTTCCCGCATTTCTACAATCAGCATCGCCAGAATATCCTCGTCTTTTTCGTCAAGCTGTTTTTTGATATCAAAAGTCTGCGTCGCCACCACGTAGCCATTTTTTACTTTCATAAAATTAAGGTAAGCTGCTTCTTCGTCCGAAATGACAGTCAATACGTCCACATCGCCCATGCGTGGGTTTACCACCGTCGCTTTATTCTGAAAATTGGATAAGAGCTGGATCTTCATCTTCCAGTCGTGCGCCTGTTCAAAGGCCATTTTTTAGGCGGCATCCAGCATCTGATCTTTGAAATACTGCTGAGGTACCCCCAGATTTCCTTTCAAGATGTGATGGATTTGGTCAATTTCAGTATCGTACTCCGCAGCGTGTTGTCGGCCTTCACACGGCCCTTTGCAATTGCCCAGGTGAAATTCCAGACACACCTTAAATTTACCTGCTTCAATATTCTCCTGACTCAAATTCAGATGGCAGGAACGAATGGTGTATAATTCCTTAAACATGTCCAGCAGGGCATACATACCCCGGGCGTTGGCAAAGGGCCCATAATAAGTACCCAACCGCTTATCCACCCGCCGGACGGTGATGACGCGCGGAAAGGGTTCGTGGGTAATACAGATGAAAGGGTAAGTCTTGTCATCCCTGAGCAGGATATTGAATTTGGGCTGAAAGCGCTTAATGAGCTGATTTTCCAGTAAAAGTGCGTCCCACTCCGTGGGTACAATCGTAAATTCAAGGCGCTTGATCTGACTCACGAGCCGTTTGGTTTTGCGATCGTGTTGGTTGGAGTTAGTAAAATAACTTCCTACACGATTGCGCAGGTCTTTGGCTTTGCCCACGTAAATCACTTCGTCCTTATCATCGAAATAACGATAAACACCCGGTTCGTGGGGAACCCTCGAAAGTTCGGTCTTATAATCAAAAGTAGGCATTGAGGCATAGTTGGTTAGGAGACAAAGACCACCCCATGCTGGATTTGTCCGGTACTATCTGCTGAAAAAAAACAACCGTACCAGCTGAAAAGTTGCCTGTCTCACGAGCGAAAAAGCCTCGCTCTGAGCTGCTTCCAGGGACATGGGACGGTCGATGGCCGAAACAGCATAGGTGATACCCGTACGGAGGATTTCTTCGGGAGAAACAGCCAATGTACCGCACACCACCGCAACGGGGACCTGGTGGCGCTGGCAAATTTCGGACAGGCCCAACACCAGCTTTCCGTTCAAGGTCTGTCGATCCATTTTGCCTTCTCCCGTAATCACCAGATCGGCACGGCGAATGTGCTTTTCGATTTGAGTCTGCTGCAATACGATAGCGGCACCGGGTTCGAGTGTAGCTTTCAGAAACCACAAGGCCCCTGCTCCTACCCCACCCGCCGCCCCGGCACCAGGCCGTTGGCTGACATCGTACCCAAACGCCTGGGCGGCGACATCGGCCAGGTGACGAAGGCCCCGGTCTAATAGTTCGACTTGCTCCGGTGAAGCACCTTTCTGTGGAGCGTAAATGTAGGCTGCTCCCTGCTCTCCGTACAAAGGATTCGCGACATCACAGGCTACCGTAATTTTTACCTGGGATAGCTTTGGGTTGATCTTTTCAGAATGGATTGAAGCGATTTCGGATAAATGTCCGCCCGTGGGAAGAACTTCCTGCCCCTGGTCATCCAGGAAATAATACCCTAGCGCGGCAGCCAGACCGATTCCCGCATCCGTCGTAGCACTGCCTCCTATACCCAACACCATATGATCGACACCACGATTGAGCGCATCGACGATGAGCTGTCCTGTACCGAAAGAGGAAGTCAGGCCCGGATCGCGTTCATCTTCGGTGAGTAAGGCCAAACCCGAAGCGGCAGCCATTTCAATATAGGCAGTTTTATTATCAGACGAAAGACCGTAGGTAGCGCAAATGATTCGTCCCAGAGGGTCCTGGACTTCTACCGAGACGAATCGCCCCCCTGCATGGAGCGTGAGTGCCTTGGCAGTGCCCTCCCCCCCATCAGCCAATGGTATGGCGATGATCTCAGCTTGGGGGAAAGCCAATAAAATGCCAGCAGCCATTGCTTCGCACACCTCATCCGATTCGAGTGAGCCACGGAATTTATCGGGAGCGAGGACGATTTTCAAATTTTTAAGGAGAAAAGAAGGATGGAGAAAGGGAGGAGGGAAAAAAGGCATATAATTTCTTTCTTTCCTCCCTCCTTTCCTCGCTCTTTAAAAAAGTACCCCTTCATCGTCAGACAAGGAAGGTGGAATGTAAGTATCGGTGCTATCGGTATATACCCCGCCGCAGTTGAGCCTGAAGTTGGCTGGTTTTTCAAATTTCCCTTTCCGGTACTGCAACAAGGTAGGATCCGCATATACCTTCTGCATATACAAACCCCAGGCGGGCATAGCGATACGCCCCCCCTGTCCATAGGCCATGGTACGAAAATGCGTGCTGCGATCCTCACCACCTACCCACACGCCTGACACCAGGTTATGCGTCATGCCCATAAACCAACCGTCCGAGTAGTTAGAGGTCGTACCCGTCTTAGCCGCAATTTCGTTGCCCTCGGTCACACCAAAAGTTCTTAGTCGTCCGGCTGTGCCACCCGGATCTTCCACTGCTCCGCGCATGAGGTAGATCATACTGTAGGCCATATTTTCACTCAGTTCCTGATTGGCTTTTGGAAAAAACTCCTGCAATAGATTCCCGTAGCGGTCCTCGATACGTAGAATGGTCAAGGGTTCGGTTCGGTGGCCGTTGTTCACAAAGGCACAGTACGCGCCTACCATTTCGTATACCGATACGTCGCTGATTCCCAGGCATAGCGCCGGTTTTGGATCCAGTTTGCTCGTGATGCCCAATTTATGGGCGTACTCGACTACTGTGTTGGGTTTCACCTGCTTCATCAAATAGGCACTCACCGAGTTAACCGATTTCCCGATGGCCTGCCGCAAAGACAGCGACTGATAGGAATAGCGGCCGTTGGCGTTCTTGGGCGTCCAGCCGCCTGGCACGCCGTCGGCTAGTGTGAATGTCACGGGCCGATCGACGACATGGTCGCAGGGCGTGAGGTAATTGCGATCCAAAGCCGATACGTACACGAAAGGTTTAAAGGTAGAGCCTGGTTGCCGCGCCCCCTGCCTCACGTGGTCGTACTTAAAATATTTGAAATTAATTCCTCCCACCCAGGCCTTTACGTGGCCGTTGCGCGGGTCCATCGACATCATGCCCGTACGCAGGAAGTGTTTGTAGTACTTAATGGAATCAATGGGGCTCATGGTTACCTGCTTTTCGCCATCCCAACCGAACACCTTCATTTTGTAAGGATTCCGCATGACCTTCCAGGCTTCCTCTTCGCCTACTTCTTTCACCAGATTTTTGAATCGGGGTGATATGCGAACAGCGCGATCCAAAAAGCCTACAATTTCTTTACCGTTCTGATCAACCCAGGGATTACGGTCTTTCCAATGTTCAAAAAAAAGCTTTTGCTGGGCTTTCATATGCTCGGTCACGGCTTCCTCGGCGTAATGCTGCATCCGGGAATCAATCGTGGTGTAAATCCGCAAGCCGCTTGTGTAGAGATCGAGGTCTTCCCCATTATCGTCGTTGTACTGCTCTACCCACTTTTTGAGGTACCCCTTCATCGACTCACGAAAATAGGGGGCCGGGCCGGTGTTGTGGCTCTCGATAGTGAAGTTCATACTCAACGGTTTGGCACGGTAGGCCTGGTACTTTTCCGGCGACAGAAACTCGTATTTCTGCATCTGATCCAGCACCGTGTTCCGGCGATTTAGGGCGTTGGTCGGAAAACGGAAGGGATTGTACAACGTGGGGTTCTGCAACATCCCCACCAGCAGAGCAGCCTCATGAACATCAAGATTCCAGGTGTCCTTATCGAAGTAGGTGCGCGCGGCCACTTTAATACCGTAGGTATTGTTGCCAAAAGATACCGTATTGAGATACATCATCAGGATTTCCCGCTTGGTGTATTTTCGCTCCAGAATCACCGAAAGTACCCACTCTTTTGTTTTAGCAATAACGGTGCGGACAATAGGAATTTGTCCCAAAATACCCCGGTATCGCTCCGATCGGGTCTGGAAGAGGTTCTTGGCTACCTGCTGGGTGAGGGTACTACCACCACCAGAGCCTGAGTTGCCGGTTACGACGCCCTTGCCCACCCTAAATAGAGAGCGGAGATCGATACCGGAATGCTTGACGAACCGGGCATCTTCGGTAGAGAGGAGGGCTTCGATTAATCGGGGCGATACCTGATCAAATTCCACAGGAGCCCGGTTTTCGAAGAAATACTTCCCCATGGACTTGCCATCCTCTGAAATCAACTCAGAAGCCAACTCCCACTTGGGGTTTTCGAGCGTTTTCAGGTCAGGCATCGTCCCGAAGAGCCAGAATAGGTTAAAACTTACTGCTACTATATAAAAGATGAAAAATCCCAGCCCCAGTGCAGCGTACCGCCAAATGCGGACAATGGTGCGACGGTATTTCCCGGTTTGTAATTCAAGCATAAATTCAATGGGTGATTTAGTGAATGACTGGATGGTGAATGGATGTATTGCAGTGCAGGAGATACGTGTTATTCACCCATGCTATCATTCGGATTTGATGACGCAAAGATACTGATTTTATAAAAAATCAACGCCGGGTAGAGGCTCGGCCGGTCACTTCGAGCATCTCCTGTACCCGAGGCAAAAGCGGACTATCGGGGTAAAGGCGTATGAATTCGTTGATAGCCTGAAGGTAGGCATCGCGGCCTTGCACCTTACCTATCAGGAATATTCGCAATAGGGCGAACTTATCCACCAGGGTGTTCTCCCGGTACACAACCAGCGCATTCTCTACCTGCGCCAGGGCTTCCGAATAGTTACCCGAGGTATATAGTGCGTAGATACCGTCGTAGGTTTTAGCGGCTGAACTGCCCGTCGATGTGTTACCCCTATCGCCCTGGGCCATTTGGGCCTGATTCAGTAAGCGCGCGTAGGAAGAATTCGGAAAGTCGGTCAGCAATTTTTCTTTCCACAGTGGACGGTTCTTATTGTTTTCTTCCAGGGAAAGATATATCAGATAATAAATTTCTTCTCGGTAAGCAGTTTTGGAGAAATCGTTGAGCAAACGCGTAAACGTCGTGACGGCCTTCTCGGACTCTTTCAGGTCAAATCGATAAATTTTCCCCAGCCGGTACAGTGCATCCTCTTCCCGCTTTTCTGAACCTGCCAGTGTGGCATCGCTGGTGGGTACATTTTTACGTAGCTCCTCCCGGCGGGCTACCCATGCCTCCGAATCTTTGGTTAGCGTCATCTCAGGCTGCAAGCCCAAATCGTTCCGCTCGGGTACCACAGCGGCATTTAAAGTTGGATTTTGCGCGCTGTCGGTAAAGGAAGCATTCTCTTTATTGATCCGTCGCCAATTGTCTTCCAGGGTGCGAGTGCCCCACAAGCGCCGGAATTCCACCCGGCCCTGATTCACCATTGTAGGGTCATACAGTTCCCATCGTCGCTCATTTCCCGAAAGAAAGGGCGTACCAATATCGCTGGCCGACGGTCGGCTTGATGCCGCCAAGGCCTCCTGCGCTTTAAGTAACAGCTGACGCTTGGCTTCTTCTTCGGCTTCAATAATGACGTCCAGCTTGCGCTCTAAAGCGGCAGGATTCATCTGAGCCAGGGCCTGTAAACTATCCTCGGTGCGCACAATAGCCAGTTGAGTCACAAAATCATCCAGGGCCCGTTTTCGATCCGAAACGGGCTTGTATTGCTCCGCGTCCCTGGGCAAGGTTACCAGGGCGCTATCATAATACGCCTGAGCGATTTCGTAATTTTCCAGGCGATCGTAGTTGATGCGAGCCAGTTCCAGATAGGTGTAGGGTACCTGATCGGGATTGGCCCCCGCTACTTGTACAGATTTTTGTAAGTAGCCGATGGCATCGGGATAGCGTCCCCGGCGCTCAGCGAGCAGACCCATGGTGTAGTAAATCCGGTCACGCAGATCGTTGTTTTTGCGGTCGCGGAGCATTTTATCAAAACCCACACCTGTCAGGTCCACTTTGGGGTCGAGCAGGACGCGGTTTTGCAGAGAATTCATACCGGCATAAAACGACAGATCATAAGTAGGACGGTTTTTACCTACATCGCGATAATGATCGGCAGCTAGGGCGTATTGTCCGATCCGGTCGTAAAGTTGCCCGGCTATGTAATGCAGACGGGCCTTTTCCGGGCTCCTTTTCAAAAGCGGAAAAGCCTGTTCCAAAATAGCAACAGCTGTAAGGTATTCGCCCTGCTGCTGATGAATGGCTCCCTTGGCCAGATAGAAATCACGGGTAGCCTCTTTGGTAAGGGATTGCTGGCGCAGATACTCAGACACATCGAGGGCATTGTCGTAATCGCCCTTTTGGGTATAAGCCCGCATGAGCCAGATCAGGGCCGTATTTTTATCATCCTCGTCACGGCCGTTGGCAAAGACGTACCTAAGGGCCTCTACGCCATCGTCGTACTGACCCAGATACAGCCGATTTTTGCCGATAAGCGTATAGCTGTCGTCCAGCCACTTGCTGTTCTGGTGTTTTTCAGCAACGACAGAAGCCTTTTTGATAGCATTTTCCAACTGCGGGCGTACACTGATACCCAGCGTTGAATCCAGCGGCATCAGGATCGGCAGTATCTGATTGTAATTATCCTGATACGCCTTGCGCATCGCTCTTTCCGCGAGATCTGTCTCCAGTCGGGCGATATAGTACGCATTGTACTTAGCCGTCAGGTTATGAAAGGCAACACTGCCGGGACGGCTGCTGTACTGCGAGCATGCTCCTAACATACTCACAAGTAAGACCAAAATGCTGCCGGGCAGAAGATATGAGTTAAGTCGGGCTAACACAAACGAAGGTTTTCTTTTCAAAAAGCGTATCATTATTAGCGGTAAAACGCCGGATTTCACAAATCCGTATCGAATATAAGGCCATTTCGCCAATTAGGCGTAATATTAGGGAGTAAATTCAAGCCTACCATTCAAAAAAGTCATGGCCGATCCTAAGCCCGAAAATTGGAAAGACGATAAGCGCAGCACCAACACCTACATGAAATACTCCTCGCTGGCATTCCAGATGCTGGGAACGATCGTCGCCTTTACCTATGGCGGCTATAAACTGGATGAATGGCAGCAAAACAAGGTACCTGTCTGGACGCTGGTACTTTCGTTGGTTTCCATTGCCGGATCGCTGTATATGTTTATCCGGTCGGCCACAAAAGAATAGGTGCCTCACTGCGCATTCCCGGAAATTCCGTACTTTTGCCCCGCAAAAAACACGCGCACCAGCCGTACCACATGCTCCGGAGTCTGCTTCTTACCCTACTGCTGGGAATTGTATTTTTTCTAGCCCCCACCCTGGGCATCGCCGACTGGATTCATCCCTCGGCGGGCTACATGATTCTTTTTTTTATGGGTATCTCATTCCTGATTCACCGGCTGATGGAGTACGGTTTTAGCAATAAACGCGACAAATTCGTTGAATTTTACCTGTCGACCGTTGTAGTCCGACTTATTTTGTGCGTCATCTTCGTGGGTGTATTTCTGTATCAGGGTATCGATAATGCCCCAGTGTTCATTGCCAACTTTTTTGCACTCTATTTATTTTACACAATTTTTGAAATCTATCATTTGTATCGTAACTTGCGCCGCGATTCGTAATACCTCGTACTCAACTCTTTTATGTCAACGCCCATTCGCCGCTTTTTATCCCACGCCTTCGTTGCCACGCTGCTGATTTCTAATCCTTTGCAAAGTATTGCGCAGCACGACGAAACCCATAGCCAGGCCGTCCAAAATCTCAACCAAGCCGAGCATGATCTCGAACACCGACTGGAAGAGAACGAAGAAGAGTTCAATATCGGTGAAATGATCATGCACCACATCGCCGACTCACACGAGTGGGAATTTGCGCACGGCGTGGTGCTTCCTTTGCCTGTAATTCTGTATTCACCCGATCGCGGTGTGGAGGCTTTTATGTCATCCAATTTTCATAATAACGACCATGAATATCAGGGGTATCATCTGGTACACGGCGATTCGGAACAAATAATCCCTACTGATAAATCCCGCACGGTTTATGATTTGTCCATTACCAAGAATGTAGCCTCCATGCTATTGAGCGCGATCATTCTGGTCCTTATTTTTGGGAGCGTTGCCAAAGCCTACCTTAATCGTAAAGGAAAAGCGCCCCGGGGTTTTCAGGCCGCTATGGAAGTACTTGTACTGTTCATCCGCGACGAAGTTGTAAAGCCCAACATCGGCCCCAAATACGGCAAGTACCTACCCTACCTGCTCACGCTGTTTTTCTTTATTCTGGTCAATAACCTGCTGGGTCTCCTACCCGGTGCAGCCAATGTGACTGGGAACATTGCCGTCACGATGACGCTGGCGATCATCACCTTCCTGATTGTCCATTTCAATTCCAACAAGCATTACTGGATGCACCTGGTGAAGCCGACGGGGGTACCCCTGGCGCTGCTACCCATTATGATTCCGGTCGAAATCGTGGGTGTATTCATGAAGCCCTTCTCGCTCATGATCCGGCTTTTTGCCAACATGACGGCAGGTCACATTATTTTGCTGAGCTTGTTCGGTTTGATCTTTATTTTCAAAAGTATTTTCGTAGCCCCCGTGGTGTCAGCCTTCGCGCTATTCATGAACTTCATCGAAATCATGGTGGCGTTCATTCAGGCTTTTATTTTCACGCTGCTGTCGGCCATGTACATCGGCAGCTCCATCGAAGACAATCACGAAGCCGACCACGGCATGTAAATCAGTTGACAATTGACAGTGGATAGTTGACAATGCAAGTTTTCTAATGATTTAATAGTCAATCAGATTCATTAGTTAATACCCAGATTTTGCAATCTTTTGTTTCAATTATATATCTAAACAAGTTCTCTTATGTTACTTCAAATTTTGCTTCAAGCTGCTGAACAAAGCGGCGCGGGTCTAGCAGTAATGGGTGCCGGTATCGGTGCTGGTTTGGCAGCTATTGGTGCCGGTCTGGGTATCGGTCGTATCGGTGGCAGCGCCATGGAAGGTATCGCCCGTCAGCCTGAGGCAGCGGGTCGTATCCAAACGGCTATGCTAATTATCGCGGCTCTTATCGAGGCGGTTGCTCTTTTCGCAGCGGTTATCTGTCTGCTGATTTCTTTCAAGTTGTAATTTATTGCAACGCGAACCGACGCTTTGGGGCACATTAGGTACCTCAAAGGGGTTCAAAAAAACTTTCTGCGGGAGCATTAGGCTTCCGCAGATTTTTACCAAAAGATTGAAACAGTTTAAGAATAGTATTTATCACAGTACGGGCTGCCCCGTCATCATTCATCACTCAAAAAATGTCACTGTTAACTCCTGCCATTGGCCTCATATTCTGGATG
>JBBRDE010000039.1:0-26149 GCA_038204185.1 Cytophagales bacterium
CTGGAATATGGAGATTTTGAATATGCCGTCACCGTACCCTGGGATCATATCGTAGTGGGTTCGGGCGAGCTGGTCAATGCCAGTGAGGTACTGACCAAAACGCAGCGCGAACGCCTCGATCAGGCAGCCAAGAGCGATCAAACGGTAATGATTCGTAACGCTGAAGAAGTGACTAATGCGGATTCCCGTCCCAAGCAGTCGGGGACCGTTACGTGGCGTTTCCGTTGCCAGCAGAGCCGCGATGTGGCCTGGGCTACCTCCAAAGCGTTCGTATGGGATGCTGCGCGTATGAATCTGCCTAGTGGCAAAACAGCCCTGGCTCAGTCCGTCTATCCGGTGGAAGATGGAGGAGAAAAAGGCTGGGGACGCTCTACCGAATACGTCAAAACTTCCATTGAGTTTTACTCCAACTACGTGTATGAATATAGCTATCCAGTGGCTACCAACGTAGCGGGTATCGTGGGCGGCATGGAATATCCGGGTATCGTTTTCTGCTCCCACTCCGACCGCGAAGGCAGTCTATGGAATGTGACCGACCACGAGTTCGGACATAACTGGTTTCCGATGATTGTAGGGAGTAACGAACGCAAATACGCCTGGATGGACGAAGGCTTCAATACCTTCATCAATTTCCTTTCAGCCGATATGTTCAACAACGGCGAGTATAAGAACAACCAGCTACAGGATCTGCAACGAATCGCGCCCGCTCTCTATCCTCCCGGCAATGATGCCATCATGACGATTCCCGATGTGGTGCAGGCCAGTGCATTAGGTATAGAAGCCTACTATAAGCCAGCCATCGGTTTAAAAATGTTGCGTGAGCGAGTCCTCGGGAAGGAACGCTTCGACTATGCTTTTCGCCAGTATGTGAAGCGCTGGGCTTTTAAACATCCTACCCCCTACGATTTCTTCCGTACGATAGAAGATGCCGCCGGAGAAGATTTAGCCTGGTTTTGGAAAGGGTGGTTTTTTGAAAACTACAAGCTTGATCAAAGCGTAAAAGATGTAAGCTATATCGAGCAGAATCCCCAGAAAGGAGCTTTGATCATGATCGAGAACCTCAATCAATGGGCGATGCCTGCTACGGTCGAGCTGGAAGACGTTACTGGCAAGAAAACGCGCGTCGAATTGCCCGTTGAGATCTGGCAGCGGGGTGGTAGCTGGACTTTCAAGACCGATACCCAACAGCCCCTGCGCTCAGTGACGATTGATCCCGACCACAGCCTGCCTGACATCAATCCGGCCAATAACAGCTGGAAACCGATGCGTTATTCGGCCCCGGTATCAAACTAGCGAAAGGGGAACTTTAGATAAAGAACAACATGCCGTCCCATCTGAACCGAAAGTATTTTTCGGTTCAGATGGGACGGCATGTTTATGAGCGGAAAATAGCAATTTCAGGGAAGATTTTGCAAATTGTAGAGCTTTGTTCAGCCATGAGAATGAAAATAAGTCTACTTTTTGCCTTTACGCTTGTGCTCACCTTCTGCCCCTTGAAATCCAA
The DNA here is from genome assembly GCA_038204185.1 of Cytophagales bacterium. Classification (GTDB taxonomy): domain Bacteria; phylum Bacteroidota; class Bacteroidia; order Cytophagales; family Spirosomataceae; genus Salmonirosea. Next base: position 1,505 of record JBBRDE010000039.1, read on the forward strand.
GGGTCAGGATAAGATTTTTGGCTTTCATTTCATACAAAAACGCCGCAGTACGCGCATTCCGTTCGAACTGCACGCGAACCTGATTATTATTCCGGCCCGGATAAATAAATCAGATACTCTTCATTTTATTCTCGATACGGGAGTAGGTTCTACCATTATCACCGATCCATCAGTCGCTCCCTACATAAATTCACAATTTGTGCGTACGATCCAGCTCGATGGTGTAGGCAAGGACAGTACGCTAGAGGCTCAGGTTAGCATCGGTAACACGTTACAGGTGGGCTATGCCCGTACCTACAACCACAATCTGGTGGTGTTGAAAAAGGACTTGTTGAAGCTATCGGAGCTTATCGGAACACCCATCAATGGCCTGATCGGGTACGAGCTCTTCGAGAGATTCGTGGTAACCATAGATTTTCGACAACGCGAGATCCTCATCCAGTACCCTGACTACTACAGATACCGTCCGGGAAAGGGCACTAAGGTAGCCTTGGATTTGGTGGATAGGAAACCGTACGTCGACGACATCGTGATCCTGGGAAAAGGGAATGAACAGAAAGTAAAACTATTGGTGGATACCGGAGCTGGACATGCTGTGATGCTGAATACCTATTCTACCCATGTTCCGCTGCCAGATACGACCATAGATGTGCAGCTGGGGATTGGACTATCGGGAAAAATTAGTGGCTCACTGGGCCGATTGCGGGGCGTAGAGATAGGAGGATACACTCTTTCGAGCGTAGTGACCTCCTTCCCCGACAGCCTATCGTTTGGAGGAAAATTAGGTCACAATTCCGCACGCCAAGGCAACATTGGCGGTGAACTGCTGCGGCGTTTCCGGGTGACGATCAATTATCCCGAAAAATACATGGTTTTGAAGCCGATCCGGAAAGCCATGAAAGAAACCTTCGAGCATGATATGAGCGGAATGGATTTACGGGCCAAAGGTGAAAAATTCAATGAATACTATATTGACAAAGTAATAGACGATTCGCCGGCCGACGAAGCGGGCTTGCAGAAAGACGACCGTCTGATGTTTATCAATAATTCCTCGGCCAATGAGCTCAATATGACCGAAATCTACAAGCTGCTCCAACGGAAGGAAGGAAAAGCCATAGATTTAGTGGTCAATCGAAAGGGAAGTCTGGTTTTTACTACCCTAATCCTGAAACGAATTATCTAGGGTAAGAATTGGCATCCGTAGCCTACACTTCAATCAGCATAGCGCCGTATGAGTATCCGCCGCCAAAGACGGTCACGACAAGCCGCTGTCCTTTTTCAAAACGATCAAAATTTTCTGACAGCGCGATAGCACAGCCTGCACAACCGGTGTTGCCCAGCCGCTGAATATTGGAAAGCAGCTTGTCCTCCGAAATCCCCAGGGTACCTATCACATTGAGACTGATGCGGTGGTTGGCTTGATGCGGAATCAGGTAGTCGATATCGGCTATGGTAAGTCCACAGGCCTGTAGAACCTGCTGGCTGACTTTGGGCATGTAGGTGCAGGCGTTCTGAAACACATCCCGTCCGTAAGGCATCACCACGCCCCGCTCGTTGGGCCGAAGTACCACCGCTTCAATGGCTTTCCCGCTGGTGGCCGCCCCACCCGTAATCAATTTACGGATAAAAAGGTCGGAATCAGTCTGACGTTCTTTAGAAATCAGTAAAGCCGAGGCTCCGTCGCCCCATAAATGCCCTGAGATGGTATCTCTTTCATTATAGTAAGCCGTGTTGTGATCCGATACTACCACAATAGCGCGGGTAGCCTTTTTCATGGCGAAGTACCCCTCCACAAGTTCAATGGCGTTGAGCAATGAAGAGCAAGCCGATGAAACCGACACGACGGGGATGTCCGGTATTTCCAGAAAATGCTGCACGGCGTGTGCAGGGGAGACAATCGTATCATAGGGAGTATATGTAGCACCTACGATCAAATCAATTTCATTCTTGCTATACGGAATGGTTTCGAGTAGACTCTTCACGGCATCAATCGCCATGGTATTGGTGTTTTCCCCTTCGCCTGCCTTACGTCGTTCGCTAATGCCCGTACGTTCTACGATCCACTCACTAGACAGGTTATTTAATTCAGTAAAATATTCATTACCAATTATTTCGCTTGGCAGGTAATGACTCACCCGGTTAATATACATAGGTTATGGGATGGCTATTCGAAACGATATGCAAGAATACTTCCGAAAGTTAAATATTTCGTAGAAAACGTAGTACTAAATATTTGAACAATTCAATAAAGTATTAAAATATTTCTGTTAAAATAATTAATAATCAGAATTTTGACTCGGTCAATGTACACTTTTCAAGTACAGAACGGTAATAATCCATGAGAATGCGTTCCTCGCTTTGCCAATTATACTTAAATGTTACGGCCTCCCGGCCTCTTTCTCCCATTAGTTGGCGTTTAGCCGGATTCTGGACCAGCCATAGTAACTTTTCGGCCAGGGCTTGGGAGTCATAGGGCGATATACAAAAACCGCACCGATGTTCTTCGACCACTTGCTGATACAGGGGGAAATCTGAGGTGACTACCGGAATTCTGAGGGCCATGTACTCAAATAGCTTGGTAGTATAGGAGTCGGGATAGTCGCCTACGGGCTTGAGAAGTGCCAGGCCAGCAATGGCCCTGTGCGCCTGGGCAAGCGCAAGGCGCTGATCGGTATAGCCGTAAAAGATTAAATGCGGTTGAATTGTTTTGAAATGCGGTAAAGCTTCCATTTCATCTAAAGACAATTGCGTGGGACCAAACAGGTGTACCTGCACGTCGGGACAGTTTTTTATAAGTAGGACCAGCGCGGCTACCAGCGTATCAAATGACCTTTCCATAGAAATGACGCCACTGTAAATAAAAAAAGGCGTATCAGTAAGGGGAGCAGACGGCGCGGGTAGATTGTCTAAAAAAGGCAGCGCCGCGTAGTTGTGTACCACAGCAGAGGGGTACCTTAGCTCCCGGTATTCTTCCCTGTAGGCATCTTCAGTAAGGATACAGTAAAAATGCCGACGGGCGAAATGATCGAAAAGACGGAAAAAGTACCTGAAAACGAATTCATTGTTATAGCGTTTCAGGGCAAATTTCTTGTAAAGATTTTCCTGAATTTCGTAGACAATGCGGGCCCCGAAAAGTTGGAAGAGAAACGCGATGGGGATCAGTTCGGGCACAAAAATATGTACCACATCGGGGCGTAGTCGCAGACATTTCCACAGTACCACCGGATGACACAACAACAGCCGAATCGACAAACGACGAAACTGCGGAAGCCTTATGGCTGCCGCTGCGCCCGTTTGACCAGGTGAATGCAGATTGGGTAGCGCCAGAACTACCTCGTAGTGCTGGGCCAGGGTCGGGGCCATTTTATACACGATGCGTGGGTCGGCAGGCGGATGTACCGTACTCAGCAGCAAAACCCGTTTCATGCTTCGTTTATTAAAGCTACCCCCGCCGATGTTCCCAGCCGACTGGCCCCAGCCTCAATAAAGGCCAAAGCCTGCGCGCGGCTACGGATGCCCCCGGAGGCCTTTATCTGCACCGATTCGGGCAACAATTCGCGCATCAGAACTACGGTAGCCAGGTCGGCACCCGCAGGCGCAAATCCCGTGGAGGTTTTGACAAAATCAACATCCGCTTCCACACAAATTTCGCAGGCCGTATGGAGTTCAAACTGATCCAGGTAGGCGGTTTCAATGATTACTTTCACAATGCGATGGTCAGCATGGGCCAGGTGCGCGAGTTGGCGGAGTTCTTCCCGCACACTTAGATAGGCCATAGACTTGAACTGCGCAATATTCATCACTACATCAAGTTCGGTCGCCCCGTCTCGCAAGGCATTTTCGGCTTCGTGAAATTTGGTGCTGGTGGTAGAATAGCCCAGGGGAAATCCGATTACCGTCGCAACCTCAATGCGGATGGGGCAAAATTCGAGCATCTCCCGGGTATAGCGCACGTAGGTAGGGGCCACACATACCGCCTTGAATCCGTGAATCCACGCTTCCTCGCACAATTTGCGAATGTCCGTTTCGCTGGCGGTGGGGCTCAGCAGCGTGTGATCGATGTAGGCGTTAAGACTTGTAGAAGTAAGGTTGCTCACGGGTGGGGGCAATGTACTGCATTGAAAAATAAAGATACCCCGCAAGTTCTCGCGGGGTATGGGTGGTATTACGAAAATTCCGTCGGTTTATTCGGCGGCGGCTTCTGTGCTTTTCTGACTGGCTACGATGGTTTTCTTAGGAGCTTCTGGCTCAATAAAGGAATCGGGATAATTCTCCACAATCGTATTATACCAGGAAATGATTTTCTTGATGTCAGAAACATACACCCGCTCCCGGTCGAATTCTGGCAGTATTTTATCCAAAAATTCGATCAGGTCTTTATCGGAAGACTCTTTTATGGAAATATCTACTTTGTCGCCGTGAATGCTTTTAATTTTCATAAATACATCCGAGAGAGACACAGAATCCTGCTCGCCTTCCACGAAGATGGACACGTCTTTCAAAACCGACACCCGGGCACTCGCCCCGATCATCGTTTTTTCTTTCTTACCATCCAGGCTTTCCACAATAACGCCCGAGCGACTTGGCTTCAAGATTCGGTACAGGCCGCTCTTGCCCGATACATTAGCAATCTCTTTTAGTATTTCCATTCCAGGTTTTTAGTCTATTCTACACACACAATTTTAACTGATTCGCTTCCTGTTTCCAGAAAAGAGCCACAAAGTAACGTAAAGATCGGCGGCTAAGCAACTAGGCGCCCTCAGAACTTAGAAACGCCTCGTTGTAAGTTTGTATTGTTTCAAGCAGCGGATCTCGCCCTTCTCCTTTTTCGGCCGAGGTCACAAAGGAGACAGGCAGTTCTTCCCACGTTTCCAGCAGTTTTTCCTGGTAGCTGGTGATCTGCGCCGGCAGCTCGTGGTTCTTCACTTTGTCGGCTTTGGTAAAGACGAGGTGGAAGGGAATGCCCTCTTCACCGAGTTGCTCGATGAATTCCATATCCACCCGTTGGGGCGCGTGGCGGCTGTCAACTAACACGAAGGTGCACACCAGATTGGGGCGGTAGCGGAGGTATTCATAAATCATGTGCTCCCACTTGACGCGCTCAGATTTACTTATTTTAGCGTAGCCATAACCCGGCAAATCGACCAGGTACCAGGCATCGTCGACCATAAAGTGGTTGATCAGCTGCGTTTTTCCCGGAGTCTGTGAGGTTTTAGCCAACCCCTTGCGCTGCGTGAGCATATTGATGAGTGACGACTTCCCCACATTAGACCGCCCGATGAATGCGTATTCGGGTAGGTTAGGGGGCGGACATTGCCGATAATCGGTATTGCTGGTGACGTAGTTGGCGGTCTGAATATTCATGGCATGAGCTGGTGTTTTGAGCAGACAAAGGTACGGCTTTTTGCACAACGAGTAGGCCGCGTGTGTACCTCATTGGCCCGTTTATATCCAGGAGAAGAAATGAAAATTTACCATACGAAACGAAATTTACGTTTCTTTACGTTATGTAGGTGCTTGACTATCTATCACTAAAACAGTCACAATGAAAAGTTTTCACAAGGTATTCTGGGTATGGGGATTAGTGTTGCTCACTACCGCCGGAGCGTGGGCGGATGGGGGCAAAGACAAAAAGGCTAAATCTGCCGAGAGTGAGGGGATTGAGTTTACGGACGCGGCCTGGGCCGCTGTTGTGAAAAGAGCGAAAGCGGAGAATAAAATCATATTTCTGGATGCTTACGCCAGCTGGTGCGGCCCCTGTAAATTGCTGCAAAAGAATGTATTCACCCGTGCTGATGTGGGTGCGTTGTTCAACAAAAATTTCATCAATGTAAAGGTAGACATGGAGCGGGGGGAAGGGCCGCAGCTATCCCGCCTGTTTCCTTTGGAAGCATATCCTACGTTGTTCTTTATTGAACCTAGTGGTAAGATAATTAAAAAGGTGATTGGGTATCAGACCCCCGAAGCGCTAATCGGGATCGGTAAAAGCGTAACGAAATCGCTATAAGTAGCACTTGCAACAAATGATAAGTAGAACGAAGGCCCGGATCTGTGGATTCGGGCCTTTGCATTATCAGGAAAATTGGGTTTTGATGCAATCGGCAATCCGGTGCAATTCCAACTCGCTCAGGTTAGAGCCCGAGGGTAGGCAAAGGCCGTACTCGAAGAGCGACTCAGCTACCTCGCCGCCAAAGTAGGGTACCCCAGCAAATACCGGCTGTCGGTGCATGGGTTTCCAGAGCGGCCTCGACTCGATGTTTTCTTTTTCCAAAGCCAATCGAACCATTTCACGGGTAATACCGCCGGATTGCCGGGGATCGATCGTCAGGCAGCTAAGCCAGCGATTAGAAAAGCTACCTTCGCTTTCTTCCTGAAAAGCTACACCCGGTAAGCTCCCCAGGGTACCTTTATAGAAATTAAAATTGTTCCGACGCTGTGCCACGCGCTCGTCGATCACTTCCAGCTGGCCCCGGCCAATCCCCGCGCACACGTTGCTCATCCGGTAGTTATAGCCAACTTGCGAGTGTTGGTAGTGAGGAGCGGGATCGCGCGCCTGCGTGGCCAGAAATCGGGCTTGCCTGATGAATTTTTCTTCGTTGGAAAGCAGCGCACCCCCGCCGGAAGTCGTGATGATTTTGTTTCCGTTAAATGACAAAACCGACATTGCTCCGAAAGAACCCGCTTTTTGGCCGTAATAGGTCGACCCCAGTGCTTCGGCGGCATCTTCGATGAAAGGTACCCCGTATTCCTTGCACACCCCCAGTACCTCCCGTAGCCGGGCGGGCATTCCGTACAAGTGAACCCCGATAACCGCCTTTGGCTTTTTGCCACGATCGGAATAATGTTTAAGGGCGTGTTCCAAAGCATCGGGACAAAGGTTCCAGGTACCCCATTCGCTATCGATAAAAACGGGTGTGGCACCCTGATACATAACGGGATTGGCTGAGGCCGAAAACGTAAACGACTGGCATAGTACTACATCACCTGCTTCTACGCCCAGCATAATCAAAGCCAGATGCAACGCCGCCGTACCCGACGACAGAGCGGCGGCATGACGGGTACCTACGTAGTCGCATAATTCGCGCTCGAATGAATCTACATGCGGTCCTAATGGCGCAATCCAGTTAGTATCGAAAGCTTGTTGCACATAGCCGATTTCGCGTCCGCTCATGTGTGGCGAAGAAAGCCAGATTTTTTCGTTCAAGGTTGCACGTGGGTTTGTGTGGAGGAAATGTTGTTAGGGATTCCATTATTAGCGGATGATTCGCGCCGGATTGCCGCGTACCGTAGCTCCTTCGGGAATAGAAGTCGTTACCATGCTACCCGCCGCCACAAGGCAATTGGCCCCAATGGTGAGGTTGGGTGCGACAACGCTACCCGCCCCGATCAGCGTATTTTCCCCTACCTGTACCGAGCCGCATAACGTGACGCCAGGAGCCACGTGAACGAAATCGCCCAGCTTACAGTCATGATCGACCGTGGCGCCCGTATTGATGATCACATGTTTTCCAATCGAGGTACCTACCTGAACGATGGCACCGTGCATGATGACGGTACCTTCACCTACCACTACACTTTCGTCAACGATTGCGGTGGGGTGAATGGCTGTGCCGAAGCGGTGTTGGGTTGTCTCAGCCACTTTCCGGCGAATGTCATTGTAGCCAATGGAAATAATCAGGGAAGCCGCCGGTTGATGATTGGGGTCGTAGCTGCCGATCACCGGAATGGTACCCAAATCTTTCTTACTCAAATCGTCGTCAAAAATAGCGGGTACTTCCTGTCCCGAAGCCTGCAGGATCGACACGATTACTTTGGCATGGCCACTGGCCCCGTAGAGTAGCATGGATGTGGAATTTGTTGAGCTGTGTAATTGTGTATTGATTGAACTGTTAAATGCTAGTGATATTGCTGCCTTCCCTTTCACACTTAGTGCCCTCTATCATCCGCTAAACTTCTCCACGGTCGCTGAGGTTTCGGATGTTATTCCTTCGCTTCGGACTGTTTTTACCAGAGTCAAAAATATGATTTTTATGTCCAAAGCCAGCGAAATATGCTCAACGTACCATACGTCATAAGCGAATTTAGCGGACCAGCTGAGCGTATTGCGGCCATTAACCTGTGCCCAGCCCGTGATGCCCGGGCGTACAGCATGCCGTTTTTTTTGAGTTTTATCATATAAAGGCAGGTACTCTACCAACAAAGGCCGGGGACCGATCAGGCTCATGTCGCCCCAGAGTACGTTCCACAGCTGGGGCAACTCGTCGAGCGACGTTTTGCGGACGAATTTCCCAACTTCCGTAAGCCGCTCGGCATCCGGTAGAAGCTGCCCACCGACATCGCGGCCATCATGCATGGTTTTAAACTTGACCAGTGTGAAGAGCTTCTCATCGCGGCCCGGACGGACCTGTAGGAAGAATGGGTTCTGCCGATGGGCTACCCATAAAAACAAAGCAATGGCCAGCAGCAAAGGCGATAGCAGTATTAACCCAAACCAAGATACGATGAGATCAACCAGCCGTTTGCCAAAGCGTACATACATGGTAATCAGTTATGCAGGAAGAGCGGGAAACGCGTTGGATCCGCTTCGTGCATGAGGGCGTAGGCTACCTCAAACACATCTTCCACGTTAGGCTTGGAGAAATAATCGCCGTCAGAGCCATAAGCCGGACGGTGCGCTTTGGCGGAAATTGTATGGGGTGCCGAGTCGAGCCAGCGGTAGGCATTCTGGCCCTCCAGCACCTGTTGCATCATATAGGCCGAAGCGCCGCCGGGGAAATCTTCGTCGGCAAAAATCACCCGATTGGTTTTTTGAATGGACTTTAAGATAAAATGATCCAGATCAAAGGGGAGCAGCGTTTGCACATCGATCACTTCCGCTTCGATGCCCGCTTCGGTCAATTGCGATGCGGCTTCCAACACAATGCGGCACATAGAACCGTAAGTGACGATGGTAAGGTCGGCGCCCTCCCGCAGCAGTTCGGGTTGCCCGAGCGGAATAGTATACTCGCCCAGGTTGTCGGGTGTTTTTTCCTTGAGGCGATAGGCATTCAAAGGCTCTATTACCAGGGCCGGATCGTCGCCCTGCATCAAGGTATTATATAGGCCAGCGGCCTGGGTGAAGTTGCGGGGAACAACGATGTGCAAACCGCGCAGGCTGCCTAACATGGCCCCCATGGGCGAACCCGAATGCCAAATACCTTCAAGCCGGTGGCCGCGGGTACGGACTATGAGAGGAGCTTTCTGCCCGCCCGCCGTGCGGTAACGCAGGGTTGCCAGGTCGTCGGTAAGGGTAGCCAGAGTATAAAACACATAGTCGAAGTACTGAATTTCGACGATAGGACGCAGGCCGCGCATGGCTAGCCCAATTCCCTGGCCGATAATGGTTGTTTCGCGGATACCCGTGTCGGTGATGCGCATCTCCCCGTATTTTTCCTGCAAACCGGCCATGCCCTGATTTACATCACCAATATGGCCCACATCTTCTCCTAAGGCTACTACCCGGGGGTCTCGGCCAAATAACAGATCGAAATAAGCGCGAATCACTTCGCGTCCGTCGACCGTAGGGCTCTCGTCAGAGTAGGTCGGGACAATGGCCTCGATCCGCAGGGGCGACTCGTCGGACTCGCTGTACAGGTGGGCACTGTAGCGTCGCTCGTTACTTTTCAGTTCGGCCTGCAGCCATTCTTGTAGAGGGGGCACAGCGGAAATGGACTCATCCCGTAAGGCTCGCAAAGCTTTGCGAACGGCCATCACGATGTCGCGCCGTATGGGATAATGCGCTTTGTGTAAGTCGCTGATGGTGTTTTTAAGGTCACCCGTATGATGTTTGCTCTCGCGGGCGGCATTCTCGAGGAGTTGCTGCGCTTCCTTCAAATCTTCCTCAATAGGATGGCGGTAGGCCTTCCAGGCATCGTTTCGAGCCGCGCGGGCGATTTCCTTGGCCTTATTTTCAATATCTTCGAGCTCTTCGGATGCAGCGATACCATTTTCCAGAATCCACTCTTTGAACCGAAGATTACAATCATGTTCGGCCTCCCACAGCAGGCGTTGGTCGTCTTTGTAGCGTTCGTGCGAGCCTGAGGTAGAATGCCCCTGGGGCTGGGTCAACTCTTGTACGTGTACCAGCACAGGTACCTGCTGGCTACGGCAAAGATCGGCCGCCCGCTGGTAAGTGTCTACCAGGGCGGGGTAGTCCCAGCCATTAACCGTGAAGATTTCGATACCCTCTTCGTGCTGATCTCGCTGCAGTCCGGCCAGGGCTTTGGAGATACTACTTTTGGTAGTCTGGTATTCAATAGGTACTGAAATACCGTAGCCATCGTCCCATACCGACATCAACAGGGGTACCTGAAGCACGCCGGCGGCGTTCATCGTTTCCCAGAACATGCCCTGCGACGTGGAGGCATCGCCAATTGTGCCAAACACGATCTCGTCCCCTTTGTGGGAGAAGGTGGTGAGGTAATGGAGATCCTTGTTAGTGCGGTACAGCTTAGACGCATAAGCAAGCCCCAGCGAACGGGGGATTTGCCCGGCGGTGGGCGAAATATCACACACGGAATTATAAAGCTGGGTCTGGTCGAGCCACTTGCCGTTTTCATCAAGCCAGCGGGTGGCATAGTGGGCATTCATGGAGCGGCCACCCGTGTGGGGTTCGTGGTGGAGATCGGGGTGGGCGTATAATTGAGCAAAAAATTGGGTCCAAGTCAAATTTCCCAAAGTGGCTTCAATAGTCTGATCGCGGTAGTAGCCCGACCTGAAATCCCCCTGCCGAAACACATGCGTCAGAGCGAGCTGCGCTACCTCTTTACCGTCGCCGAAGATTCCGAACTTAGCTCTTCCGCCCATCACATCCTTACGGCCCAGTAAGCTCACCTGTCGACTTTCGCAGGCAATCCGATAGTCCGTCAGTACTTTCTCGACGCTGGATACACTATTTTCCGGTAAGGTTTCGTTTAGAAGCATAGTATTTTGGTAATACCCCTCGGGCGAATAATCTGGGTTAAGTTACGTTTAAAAACGATTTTCGTCAAAATTAAAAATAAAAAATTCCCCTTTCAAAAAAACGATTTCTTACGTTACTTTGTTGAGAATATGCCGAAACAACTGAAAACTTCGGTGCAACATTATACCAACACTCGCATTATTGTTTTTGCAAACAAATTATTCACTATTAAATCTTGAGCATGTTATGAAAAAGTTTTTTGCGGTTCTATTAGTCCTGTTGACGGTAGCTTCGGTGAGCTTCGCACAGAAAGGCGTAATGAAGTTCAAGGAAGAAACCCATAATTTCGGTAAGATTGAGCAAGGCACGCCTGTCACCCAGGAGTTTGTCTTTACTAATACCGGAACGACTCCAATCGTCATTACCAACGTGAGCGCTTCATGCGGCTGCACCACCCCAAGCTACACCAAAGACCCTGTGCTTCCCAAGCAGACAGGCACCATCAAAGCTACATATAACGCTGCGGCTATGGGCACCTTCAATAAGTCCATCACGATATTCAGCAACGCAGAGTCACCTAGTCTGACGCTTTTCCTGAAAGGGGAAGTTGTTGATAAAGGTGCGGCTTCAAAGCCTTCTTCTCAGAAATAAGGTTTTCCAAGACGAGATTTTTGGGCAAAGAGGCGGTTTCCTGTATGGGAACCGCCTCTTTGCATGATAAGTACAGCCTCCAAAATCAGAAATATTATTCTCTATGAAATACCTTTTACCTCCCCTGGTTTTCATCTTACTGTTTAGCAGTGCCACCGCTCAGATTCCTCCCGAACCCATCCGCCTGAACCAAATAGGCTTTTATCCACAAGCGCTCAAACTGGCCGTGGTCATGGGAGCGGAGGAAGGGAAATTTACTATTCACGCGCCGGGTAGTAAAAAAGTAGCTTTTGAGGGAAAACTCAGCGAGAGCCGTCGGTCGCCGTTTTCAGACAAAACCACCCGAATTGCTGATTTCTCCGCCCTGACCAAAGCCGGAAAGTACGTACTAGAAGTCAGGGGCGTTGGCACGTCCTATAATTTTGAAATTGACGATAACGTGCATGAGGCCGCTTCCAAAGCGTCCATAAAAGGCTATTATTACCAGCGATTATCCATGCCGCTTGTGGAGAAATACGCTGGTAAATGGGCACGGCCTTCAGGTAATCCCGATACGGACGTGAAAATTCACCCTTCGGCCGAAGGGCCAGGTCGACCCGCAGGTACGAGTATTTCAGGGCCGGGCGGGTGGCTGGATGCTGGGGATTACAACAAGTACATCGTCAACTCCGGTATCACAGTAGGTACCCTACTGTCAGCCTACGAGGATTTTCCCGAATACTACTACCAACTGGATCTGAATATTCCCGAAAGTGACAACCAGGTTCCCGACCTGCTCGATGAAGTGCTCTGGAATCTGCGCTGGATGCTCACCATGCAAGACCCCAGCGACGGTGGTGTGTACCACAAGATGACCAACGCCTCCTTCGACGGGATGATCATGCCGCAGGAGGCTACCAAAACCCGCTATGTGGTGCAGAAAGGTACGGCAGCGGCACTGGACTTTGCCGCCGTAATGGCGCAGGCCAGCCGGGTGTGCAAGCGATATGAGGTCCAACTTCCCGGCCTGGCCGATTCCTGTCTTATTGCGGCGCAGCGGGCCTGGGGCTGGGCGAAGGTGAATCCGGACATGGAATATGATCAGAATGCTGTTAATAAGACCTTTGATCCGGATATTACCACGGGAGCCTACGGAGACCGTCGGTTTGAGGACGAATTTATCTGGGCGGCCTGCGAGCTCTACATCACTACCCGCAGCGAGGAATATTACACGGCGGTGAATCTTTATCCTGATGATAAAATGCCGCTCCCTTCCTGGGCGCAGGTACGGTTGCTGGGCTACTATTCACTTTTGCGCTTTGCCGAAGAACTGCCCCCTATTGCTAAAAAAGATATGAATGCGCTACGGGATCGTATGATAGCGATGGCCGATGCGCTCATCGAAGGCACCGATTCGCACTATCTGAATACGGTGATGGGGCATCAAAAGTCGGACTACGTGTGGGGTAGCAGTGCGGTGGCGGCCAATCAGGGGGTAGCTATTTTGCAGGCCTTCCGACTTACCAAAAAAGTGAAGTACCTCGATGCCGCGCTGATGAATCTGGATTATCTGTTGGGCCGCAACGGTACGGGCTATTCGTTCCTGACGGGTTTTGGCAGTAAGCAGGTCATGCACCCGCACCACCGGCCTTCTATTGCCGACGGCATTGCAGAACCGGTACCGGGCCTGCTTTCGGGCGGCCCTAACCCCGGCAAGCAGGACAAGTGCACGACCTATACCTCAAACCTGCCCGACGAAGCCTTCACGGACGACGACTGCTCCTACGCCTCCAACGAAATCGCCATCAACTGGAATGCACCGCTGGTGTATCTTATCGGGGGGATAGAGGCGTTGCTGGGGAAGAGGTAGCCTATCTTTGTGCCCTCACCGCATTAGCGTACTGTCTTTTGCAGCCAAATTTTTGAAGAATTATATACCAATAAAACCATAAAGCATGAATTACCGAAAACTAGGAAAAACCGGATTAAAAATATCAGAAATAAGCCTGGGTACCTGGCAGGTAGGTGGCAAATGGGGCGACGACTTCGACCATACCCTTGCCGAAAATATCCTAAACGAAGCCGTGGATGGTGGTGTCAACTTCATCGATACCGCCGATGTGTACGGTGCGGGCGAAAGCGAAAAAGCCGTCGGGAAATTTGTCAAAAGTCGCTCTGAGCGAATCTATGTGGCTACCAAGTGCGGGCGGCAACTGAACCCGCATACCAGTGAGGCCTACCAACCTAGGGTACTACGCAAATTTGTGGAAAATAGTCTGACAAACATGGGCCTCGAAACCCTGGATCTTGTCCAGTTGCACTGCCCGCCCACAGAAGTGTACTACCGGCCCGAGATTTTTGAACTATTCGACCGCCTGAAAGACGAAGGGAAAGTACAGAATCTGGGTATAAGTGTAGAAAAAGTAGAAGAAGCCCTGAAAGGAATCGAATACGACAACGTGACGACGGTTCAGATCATCTTCAATATGTTCCGGCAGCGACCGATGGAGTTGTTTTTTGAGCAGGCTAAAAAGAAGGATATTGGTATCATTGTGCGGGTACCCCTCGCCAGCGGCCTACTCACCGGCAAGTTCTCTGAAAACTCGACCTTTTCGGAAGGAGATCACCGCAATTTTAACCGTAACGGCGAGAAGTTCGACAAGGGCGAAACCTTCTCCGGGGTAGATTACGAAACGGGCCTGGCGGCGGTCAACGAACTAAAAGCCGTGTTCCCCGGCTACGAAAACCTGGCTCCGATAGCACTGCGTTGGGCACTGATGTTTGACAGCGTGAGTACCATCATTCCCGGTGCTTCCCGTCCCGCCCAGGTCGATTCCAATCTGAAAGCTGCTGAACTACCTCCGCTCACTTCTGAGCAAGTGAAAGCGGTGGACGAAATCTACGCGAAGTACATCAAGCCTTCGGTGCATCAGCTTTGGTAGGGTACCTCTTATCCTGTAAATACCGGAATTGATCACAACCTTTTGGGAAAGCGAACGAATCTCCTGAACTTGATACATCCTTTAAACCGATGGTACCATGCACAGGCGGCAGTTCCTTTCGCAGGCCGGTTACCGACAACACCGAACTGCCAGCTTCGGGCAAAGAGGGCATGAAAGACTCACGGATCATCGAAGCTATTAAGCGGGCGGCGGATGCAAGAAAAAAGGGTGGAAGTGAATTGGGGGTAACACCTACCTTGATAAATCAAATAGGGCTCTTCAATGTAACAAGAACCCAGAAGATCCCCTCACTTCACCTCCGTAAAGTTCAGCTTGGGTAGATGCATCGCCTTCTCGATCAGCTTGATCTCTACATTTAGTATTTCGGCCTCCGCCTGGGCATATACTTTGTCGGCATCGTCGGTAGGGGTTTGGTAGTCGACGTGGCCTCCGGTCTGGAAGAAGAGCACCGGAATGTTTTTGGCGTAAAAAGAGCCGTGGTCGGAGCCGCTGCTGCCCGCCCGATCAGTGAAGAATTTTATGTTGCCTTCTACATCCTTGAATACTTCCGGCCAGGCGTCCGAGGTACCATAGCCGCCGATACCCACGCCCTGATCAGGGTTATAGCCGCCAATCATGTCCATGTTGGTCATGAATTTGATTTTTTCCAGGGGTAGGGTTATTGACAAAATGCCGGGAACCCTGCAAACCGAGTTCCTCGGCCCCAAAGGCGATGAAAAGGAAGTTGTACGGCTCTTTTATAGCATTTTGTGAGAAATACTAGGCCAGTTCCAGCAGTCCGGCCACGCCCGAGGCATTATCGTCGGCCCCGTTGTGGATTTGTCCTTCGGGCTGCGACGCTTTGGAGCTACCCTGCTTACCCAGCCCCAAGTGATCAAAGTGCGCACCGATGACGATGGTGTAAGCCGCACCGTTATCCAGAAAACCCAGCACATTGTTGGTCTGCCGCAGGCTGTCGGGCACCACTACCCGCCGTACCTTGGCGGTGAAGGGTTGCCGGTAGCCTGAGGTACCCAGGGGAGCGAAACCTAGTTTCCGTAAGTGTTTGATAATGTAATGGGCAGACTTCTCATTTTCGCGACTACCGGTACCCCGCCCTTTCATCCGGTGGGAGGCCAGGTACTTTACATACTGGCTGATGCGGTCGGCGGAGGGAGCGGCTTGCTGCGCTTGAATAAAATAGGGGATTGCACTAAGAGAAAAAAGGATGGAGTAAGCCCAAAGGTAGGGGTGCTTTCGGTAAAATTACCTCAGTTCGGCTAGGGAGAGCGTCCGTGATTTGCGGGTTAGCAGATGAATGATTCCCCAGGCTACTAGATAGGTGAATCCACAGATCGTAAAAATAATATTGTATCCCCCTTCCAGATTTCCGGCGGCTTTGTAGGTATCCAGCAAATTGCCGATCAGGATCGGAAAAAGGATACCGCCCATGGCTCCGGCCATGCCGCCAATACCCACGACCGAGCTCACGGCCTGCTTGGGGAACATGTCGGAGGGGAGCGTAAACACGTTGGTGGCCCAGGCCTGATGCAGCGCCACGGCAAAGCTAATGAGCGCGACAGCCACCCAAACGTTTCCGGCAAACTGAATGCCGATTACCGAAAGTTCCAGGATGGCAAAGGCCAGTAACACCGCTTTGCGTGCTCGGATCACCTCCCAACCCCGTTTGATGAGTTGCGACGAAAACCAGCCGCCGCTGATGCTACCCACCGTAGTGGCGGTGTAGATAATCATGAGTTCTAGGCTGAATTTTTTGAGATCCAGGTTGAACGTGGAAGCGAAATAAGAAGGTAGCCAAAAAAGGAAAAACCAGTAAATCGGGTCAATGAGTCCCTTGCCTGTGATGTAGGCCCAGGTTTGGGGAAAGGTGAAGAGTTTTGCCCAGTTAACCTTTGCTTTCTCACCAGTACCTTTTTCTTCTGCCTCCTGTCCGGCTATGATGTACGCGTACTCCTCGGAAGATAATCGCTTTTGCTGGGCTGGAACATCGTAGAATATCAACCAGAAAATGAGCCAGACAAAACCCAGTGCCCCCGTGATCCAGAAGACCTCCTGCCAACCGTAATGACTCAGAATCCAGGGTACCAGCAGTAGCGCCACAACTACCCCCACGCTGGTACCCGCGTTGAAAAGTCCCGTTGCCAAAGCACGTTCCTTATTGGGAAACCACTCGGCCACGGTCTTGACAGCGGCGGGATAGTTTCCCGCTTCCCCCAGTCCCAGTCCGATTCGCGCCACGCCGAATCCAAAGGCCGATCGCGCCACGGCGTGGAGCATACCGGCGATGCTCCAGAAAACAATCGTAATCGAGTAGCCCACCTTGGTGCCTACCCGGTCGATGAACCACCCGAACGACAGTAGACCCACCGCGTAAGCCGCCGTAAAGGCCATAACTATACGGGCAAAATCCGTCTCGGTCCAGCTGAACTCTACTTCAAGAATAGGCTTTAATAAACCAATAATCTGGCGGTCGAGGTAATTGATGGTGGTGGCTGTGAAGAGCAGAAAAACGACGAACCAACGGTAATTCTTAGTTTTTGGGGTACTCATGTAGCGAAGGGTTAGTAAAGTATCAAAAGCGCTTTTTGGCAAAAATAGCCCGATCTACCGTCAGGTCAGGGCAATGCAAACGCCAGGTAACTACCTCCGGCAGGCTGACCCTGGCGATTGCCCCCGGCGGCGATGGCGATATACTGTTTTCCGTTAATCATGTAGGTAATGGGCGTAGCAAAGCCCGCGGCGGGCAGTTGATATTCCCACACAATCTTTCCGGTTTTAGTATTGAATGCCCGCAGTTTTCCGTCGCGGGTAGCGCCAATGAACAGCAGGCCTCCGGCCGTAACCACAGGGCCGCCGTGGTTTTCGGTACCCGTTGGGGGGATACCTTTGGCGATTAGTTCGGGGTACTCGCCCAGGGGTACCTGCCATACGTAGTTGCCGGTATTGAGATCCACCGCGTTGAGGGTACCCCATGGCGGTTTGATGGAAGGGTAATTTTCATTGTCCAGAAACTGCACATTGCCGTTGTTGATGTAGGGCGGTTCGTAGGGAAACAGCTTACCATTCTCCGCCTTGACAGAAGCTACCTTGTGGATATCATCGGTGCTGGCGGCAGGTTCGGTATTGAGCAGGAAGTTTACGAGAGCGGTACGGTCTTCCCTGGGGATATGCTGGAAAGCGGGCATTCGGCCCCGGCCAGTTTCCAGAATAGCGGTAATCTCCTGCCGCGACAGACGTTTGCCCACATCATTGAGGTTGGGATAGGCCTGGGGTGCAGCCGTAGTGGCGCTTGCATCGAGTGCGTGGCAACTGGCGCAATTGGCGTTGAACAGCAGGCCGCCTTTGGTAAGGGCTTTCCCGTCCTTGGTTTCGCGGGCGTTCCGCATTTTTAGCCACCAGAGCATATTATTGCCATTCACATACATAATGCCTTTTGGATCAGCGGCGGTACCGCCCCACTCGGCTCCGCCGCCCATGCCGTACATGAGGGTACCTTCCAGGTTGGGCGGCAGGTTTTTGGGCCCGCTGCGGCTATGCTCAAAGCGATCCAATACGTAGGCATAGGCCTGCGGTGTGCGCCGGGTCAGGTCGGCTTTGGTGAGGTTTTGATTGGCAAACGGAGCGGGCTTGGTAGGTACGGGCTGTGTGGGCCAGGGATGCTCGCCGGGTAGGGTGGGGGCATTGGGTACTGGTACTTCCTTGACCGGAAACAGCGGCTTGCCAGTATCGCGGTCGAATACAAAAATGAACCCATCCTTGGTAGCCTGCGCTACGGCATCTACTAGTTTTCCGTTGTGCTTGACGGTAATCAGGTTGGGCGGACACGGGATGTCCCGGTCCCAGAGGTCGTGGTGGACGGTCTGGAAATGCCAGATCCGCTGACCCGTTTCGGCGTTGAGGGCAATGACGCAGTTGGCAAACAGGTTGCTTCCCTTGCGGGCACCGCCGTAAAAGTCGGAAGAAGGCGAGCCGGTACCCATGAATACCATTCCGCGTTTTTCGTCTATGACCATCCCCGCCCAGCAGTTGGCACCTCCTAGCTTCTTGTAAGAATCTTTCTCCCAGGTTTCGTAGCCATATTCACCCGGCAGCGGAATGGTTCGGAACACCCAGGCCAGCCGCCCCGTGCGGACATCGAAGGCGCGGATATGGCCTGGTGGGGCATTTCCGCCTTCATTCATCGCTGAACCCATGATGATCAGGTTTTTGTAAATAACCCCCGGCGTCGTAGATCGGATACTGTATTGATTCACATCATAGCCTAAGGTCGCTTCGTCGCCCAAGCCGGCGTGCAAATCGGTCCCGCCATTATTTCCAAAGCTTCTGATAGGCTCTCCCGTCAGAGCATTGATGGCGTAGAGTGTTGATCCTACGGAGTACAGTATTCGTTGGTCCTCGCCGTTTGCCCAGTATACTACGCCTCGCACGGGTTGGAAGTTGGGTTTTACGGTTGGGTCGGCGAAGGGGTCAAACTTCCAGAGTTGTTTACCAGTGGCGGCATCGACGGCAAAGAGTTTCAGCTGGGGCGTAGTGCCGTACATCACGCCATTGACCACGATGGGCTGGCAGGGGATGACTAGCTTGCGGGCGTCGGTGGGTTTGTTTTCACCAGTGTCGTATGACCAGGCTAGTTGGAGGTTTTTAACGTTTTGCAGGTTGATCTGACTCAACTCCGAATAGCGGCTACCCGCGGGATCGCCCCCGTAGTTGGGCCAGTCTACATTTTTTTCATCAAGATCTCCATTGTATAAAAAAGCGGCTCCGCAAATCCACAGCACCAATACTCCCAGTGAGAAATAGTACCCCTTTTTTTTGACTAAAAAGTATCTCATTGTTGCTCCTATTCTGGCTTTATGGTTTGGCACTAAACGCATAGGTGATGTTCCAGCGGATAGTTTCGCCCGGCTTGGCTGATAGTTTGATATACGGTTCCGGACAGGACGTATTGGGGTTGGACCAGTACACCAGTTTTTCCAGCGGCCGGTCGCCTTTGATGTGTACTCCTGCGCCACTTTTCAAATTTCGGATGGTAAAGTCATAATTCTGAGGAGTAGCCGCTATGCCCTGTACTCCGGTGGTAAACACATTCTCGCCCTTTGCCAGCGTACGATTGTAGACGATCGATTTGTTTTTGGCCTCAGCGATAGTACCGAACCCTTTCCCCTCGGCACTCACCTCAAAGGGAAAGGTAGTACTGATGTTGGGGCCGGTGGGCTCACCGTCTATGACAAAAAAATTGTGGTTGTAGGTACTGGTTTCAATGGATTTGGTACCGGTATTCTTGAGACTGTGTTCCAGTACGAGTTCAGGCCTACCTTTCACCAGCCTCACTATCTTTTGGTACTCATAGCCGTAGCCAGCGGCATCTTTCAGCACGTGCGTAAACACCACCTGGTCTTTCTTTTTCTTTACGGTCCAGATACCGGGGTTTTTGATTTCATAGTTCCTGACAAATGTATAGGCTTTGTCATCCGGCTTGACCAGCGAACCGATGCCGATCTTGACAAACTCACCTCCGGTGGGTGCTTCTTCCATCCCCACGGCCGTAAACTCTTCCACTGGGCCCGTGATGGCATCGTGGAGTTTGGGCTCGTAGGGCGCAGGGTTCCATAGCCCGAAGTACTGATGCCCCTGGTATTCCAGCGAAGGCATCACGCCCGACCAGTCAAAGCGGGTACCCCGGTAGTAACCTTTCTCTGCATCGGGTAGGTGTAGCGTGGCCGTAATGAGGCCATTGGTGATTTTAGCGGAAGGAAAGTCATCCATAAATCTAAAACAAAGACAGGTAAGCGCCAGAACTCCAATTACTTTCTTATTCATGGTTATTGAGTTTTTATATCAATAAGGCACCAAGAGACGCTTTATCCCTTATTGTCTGGTTAATTTTAAACGCAAAGGGCGCAGAGTTTTCGCAGAGTCCGCAATGTTCCGCTTTACGTCCTCCTCGCGCCTTGGCGTCTGCGCGATTCTTGAAAACGCTAACTCACCAATCCGTCACCGACCCATCCAATGCATTGTAGGTTTCAGGGTTTTTCCAATCGTGGCCGATTTTTTCCTTCATCTGCTCCTCGTCCAGTTCTACACCTAGACCGGGTTTTTTGGGTATGAGTACGGTACCGTCTTTTTGTAGCTTAAATGGTTCTTTCAAATAACCCTCACCCAGCGATACCTGCTCCTGTACCAGGAAATTAGGAATACTCGCCGCCAGATTGAGGCCTACCGCCAGCGAAATGGGGCCCATGGGATTGTGCGGGGCAATGGGCACGTAGTAAGCTTCGGCCATGCCGGCAATGAGCCGGCCTTCGGTGATGCCCCCGGCGTGGCACAAGTCGGGTTGGATGATGCTGGCGGCACCTTTTTCCAAAATCTCGCGAAAGCCCCACTTGGTAAAAATGCGCTCGCCCGTGGCAATGGGCAGGTGGGTACCCCTGGCTATGTCGACCATGGTGTCGACGTTCTGTGCCTGACAAGGTTCCTCGACAAAAAACGGCTGGTATTGTTCCAGTTCTTTGATGAGTACTTTGGCAGTCTGCTGAGAGATGGCCCCGTGAAAATCAATGGCAATGTCCATATCCGGGCCACCCGCTTCGCGCAGGGAAGCAAAGTTGTCGGCGGCGTACCGGATGAACTTGGGGTTTTCAACAATATTAGCGGGGTTGACTTTGGCTACTCCCGTTTTGATGACCGTGTAGCCTTCTTTTTTGCGTTCTTTCATTTGTTCGGCATTGGCCGCCCGGCCGTAGATACGCACGCGGTCGCGGGTAGGGCCGCCCAGGAGTTCGTATACAGGTACGCCCAGCAATTTCCCCTTGATATCCCATAAGGCGTGGTCAATGCCGCTAAGTGCACTAGTGAGAATAGGGCCTCCCCTATAAAACGCATGGCGGTAGATGGCCTGCCAGTGATGTACCACCTGCCGGGGGTCTTTGCCGATGAGGTATGGTTCTACTTCCTCGATGGCGGTTTTAATGGTGAGGGCGCGGCCTTCCAGCAAGGGCTCGCCTAAGCCGTAAATTCCACCCGCATCGGTATGGATTTTCAGGAATATCCAGCGGGGCTTGACCAGAAAGGTTTCGAGTTTAGTAATCTTGACCTGCCCATAATCGTGGAAGCGTGCGGGGGTAGCGGCATATGAAGTTTTGGGTAATGCAATGGCACTCATGCCCGCAACTCCCAGCACCGACTGAATGGCGCTGCGGCGGGAGATACCGGATTTCTTTTTGAAAAGGCTCATGGATTTAGGTGGTTAAGGATTAGGTAATTTCACCAGTTATGAATTGACCCATCGGGGGCTTTGAGGTAGGGGTGTGGAAACTTGGTGTTTTCCTTCACCTCCATCACAAACGTCGCCTTCTTGGGGTCAAACTTCACGCCTAGGCCGGGCTTATCATTCAGGTAGAGCTTGCCATTTTTGAAATTGATAAAATCCTCGTTGAAATAGGGCGGACGCTCAGGTTCACCACCGCCTAGCTCCATCATCGCGCGCGACGGGCTACTCGATCCCAGCACGTGTACCAATGCCGCAGTAGAGAGCGGGCCGGTAAAGTGCGGAATCATGCCCACGTAATGCGTTTCGCAGATGGCCGCCAGTTTCTTGAATTCGGCGATTCCACCCGTGTTGGGTAGGGTAAAGCGGGTATAATCAATCAGGCGTTCCTCAATAAGTTCGTTGGTGTCCCAGCGGTCGCCAAACTGCTCGCCTACGGCAATGGGTACCTTGGTCATAGAGCGTATATTGCGGTACACGCCTGGATTCTCAGAGCGCACGATGTCTTCTATAAAGTAGGGTTCCAGGTTTTCCAGGGCCGAGCATATTTTGAGCCCGTCGGTCAGGTCGAAGCGGGTATGTAGATCAATGGCCCACTTACCGCCGCCGCCCACGGCCTCGTCGATCCGTTTGCAGAAATCAATGGTTGTTTTTACATTTTGATAAAAGTCAAAGGGTTGATCGCCATTTCCGCCGGTAGGGCCGATGCGGTAGGCGCGCAGACCAGCCTCGATACAGTCGCGGGCGCGTTCCTCTTCGGTTTTGGCCTTGGAGGCTCGGAAACCCGTGGCGTAGCATTCAACATAGTCGCGGGTAGCTCCGCCCAGTAGCTCGTATACGGGCACATTCAGGGCTTTTCCCTTAATGTCCCACAGGGCCATTTCCAAGGCTCCCAGCGCGTGGAGTTTCTCCCGGCCGGGGGGGTAGAACATACCCCGGTAGAGGTACTGCCACAGGTGCTCGATGCGGAAAGGGTCCTCGCCGATCAGCATCTGGGCGCACTGCTCGATCATGTCTTTCGAGCCACCCTCGCCAATGCCGATGATGCCCCCGTCTGTCTCGATTTCGACGATTCCACGGGCCTGATTGAACAGCGGCTTGTTATAGCCCGGTACGGCATAGTACCGGATTTTGGTGATTTTTAGTTTAGAGGCTGCCTCCGATTTATAGAGGGGTATCCCCGAAAGTAGGGCGACCGAACCCAGGGTGGCGGATTTAAGAAAATGTCTTCGCTGCATAGTACAGGATCAAGTTGGGGCTATTGGGTTAATCAATTCAGCTTTGTTAGTAAAAAATTAGTCGACTAGCCAGAGGGATTTGGCCATGGATGAGTCACGGGCGATGAGCTTTGCTTCCATGAGGATTTGCTTCATGCCTTCGTCGGGATTGTTGAGCTTGTCAATGAGGTACTGCACCGCAGTTTTTCCCAACAATTCCAAAGGCTGTTTCATGTAAGTAATGGGACAATAGTACAGATCAAAGCCCTCGGCCTGTCCAAAACTAACCACGGCCAGATCGGAAGGTACTTTCAGCCGAAGTTCATTGAGGTACTTTAAGCCATTAATCGCCAGACCATAGGTAGCAAAAATGAGGGCTTCCAACTTTTGATCCGACGAAACAATCTCATCAATAGCCTTCTTGACTCCCGTCTCAATGAGTTCAAATCGAATCTCTTTCAGCCAACCCTGTTCGAAGAGAATATGGTTGTCACGCAGGGCATGTTGATAGCCCCTAATCCGCTCCTTCATGTGGTACATGTCAGATTTGTAAGCTAGCAATCCGATGCGCTCGTAGCCTCCCTTGATCAGGTGGGTACAGGCGTCGTAGGAGGCCTTGTAATTATTGGTAGCCACAAAGTCGGTCTGGATATCCGGAAAATGGCGATCCAGCAGCACGAAGGGGATATTCTTATCTTTTAGATACAGTACCTGATTTTCGGAATGCTCGGAAGAAACGATGATGAAACCATCCACCTGCCGGTTGATGAGTACATTGAGGAGATCCCATGATTTATCGGCATTTTCATCGCAACTGCCAATGATGACGGTGTAGCCGCTGCGCTTGGCTTCGTCTTCCACCACCCGGGCAATGTTGGCAAAAAAAGGATTGGAAATATCGGCAATGACTAGCCCAATGGTATAGGACTTCCCACTGCGCAGGCTCTTGGCCAGGTGATTGGGCTGGTAATTTAGTTCACGGGCAATGGCCTTTATCTTCTTCGCAATTTCTTCGCCCACCCGGCTTTCCTTTTCCTTCCCGTTCAAGACATAGCTGACCAGGGCGGTGGATACCCCCGCCTTCTCAGCAATGTCCTTCATGGAAACCTTTTTTTTCAATTTTGAATGAGTGAATGATTGAATGAATGATAGAATGAGTGATTGGTAGAACATTTATTCTAGCAGTCTATTCTATCATTCCGACATTCAAAATTAACTTACTACGGCCGTATCAGCGTGCCGTCGAACTTCCGTACCTGCCAGTTGGACTTGGTGGTAATGGGGTACTTGGCGGCTTCTTTTTCGTTAATATCCACGCCAATGCCGGGTACCTCGTTGACGGACATGTACCCGTCTTTCATAGTAGGACAGCCGGAAAACACCTCTAGCATTTTATCATTGAACTGCACGGCTTCCTGAATACCAAAATTCCAGATGGCCAGGTCCATGTGCGCATGGGCCGAATGGCCCACGGGCGATACGTCACCGGGGCCGTGCCAGGCGGTCTTGATATTGAACCACTCGCCCAGACGGGCTACTTTCATGGCGGGCGTCACGCCCCCGATTTGTGACACGTGGATGCGGATAAAGTCAAACCACAGGTTCACCATCGGCTCCACAAATTCG
>JBBRDE010000040.1:0-25769 GCA_038204185.1 Cytophagales bacterium
CACGACATCCTTGCCCATGTCCCGGATTTGCTCCTCCGAAGGGTTAACGATATTATTTTTATTGGCTTCTCCGTGTCCGTAGCGATTGATGGCCGATGCGTAATCGAGGTAGACTGCCATTTTGGAAGGTCCTACTCCGAAACCCGCGTCACAGCGTTCCTTGGCGGCTCGTGAGGCAATATCACGCGGCACCAAGTTCCCGAACGCCGGGTAGCGGCGCTCCAGATAGTAGTCGCGCTCGGCTTCGGGAATCTGATTCGCCGGGCGGTTGTCGTTTTCTTTTTTGGGTACCCAAATTCGGCCATCGTTCCGTAACGATTCGGACATGAGCGTTAACTTGGATTGGTGTTCACCGGATACCGGAATGCAGGTCGGGTGAATTTGCGTAAAGCAGGGATTACCGAAGTAGGCGCCCCGGCGGTGCGCCCGCCAGGCCGCCGTAACATTACAGCCCATGGCGTTGGTCGAAAGGTAGAATACGTTGCCGTAGCCCCCTGAACATAGCAGTACCGCATGACCCGAGTGGCGTTCAATTTCGCCCGTGACCAGGTTGCGGGCTATGATTCCCCGGCATTTGCCATCAATTTTTACAACATCCAGCATTTCGTGGCGGGTATACATCTTGACAGCCCCGATACCTACCTGCCGTTGCAAGGCCGAATAGGCTCCCAGCAGAAGCTGCTGGCCGGTTTGTCCAGCAGCGTAGAAGGTACGCTGTACCTGTACCCCACCAAAAGAACGGTTGGAAAGCAGGCCACCATATTCGCGGGCAAAGGGTACCCCCTGCGCCACGCACTGGTCGATAATGCTGCCCGATACCTGGGACAGGCGATATACGTTCGCTTCCCGCGAGCGGTAGTCGCCTCCCTTTACGGTGTCGTAAAAAAGCCGGTAGATCGAGTCACCGTCGTTCTGGTAATTTTTGGCAGCGTTGATACCGCCCTGCGCCGCAATGGAGTGCGCCCGCCGGGGCGAATCCTGAAAACAGAACGCCTTGACCTGATACCCCATTTCGGCCAGCGAAGCCGCCGCCGAAGCGCCAGCCAGGCCGGTTCCGATTACGATCACTTCGATGCGTCGCTTATTGGAAGGGTTGACCAGCGCCACGGACGATTTGTACTTGGTCCACTTGTCTTCCAGCGGGCCAGCGGGGATTTTAGAATCCAGCTTAGGTGAAGTTGACATATTGCTCTTGTTTAAGAAAGCAAATTGAAAGTTGAAAGTTGAAAGTTGAAAATGGAATCAAAAACCTCATTTTCAACTTTCAACTTTCAATTTTCAACTAACTACAATTGTTTTAAGTAAAAATAAACCGGCATGGCGGCGAAGGCGATCGGAATGATGATGGCAAACACCCATACGCCCAGAAAGTTGAAGAGCGGATTGTATTTGGGGTGATTAGCGCCCAGCGTCTGCCAGGCCGAGCGGAAGCCGTGTACCAAATGGAAGGACACCGCGGCCATACTAATCACGTAGAACAGCACCAGCAAGGGATTCGCGAAAGATGACTCCGCTTCCCGGTAGAGGTCTTTCACAATAACTGTTTTGCTCTGGTTGTCGTCGCTCAGGCGCTCTTCCAGCTTGCTGTTCAGCATGAATCCGTCGGGCATTTCCCTTGTTTGAAGAATCTTGCCTTCGGATAAGTCGATGGTATATTCCTTGAAAGGCAGATTCCCAAACTTGTACTCATACCAGAAATCACCCATATGTACAACCAGGTACACCAGCAGGACGGTACCCAAAATACCCATGTTCCGGCTCGCCCAGGTACTTTGGTTGTTGACGGTGGCATACCCTTTCGCACCCCGTGCATGCCGGTTTTTATAGGCCAGATACAGGCCATCAAACGCATGAATGAGGATGAAAGCATATAGGCCGTACGAGATGGTTTTGATGAAAGGATTGGTGGTCATAAAAACCGTATAGGTATTGAAGGCCAGTCCCTGATCGGACTTGAACAGCTGTAGGTTACCCGTGACGTGTACGATGAGAAAAGTGCATAGAAAAAGGCCGGTGAGAGCCATAATCAGTTTTTTACCAATAGAGCTTGAGATCGTTTGTGTTAGCCACGACATAGCAAAACGCGTTAGAATTGAGTGCAAAAATTAGTTGATCCTATAACCTTTCAAAGGTACGTGACAAACGTATCCGACACAATAAAAGGCTTCCTATTTTGCCCAAAACCCGATAATTTATAATGATTTTAAGTCTTTTGCTACTAACTGTTTGTATAAAAATTTTGTTTGGTTTATGGTTATACCAGTATTTCTGAATTGAGAAAAAAGGGGTACATTCACTTTTGAAAAAATGACGATGTGCATATTTTTTTCTCTCTTTTTCGTTCAAGCTAATATCAATACCCTTAAGCAGCCCTAATTCATGCGCCCACTAATACGCTCGGTATTCTTCTTATTGTTCCTTATCCTATCAGTTTACGAGGCCCAAGCCACGCACGTGCGGGCTGGCGAAATCACGGCAAAGCGAATTTCCAATACCTCGCTAACTTATGAGATAACCTTTACCGGGTACTTTGACATTCAAAACGGCAAACCCGCCGCCGATGCGCAGGTGGATGTGAAATTCTTCGTAGGGGATGTCGGGCCTTTTACGGTACCCCGGAAAATGCCCATCACCGACATCGGAAACAACACCACCCGCAACGAATATACCTTTACCTATACTTTCCCTGCTCCCGGACG
Organism: Cytophagales bacterium; assembly: GCA_038204185.1. Lineage (GTDB taxonomy): Bacteria > Bacteroidota > Bacteroidia > Cytophagales > Spirosomataceae > Salmonirosea. The sequence continues at coordinate 2,700 of JBBRDE010000040.1, forward strand.
ATTCGTCATTTCTACCAATCTGGATAAGCGTAATAACAATGTTCTGAACATTGGGCCCCCTCCTACCCAGGACCTTAGTTTTTATGTGAAAAGTACGCTGATCATCAATGCCAGCCTGGGTCAGAACCGTACGCCCGTACTCTTGAACGCCCCGATTGACCTGGCGGCGGTCGGCCAGCGGTACATTCACAACCCAGGTGCCTACGATGCCGACGGCGATAGCCTGGCGTATCGGCTGGTGGTGCCTCAGAAAGGCGTAGAAGGGAACCCTAACGGCATCAATGTGCAGTACGTAGATCCGAACAAGGTACAGCCGACCGGCCCCACGGAGAACGGAAAGACCCCTTCTACTTTTGGAATCGATGCCATCACAGGCGACCTGACCTGGGATGCGCCCTCGGTACCAGGATATTACAACGTAGCTTTTGTGGTAGAAGAATGGCGCAATGGAGTCAAAATCGGGGAGATTGTGCGGGATATGCAGATTATCGTCGTGGAGGCCCGTAACGACCGGCCCAAACTCGACTCTATTCCGGACCTGTGCGTAGAAGCCGGAACCCTGATTCAGCAGGTGATTAAAGCGACTGACAAAAACGGGGACCGCCTGATCCTGACCACCAACGGCGGCGTGTACCGCAGTGACCTCATCAATCCACAAGTAGCCCAATTCATCGCCAACCAAACTAATCCGCTGGGCTCGGCGGGGGGCGTATTCCGCTGGCAGACCAGCTGCGACCATATCCGTTTTGAACCGTACGATGTACTTTTTAAGGTAGAAGATAACGCCGGACCGAATTTCCCCAACCCATCATTGTTCCGAAAGCTGGTGGACATCAAGACCTTCCGAATCCGGGTATACGGGCCTCGACCGCAGAATTTACAGGCTACCCCCACGACGGATGCTTCGGGCCGGGCTTTCCGCGTCACCTGGAACAACTACCAGTGTCAGGTTCCTGGTGCTCAGATTGTTATTTACCGTAAAGAGGGTTGCTCCAACTACCAGGCCGATGTCTGTCAGCCTGGACTCCCCCCCACTCTGGGCTATGTGGAAGTAGGTCGCGTGCCGGTAGGCACAAGCGCCTTTGTGGACAACAATAACGCGCAGGGCTTACGGCGTGGCATAAAATACAGCTACCGACTGGTCGTAGAGTTTCCCCGTCCCGGTGCTAAAATTGACGAGCCAGGCTACCTCAACGGGGGCGGCAGTAGTCTTCCTTCGGCTGAGTTCTGCCTGGACCTGCCTTTGTTGGTACCCGTCATTACGAATGTAACAGTAGACTCCACCAGCACCACCAGCGGTATCATCACAGTGAAATGGACCCGTCCCATTGGGGTAGACCCAGCGACGCTGGAAGGGCCTTCGCAGTACCGCCTCTTCCGCGCTACGGGTCTTACGGGTACTAACTTCACCCTCGTTGCCACCATCAATACAAGGCTACTGCCCGGCCAGCCCGATACGCTCTTTGTGGATAAAAACCTGAACACCACGGCGAATGCTTACCGCTACCAGCTGGAATACTATTTCACCCAGAACAATGCCCTCGTCAAGCTGGAGGCCAGCGAGCCTGCCAGCAGTGTGCGTCTTGAGCAGGGACAGGCCCAATCGCGCCAGGTGAGGCTGCAATGGACGGCTAATGTACCCTGGATGAATACCAACCAACGGCACCGGGTATACCGTGAAAATCGCGCCAAACCCGGTACCTATAACCAAATTGCCGAGGTAGCTGTGCAGGGCCCGGAAACATTCACCTATCTGGACGATGGTACGGACAAGTTTGCCGCTGATGGTACCGTGACCGTGACGCTGTCTGCTGATTCGGTGTACTGCTACCGGGTCGAAACCGTAGGTACCTACGGCAACGAGCGAATCAGGCCGTCCATCCTGCTCAACTTCTCGCAGAAAATCTGCGTGGCGCCGCTCGATACCATTAAGCCTTGTCCCCCGGTGCTAAGCCTGGATACGCTGGATTGTAGCCAAATTGCGCCAGACGCCTACTGCAACCAGACCACGTTTACCAATAACCTGTCGTGGGTATATCCGGCCAAAAATGCCAAAGGCAATGACTGCGACCCCAATATAGTGAGCTACAATATCTATTATGCCCGCTATGCCGATGAAAAACCAGCACTGCTCACCTCTATTGTACCCGCTGCCACGACCTATGTCCATTCCGGACTCAGTTCGTTTGCGGGCTGCTACTACGTGACGGCCGTGAATCGCTACGGTAACGAAAGTGCGCCAAGTAACCTGGTATGCAAGGACAACTGTCCTCAGTTTGCCCTACCTAATGTGTTCACGCCGAACGGCGATGGTAAGAACGACACGTTCCAGCCCCTGCAATGTCCTACTTTTATCGAGACCGTTACCTTCCGGGTCTACAATCGCTGGGGAACTAAGGTTTTCGAATCTACCGATCCGGCGATCAATTGGAATGGAAAAAACAGCGGAGGACAGGATTTGGCCGCCGGGCAGTATTACTACGAAGCCAGCGTCACCTTCGAGTCGGTGGTCAGACCGGGTCAACCGCTGGTTCTTAAAGGCTGGATTCAATTGCTCCGCTGATGAACGTCGTGTATTTCGACGGCGTGTGTAATTTGTGCAACAGCGCCGTGAACTTTTTGATCGATCAGGATAAACAGGGTAAGTTGAAATTCGCCTCTCTGCAATCCGAAGCCGGGAAGGCGGTCTTGCACCATTCAGGCCTGCCCGAACGAGACTACGACAGTTTTATTTTTCTAAAAAACGGTCAGCTCTTCCAAAAATCGGATGCCGTGCTGGAAGTGGTCAGGTTGCTGGGGGGCGGGTGGTCGCTACTTTATGGCTTCAAAATAGTACCCCGTGCCTGGCGCGATTGGTTCTATACCCAAATAGCCCAAAATCGGTACCGCTGGTTTGGCAAGCGCACCCAATGCCGCCTGCCTACTCCCGAACTGCGAGCCCGCTTCCTGTGAATATTTTTGCATAGTAATTGATAGAATGGCAGAATAGTGCTTTATTGGCCTTATTTTATATTCGTGGCTTTCCCATGCTATAAGGAAGCACGATTCTATCATCGCACGGGCGACCGCCACGGGGCGCCCCGCCGTCAAAATAACTCAATGAAAGCATACGTTTTTCCCGGACAGGGCTCTCAGTTCAAAGGCATGGGTGCCGAACTGTACCAATCATCCCCCCAGGCAAAGAACCTCTTCGAGCAGGCCAATCAAATTCTGGGTTTCGAACTCACCAGAATTATGTTTGAAGGTACTGACGAAGAACTCAAACAGACCAACGTGACCCAACCCGCCATATTTCTACACTCGGTGGTGCTGGCTGCTGTGACGCCCGATTTTGGGCCCAACATGGTAGCGGGTCATTCGCTGGGGGAGTTTTCTGCGCTGGTCGCGGCGGGAGCGTTGTCCTTCGAGGATGGCCTGCAGCTGGTGGCCCAGCGCGCCGATGCCATGCAGAAGGCCTGCGAAATCCAGCCCTCTACTATGGCCGCTATCCTGGGACTGCCTGATGCTGTGATCGAAGAGATATGTGCTTCAATTGAGGACGAAGTCGTGGTTCCGGCCAATTACAACTGTCCAGGGCAGGTAGTCATATCAGGTACCATGGAGGGCATCCGTATTGCTTGCGAAAAACTTAAAGAAGCTGGCGCCAAGCGCGCTTTGCCCCTACCCGTCGGTGGGGCGTTCCATTCACCCCTGATGGAGCCCGCTCGGGAGCAACTGGCACGAGCTATCGAACAAACCCATTTTCAGGTACCCCGATGCTCGATTTATCAGAATGTCACGGCATGTCCGTCCACCGATATAGAAACCATAAAGGCTAACCTGATCGCGCAGCTCACGGCTCCCGTACGCTGGACGCAATCCGTTGAAAACATGGTAGCCGATGGAGCCACCATATTTGTGGAATGTGGGCCGGGAAAAGTGTTGCAGGGTTTGGTAAGAAAGATAACCAGTGACGTAGAAACCGGGGGATTGTAATTTTTTTCATTTATTACTTGACACAGAATCGCATTCCCCTTACTTTTGCACCACCATTTCAGGATTGGCAGGTGGTGTAAAGGTAGCACAGGAGATTTTGGTTCTCTTAGTCAGGGTTCGAATCCTTGCCCGCCAACAGAATGTAAAGTCTCATCTCACAAGGATGAGACTTTTTTATATGGCTCTGTTATACACTCCGTATAAAAGGTTTTAAAAAGCAGGGTTACTGAGTTTCTGAAAATAAGGGTTTCTAAAGGGTATAATATAGTTCTCCTCATGCTGATGCATTTGATTTTAGTAACTTTTTTTCTAAAATCAAATTGACAAGTTAACATTTTCTGTATATTGGACACGGAATTCATACTATTGCCGTAATACGCCGCAGGTCTTACGACTTCTCGTTTACTTATTTGCTGTTATTCGGCACTTTTCCCTGTTTTCTGGCTATGTCAACCTGTTTTTGAGATGAGTGATCCCCTAAAAGGTAGCCCTTACATGTGATTACTTTTAATACTATTATTCGTCCTATACACCTCTAAAACTATATATCAAGATGGCTACACAAGCAAAAGTAAAAAAACGCGATCGCGAGCGAACCAAGGGCAAGATTCTGAAAGCTGTAGGTGAAGTTATCGAAAAATATGGTACAGAAAAAGTAGGCGTCAACCTGATTGCCCGCGAAGCAGGAGTTAATAAGGTACTTATATACCGCTATTTTGGTGGAGTTGACGGCCTAATGGAACAGTATGTAAAGACTGGCCAATACACCTCCACGATGAGTCTGGATTTTATTGACAATCTGCCGGTTCCAGCTCCGGAAGATCGGGCCAAGGTGTGGATCGAAGTACTGACAAAAGGACTGCAGGATATTCGCGAGCGTAAGGCTACGCGTGATCTGATTCGCTGGGAAATCGGGGCGGGCAAACCCGTGATGATTGACGCCCGCAACGACTCCAGCATTAAAATGCTGGAAAAAATTGGCGAGTTGCCCAACTATCCTAACACCAGCCCCATGCTGGCCATCCTGATTGGAGGATTATACCATTTGGCGGTTTCGGCCGATTACCGGGATAAATTTGTCAATGTAGACTTACAGTCGGAAGAAGACTGGAATCGCATCGAGCAGACTATGAAAGACATTATCCTGGCACTGGATAAAAAATAAAGGGTAGCTGGAATTCTGCACGGCCCTTTCCTGATTTTTTCGGGAAAGGGCTTTTTTATGCATTCGCTCCGGCAACCTCTATATTTGTAGCAACCTAAGGTGAAAAACCAGAGGTGATTTTGAAGTAATTAACTATGAGTGTTCTTAAAAAACTGGCTGGTGAAACCGCGACCTATGGCGTCAGCACTATGCTGGGGCGGTTGCTGAACTACCTGCTGGTATTTCTTTATACCCAGTTCGATCCATCACAATTGGCCATTCAGGCGCAACTTTACGCCTATGCCGGTTTCTTCTTTATTATATATACGTTCGGGATGGAAACTTCCTTTTTCCGCTTTGCCCGGAAAGAAGAAGACAAACAGGCCTATTATAACCTTATTCTGAGTGCCGTGATCGTGGTTAGTGTATTGATTTCCACACTATTGATCATCTTTGCCGAACCCGTAGCCCGCCTGATCGAGTACCCCGAGGAGGTAACGCTGGTACGGTGGATGGCCATCATCATGGCCACGGATGGCATCATGGCTATTCCCTTCGCCCGGCTCCGGCTGGAAGGCAAGGCCAAGAAGTTTGTCCGGGTACGAATCATCAATATCCTGCTGAATATCGGTCTGAATGTTTTCTTCCTGGTCTTTTGCCGCGCCATTTACGAGGGAGAGTACCTGCCTTCTTTACAACCACTGGTGGCGCTGATTTACATTCCCGACATACCGGCAGCCTACATTGTGATTGCCAATCTTATCGCCAACCTTACGTTCTTCTGGTTTCTGCGGCAGGAGTTGATAAATTTTCGGTTTGTGTGGAACTGGAAAATATTCCGTCCGGTGTGGGTATACGCCTTCCCAATTATGATCATGAATATCGCCGGGGTTACCAACCTACTTTTTGACCGCATGGCGCTGCAATTTCTGCTACCGGAGGGGTTTTACCCCGGACGCACAACCCGGGACGCTATCGGGATTTATAGCCAGACCTTTAAACTATCCATTTTTATGAATCTGGCCATTCAGGCCTTCAAGTACGCCGCTGAACCCTTTTTCTTTTCCAAAGCAGAGGATAAAAACGCTCCGGAGGTGTTCGCCGGTGTCATGAAATGGTTCATTATCATTTGTGTGCTCATGGGGGTAGGAATTTGCCTGAATTTGCCTACGCTGGCTGATATTTTCCTACGCCGCAAAATCTACCACGAGGGGCTCCCGGTGGTACCTTGGCTGTTGTTAGGTTTTTTGTTTTTGGGAATTTACTATAATCTAGCCACTTGGTTCAAGCTCACCGATAAAACACAGTACGGTACCTATCTGACTATAACGGGGGCCTGCATTACCGCACTGCTTAACATCGTGCTGGTGCCTGAAATGGGGTACCTGGGTTGTGCCCTGGCCTTTTCTACCTCCTCAGTGATTATGGCGGCGCTATGCTATGCATTTGGGCAGAAGTTTTATCCAGTTCCCTATCGGGTAGGTTCGGCAGTGGGCTATGTAGTTTTTGGAGCAACAACCGTGTATTTGTCAACACTTGTGCCAAGGGCTGGCTTCTGGATAGATTTAGGAGTGGGTATGCTGGCATTCTTGCTCTTTACCATCATCGTGCTGTTGATTGAGCGTGACACACTACCCCTCCGGTTTAGGAGATATTTAGGAAAATCTAACTCGCTGCCTTTTTAGTTACGCATTTCGCGCAGAAGCTTGTTGGCAAAAATAAACTCTTTCAATTCGGCCACATCCGAACGCAGGATGGACTCATTATCGCCTTCCCATACTTTTAGTCCTTTATAAAGAAAAATCACGTTGTCCCCGATCTCCATTACCGAGTTCATATCGTGGGTGATGACTACCGTAGTAATCTTATATTCATCCGTAATTTCCCGGATCAACTCGTCGATCTTTACGCCAGTGAGGGGGTCAAGGCCCGAATTGGGTTCGTCGCAAAAGAGGTACTTGGGATTCATCACGATGGCCCGGGCAATCGCCACCCGCTTTTTCATCCCGCCGCTTATTTCAGAAGGCATTAATTTGCCCGTATTTTCCAACCCCACCCGCTGCAGACAGAACTCTACCCTATCACGCTTTTCGTCCAGAGGCATCGAGGTGAGCATGTCCAATGGAAACTGGACATTCTGATGGACCGTTTGGGAATCAAACAGGGCTCCTCCCTGAAACAGAACTCCCATTTCGCGGCGGATAGCCTGCTGGCCCTCCTTGTCGCTTTGGTAAAAACTACGGCCATTGTACAGAATGTTCCCCGAATCGGGCCTGATGAGTCCAATGGTACATTTGAGCAATACGCTCTTGCCCGTGCCGCTGCCGCCAATAATCAGATTCGTTTCGCCCTGCCGGAGCTCACAGCTAATTCCCCTGAGCACATCATTATCACCGAATGATTTGATAATATCCTTAATCTCAATCATGGCTTTATAGAAATAATTGGGCCAATAAATAATCAGCCGCCAGCACGGCGATGCAGCTATTGGTTACAGCCTGAGTACTGGATTGGCCCACTTCCAGCGCGCCACCCTTGGTAAAGTAGCCCTTATAGGCCGACACGGTGGCAATCAGAAAGCCAAAGACGAAGGGCTTTACGCACATAAAGAAAATATTAAACGGCACAAACGAATCGCGGATGCCATATACGTAGTCGCGGGGCGAAATGGCTCCAGTCAGCGTACCGGCCAGGTACCCTCCCAGAATTCCCAAAAAAGCCGACAGAATCACCAGCATGGGAAAGGTGAACATAGCGGCCAGCACCTTGGGCAGAACCAGGTAGGAAGCCGAGTTAATCCCCATTACTTCCAGGGCATCTATCTGTTCGGTAATCCGCATGGTACCGAGTTCACCAGCGATATTTGACCCTACTTTCCCAGCCAGTACGATGCAGGTGATGGTAGGAGCCAGCTCGAGAATCACCATGTCGCGCACCACCAGGGCCACGGTAGAAACCGGAATAATAGGACTCACCAGATTATAAGCTGTCTGGATGCAGGATACCGCTCCAATAAAAATGGAAACAATGGACACGATCAACACTGAGCTGACGCCGACCCCCACGCATTCCTCAATAAATCGTCGCCAGTAGACTCTCATCCTTTCGCGACGGGTAAAGAGCATTCCTAAAAAAATGAAGTATTTTCCGATTATGGCCATGCTATATGCGCTGTATTCAATAATTTCGGCTGAAAATTAGAAAAAATTGATCCAAAGTAAAAAATGAATCCACTAGCCGTTATCACCGGAGGAACCAAGGGGATTGGCCGCGCTACCGCCGAGCGTTTTCTGGCGGGGGGCTTCGATGTAGTCACCTGCGCCCGCCAACTGGATGATTTGAAAAATTTCGGCGAGGCAGCCCGGGCCCTTCATTCCGCTTCCACGCTATTCATTCACCAGGCCGATCTTTCGGTATCTTCCGAAACGGACAGTTTCGTGGGCTACGTTAACTCGTTACAACGCCCCGTAGCTATACTGGTCAACAATACGGGACTATTTGTCCCGGGCCAACTGCACAAAGAACCCTCCGGCATACTCGAACGTTCCATCGAAACCAATGTTTACAGCGCTTACTACGTGACGCGGGGATTGCTGCCGGGTATGATCGCCCGCAAGAAGGGGCACATCTTCAACCTTTGTTCCACTGCCAGTATCATGGCCTACCCCAATGGGGGATCCTACTGCGTTTCCAAATTTGCGCTGTATGGCATGACCAAAGTCTTCCGCGAAGAACTCAAACCGTTTGGTATCAAGGTAACCGCCCTACTACCGGGAGCCACCCTTACCGAAAGCTGGGCAGGAACCGAGCTGCCCGAATCGCGCTTTATGCAGGCAGCGGATATCGCCGATAGTATATGGTCGGCCTATCATCTGTCATCTTCGGCGGTTGTCGAAGAGATTCTGCTGCGGCCTCAGGAAGGGGATATCGGGTAAAATTGTGCGAATTGGAGTATAAATGCTAACTTTCCGGTTTGAACCTGTACGAACATTTACCTCATCATTTATAAAATTTCATGGAACAGTACCTCGGCATTGACGTAGGCGGCACCAACGTAAAAATGGGAATCGTAGACGCTACTGATGGCAGGATTTCAAATTTTTACAGCCATGATACTGCGAGCTGGCGCAAATCGGGCCATTTTGTGGAGCGTTTGGGCGATGCCATCGCCCTTCAATTGCTGGAGGAGCCTCATGTCAAGCGGACCGGAATCGGGGTGCCGGGCTTGATCACCCGTGACCGCAGTACGCTGATCGAGATCACCGCCATTCCCGAAATCGACGGTATCCGTATTATTCCCGAACTTAATGCCCGCTTTGCGGGCCATACCTTCTACCTGGAAAATGACGCTAATGCGGCAGCTTTGGGTGAGTACTATTTTGGTGAGGAGAAACTGCCCGAAGACTATATCTTTGTTACATTGGGTACCGGCATTGGCGGTGCGGCGATAATTGATAAAAAAGTGTTCAAGGGTGGCGGAGGAAACGCAATGGAACCTGGTCATGTGCCATCCCGCCACGGTCGTGTGCTGGAACGCAACATCGGCAAAGTTGAGCTACTGAATATGGCCAACGAAATGCGGGCCACCTACAAGGGTGAAACTCAGCTACCCAAAGATGGTACAATCTCCACCACAGGGCTGGTCGCCGCAGCCTCCGAAGGTGATGAACTGGCCCTTAGAATTTTTGAAGAGATGGGATCCATGCTCGGTGACGGACTGGTGGCCATGATCCGAATTCTGGACATCACCACGATCCTGATCGGAGGTGGGCTCTCGGCTTCTTTCGACTTTATCATGCCTTCCGTTAAACGTCAGCTGGACTACTGGCTTACCCCCCACTATCTAAAAGATCTGGTGGTCAAGCGGGCTACCCTGGCCAATGACGCGGGTTTGCTCGGGGCGGCTTCGTTATGCTTCGAATAGAATAGTGTTAGATGTTCGGTCTTTCTGCGGATAGCTGGGCGCATTTTTATATAAAATTAACCTCCGGCGAAAGCTTTATACCAAATTTATCTTCTACCGAAGCCTGTACCTGAGCGGCCAGGTCTTTGATTTGCTGGCCTGTGCCCGCTCCGTAGTGCACCAGTACCAGGGCCTGCCGGTCGTGCACACCAACGGGTCCTTCGCGGTGACCTTTCCATCCAGCCTGCTCGATGAGCCAGCCGGCAGGTACCTTCACCCCTTCGTCACTTATCGGGTAGCCGGGCAGGGTAGGGTATTGCACTTTGAGTTCCTCAAACTGGAATCGGGGTATCTCAGGGTTTTTGAAAAAACTCCCTGCGTTGCCAATCTGTGCCGGATCGGGTAGTTTGCTCCGGCGAATTTGTATGACTGCATCACTTACCGCCCGCAGGGAAAGACTCTCGACATTCATTGCTTCAAGTGTTTTCTGAATATCCCCGTAGGTTACCTGAAATGTAGGAACTTTCTGCAAGCGGAAGGTTACTGAGGTAATGATGTAAAGATCTTTCAGATTTCGTTTGAATACACTTTCACGGTAGCCGAAGGCGCAGGCAGGGCTGTCAAAGGTGCGCAGGTCTCCGGTAGCGATTTCCACAGCTTCCAGCTCTTCGAAGACATCCTTGATTTCTACCCCATACGCGCCGATATTTTGCATGGGAGCAGCACCCACGGTGCCGGGAATCAAGGATAAGTTCTCTACACCAGCATGCCCGTTTTCTACGCAATAGAGCACAAATTGATGCCAGTTTTCGCCCGCACCTACCTGCAGCCAGGTATATTGAGCATCTTCCCGGACCACTTCTATGCCTTTGATGGCCATCTGTATTACCAGGGCATCCACATCCTGTGTAAAAAGCACATTACTTCCCCCGCCCAGCACCCACTTCGGGATCTCTTTCCAGTGTGGGTCGCGCAGAAGGTTTTGCAGTTGGCTGACGAATGTGACAGCAATAAAATACCGGGCCTGGACATTGAATCCAAAGGTATTGTAAGGACGCAGTGAAATATTTTCCTGAATAGCCATGCTTGAATTGAAAAAAAGCAAAGGTAGCTAATCCCTAATGTCCTGCGCTAAACAGGCACGTATATTCGTTTTTTGGTTATGTTTGTATCACAATCCCGAACAACCTGCTCCATGATAGCTAATAAATATACTATACTGATCTGTCTGATAATGGCTGTTGTCGTAGGATCGGGATGTACAAAGAAGACGGTGTCGAATTCATCAAAAGATCGCTACGAGGAGGAATTGGGAAAATCCAGGCCACACTACACCTACGTGGAACCCGTCATCGATAAACCCAAAGAACCAGAAAAGAAAGACCCGCCTCCACGATACCGTCCTACCAAAAGTGAAGAACCTCTGTACATCAATAAGCGTTTAGAAGCCGTATTAGATACCATGGCTGTGCAAAATCGTGCTATTCGTTACATTAGCGGATTTCGCATCCAGTTGTACGTAGGAAACGTGCGCCAGGAAGCGGACAATGCCAAGTCGTATGTATATCAGCTTTTTCCGGAATTGAATCCTTATGTAAGCTATTCCCAGCCCTCGTATCGCGTCAAGGTAGGCGATTTTATGTATCGGGCCGACGCGGAAGAGTACCTCGACCAAATGCGACAACAATACCCTTCGGCAGTAATTTTGCCCGAACGGGTAGAAATTAAAAAGGGACTGGAGATTAGAGTTTCCCCCGATACTCTTAAGTGATCTTGATCCGATTTTACATGAGTTCCCTCCCTATTTTTCTCCACATTGCCTATTTTTGCAGCTTGATTTTTTAAATAGGGTGCGCCAGCATCCCTCAGTCTCATGAAAAAAGCATTGATTACCGGAATTACCGGCCAAGACGGCGCCTACCTAGCCGAACTCCTTCTCAGTAAAGGCTATGAGGTACATGGCATCAAACGTAGAACCTCCCTGTTCAATACGCAGCGTATTGACCATATTTACGAAGATCCGCACGAGAAGAACGTTCGGTTTCACCTGCATTACGGTGACTTGAGCGATTCGACCAACATCATACGCATCATCCAGGATGTGCAGCCTGATGAGATTTACAACCTCGGCGCCATGTCGCATGTGCAGGTGAGTTTTGAGGAGCCTGAATATACGGCCAATGTAGACGGGATCGGCACACTCCGAGTTCTTGAAGCCGTTCGGTTGTTAGGATTGATCAAGAAAACCAAAATATACCAGGCATCCACCTCCGAGCTGTATGGGCTTGTGCAGGAGGTGCCCCAATCCGAAACCACCCCCTTTTATCCGCGCTCGCCCTATGCGGTGGCCAAGCTATATGGCTACTGGATTACGGTAAACTACCGTGAAGCATACGACATGTACGCCTGCAACGGAATTCTGTTCAACCATGAATCACCCCTGCGTGGTGAGACCTTCGTAACCCGTAAGATCACCCGCGCTGTAGCCCGTATAGCCCTGGGCCTACAGGACAAGGTGTATTTGGGCAATCTGGATGCCCAGCGCGACTGGGGCCATGCCAAAGATTATGTGGAGGCGATGTGGCTGATTCTGCAACAGGACAAAGCCGAAGACTACGTGATTGCCACCGGACAAACTACCCGTATCCGCGACTTTGTACGCATGGCTTTCGCCGAGGTGGGGGTAGAGTTGGAATTTACGGGTGAAGGAGAAAAAGAAAAGGCCGTTGTTGTAAACTGCACGAATTCGGAGTATCAGCTTGCCAAAGGCAAAGAAGTAGTGGCCATTGACGAGCGCTATTTTCGCCCCACCGAAGTGGAACTTCTGATTGGAGATCCCACCAAAGCTCAAACAAAGCTAGGCTGGAAACCCAAATACGATCTTAAAGCATTGGTCAACGATATGGTTACAGCCGATCTACAACTATTCAAACAAGATCAACTCCTTGAGAACAGCGGCCACCGTGTGATGAACTACTTTGAGTAGTATGCGGTAGTGTCACTACCAATCTATAAACCAAAAAGCGAGCCCTGAATGAATTTCATTCGGGGCTCGCTTTTTGGTTGACAAGCACCAAGAAACATTGTCAATTATTTACCGAACAAATTACATTCGGAATCCGAAAGTATACACATCGTTGGGGGCATCAGGGTACAGACCCTCAAATTGAACCATGGCGTTGGCTTTACCCGCCAATGCGTCCTGCAGTTCTTTCACTGAGCGTACCTGCTTCCCATTCACTTTGGTAATAATGAAGCCCTCGCTGACACCAGCCCGCTGTAGCTTGCCGCCGTCGATGGCCATTACTTTCACACCACCTTCCACCTTGTAACGCGCCAGGCGCTGCTTTTCCTGCGTGGTGAGGTTGTCAAAATTGGCACCCAGGGCACCCAGGGTAGCCTTACTTTCATCGCGCTTGATAACATCCGATCCACCCGTACGGTTACGGAGTGTTACGTCGAAATCTTTTTCGCTGCCGTTACGGTTCACAGTAATAGCTACCTTGTCGCCAGGGCGGTGCAAACCGATTGACTGCTGCAACTCGGGGATGGAGTTAATCGTACGCCCATCTACCTTCACAACCACGTCGCCTTTCTTGATACCAGCGGCGGCTCCGGCGCTACCTTCCGTAAAGTCGCGGACGTAAACACCTTCGTTTACCTTTACACCATACTCTTCAGCCTTACGGCTATCCAACTCATCCAGAGCGATTCCCAGATAGCCCCGCTGCACGTTACCATACTTAATAATATCGCCTGATACTTTTTTTACGATGCCCGCAGGTACCGCAAACGCATACCCAGCAAAGCTACCCGTAGGGCTGGCAATGGCCGTATTAATACCAATCAATTCGCCTTTCAGGTTGACCAGGGCACCACCGCTGTTGCCGGGATTCACAACAGCATCCGTCTGAATGAAGGATTCAAGGGGAGAATCGCCTTGAAAATCGCCACTTCTCCCATACTTACGAGCATATTCCTGGCTGATGATCCCCAGGCCGCGTCCTTTGGCACTAACAATGCCCGCCGTGACCGTAGATTCCAGGTTGAAAGGATTTCCTACGGCTACGACCCACTCACCTACCTTAGCAGCATCGGAGTTACCAAAAACAATGGCAGATAGATTGGTTTCGGCTACCTTGATCACGGCTATATCTGTAGAAGGGTCCGTTCCAACCACCTTAGCTATTACTTTTTTGTGGTTTGAAAGCGTCACTTCTAATTCGCTAGATCCTTCCACCACATGGTTGTTCGTAACGATGTATCCATCCGAACTAATGATTACGCCTGAGCCTGAAGCCTCGGCCTGCTGCATTTGCCCGCGTCCCTGTCCACCCATTCCATCTCCGAAAAAATCGCGGAAAAATTCGGGCAGTTGGGCACTCGCATCACGGGATTCGCGCATCAGTTTTGATTTAATGTGTACCACCGTAGGGGTAGCTGTTTCGGCAGCATAGGTAAAGTCGCCTGGCGTACCGGCGGGCATTCCGGTTGAAGTGAAGCGGGCCAGCGTTTCGGAGGGGGCTTCTTTCAAAATAACATCGCGTTCGTTGCCGGAGTCCAGGAGTTTGAAGCCGGCGATGGTAGTGGCGCTCGACAGCAGACTCACTAGCACAATGGCTTTCCAGTTAGTGTTCATAGTATTTTATCGGGTTTTATAATGTAAGATTGGAACGTACACGCGCTTGATATTCATTCCCGCCCGCTCCGTTTTTAACAATTTTTAACAAAGATAACTATATGGGAAAAGAATCGTTCCTGATGGGAATGAGAGAATTAGTACTATGTTAGAAACGAACAAAGGCGGTTTCTGTTTTCAGAACCGCCTTTGTTTTTCATCCGTTCCCGTTAGGCAATTTCAATGGTACGAGCGGGCTTTACTTTGGCCTCTTCCCGCTTGGGAAGTTCTACGTGCAATACCCCGTCCACATAGGTAGCATTGATTTTCTCACCGTCTACCGTAGTAGGTAGCGTGAAGGTACGCTGGAACGAAGAGTAGCTGAACTCGCGGCGGGTGTACTTCTCGTTTTTTTCTGCTTCCTTGTTCTCTTTCTCCGCTGAAATGGTGAGCCGATTGTGGTTCAGATTCAATTTAAAATCCGATTTCTGCAAGCCGGGAGCCGCTACCTCGATGCGATACCCCTCGGCGCTTTCCACTACATTGACAGCAGGCGCCGTACCCTGATATGCTGGTGCAAATAGCTCATCCGTAAGCTCTTTGTTAAAAAAAGCGTTGACCAGATTGGGGTACCCTTTCGTGTTTTTTGCTAATGTGTTCATCGCTGATTATAGGTTTTGTGTTCGTTTATTTTTATTCTAGAATTTCACTTTTCCTATTTTCAACTTTTATACCATAAGATTTTACAAGGAGAAAAATGACAATATGTCGCCTATTTGTGTATTCAAGAAAAAGCCTGCGCCATTATGGCATCTGGTTGCTCATGAATTTTGTCAGAAACAACTGGAATTCAATTCTACAACCAGTGGGAGTGAGGGGGAATTTAATCACACTTGCTACAAAATAGACGAATTACAAAAGAAGATATAGTGAAAAAGACAAAAGTCCGATAAGCCGGGGGGTACCCTACCGCAACGCTAACTGCTCGCAGGCTTTCTCAGCGGCGGCCTGTTCGGCTTTTTTCTTGGTGAAGCCATTACCAATGGTAAAGGGTTCGTCTTCTACGAGGAGTTGGGAAATAAACTCGCGATGATGGCGGTTGCCTTTTTCTTCCAGCACTTCAAAGCGGATTTCCTTGCCCTCACGCTGCGCCCATTCGATGATCAGGCTTTTGAAGTTGACATTGTTCTGAATAATGTCCTCCAGATCATAATGTGCCAACAGTTTTTTGATGATGAACTTTCGGGTAAAGCGGAAGCCTTTGTCGAGGTAGATAGCCCCCACGAACGCTTCCAAAGCATCGCCGTACATGGAGGAGCGCGACGACATCCCCTTTCGATTACCATCGTACTCGATTAGGCCATCCAGGCCTAGCTTGCGGGAGATTTGGTTAAGGGTTTCGCGGTTGACGATCCGGGAGCGGATTTCAGTCAGAAAACCCTCGTCTTTGTAGGGGTACTTGGTAAAGAGGAATTCAGCTACGACCATACCCAGTACAGCATCGCCCAGGTATTCCAGCCGCTCATTCGATTCCCGAAAGCCCTGAATGGCCGTTTCGCGCGAGGCTGAGGTATGGCGGAAGGCCAATTGGTATACGCCCAGATTGGCCGGTTTCTCGCCGAGGATATGCTCGATGGATTTCTTGAAATTCTTCTCGGCGGCGCTGCTCTCCGGTTTAAAAAGCGATAAAATCGGTAACAGAATCCGCTTGGCCAAGATAAATAGAAGTTAGTCGTTACGCTTCGAATTTTTTGAAAATGACCGAAGCATTGTGCCCGCCGAAGCCGAATGTGTTACTCAATGTAATGTTGACCGAGCGTTTTTGGGCCTCATTGAAGGTAAGATTCAGGCGTGTATCAATTTCGGGATCATCCGTGAAATGATTGATTGTTGGTGGAATCACCTGATCCTGAATGGCCATGATGCAAGCCATCGCTTCAATGGCCCCGGCTCCACCCAGCAAGTGCCCTGTCATGGATTTGGTGGAACTGATGCTCATGTTGTAGGCGTGCTCACCGAAATACCTCTCAATGGCTTTGATTTCCTGCGGATCGCCGAGAGGGGTAGAGGTACCATGCGTATTAATGTAGTCGATATCTTCGGGCCGAATGCCCGCATCCTCCACAGCGTTTTTCATGACATTGTAGGCACCGATTCCGTCCGGATGAGGAGCCGTGATGTGGTAGGCATCGGATGACATACCCCCGCCGATTATTTCGGCGTAGATTTTGGCTCCGCGTGCTATGGCGTGTTCGTATTCTTCCAGAATCAGAGCCGCACCACCTTCGCCCAAAACGAAACCATCGCGATCCCTGTCGTAGGGGCGAGATGCAGTTTCAGGTGAATCGTTGCGCTCGGAGAGTGCTTTCAAAGCGTTGAAGCCTCCAACGCCGGCATTTGTAATCGCTGCTTCCGACCCTCCGCTGATGCACACCTTCATGACCCCCAGTCGGATATAGTAAAAGGCGTCGATGAGCGCATTGGTCGAAGAAGCACAGGCCGAAACCGTAATAAAATTGGGTCCCCGAAAACCGTAGCGAATGGACAAAACGCCCGATGCGCTGTCGGCGATCATTTTAGGGATAAAGAAGGGGTTGAAGCGGGGGTTACGCCCGCCTTCGGAAAAATTCACCACCTCGTCCTCAAAGGTCTTCAACCCACCAATGCCCGAACCCCAGATAACGCCGGCTTTGTCAAGATCAAGTTTCTCGAGGTCAAAGCCGGCGTCTTTCATCGCCTCATCGGTCGCGATGACCGCATATTGGGTGAAGGGATCCATTTTACGAGCCTCCTGCCGCGGAATGTAGTCATTCATGTCCAGCCCCTTAATCTCACAGGCGAATCGGGTGCGGAACTTTTCGGCATCGAAATGGGTGATGGGCGCAGCACCGCTGACCCCGGCCACCAGATTTTTCCAAAAAGTAGGAGCATCATTCCCGATCGGTGTAAGGGCACCAATACCCGTAATTACTACGCGCTTGAAACTCATAAAATAGATTGATGGTGAAGTTGATACGGACAGTAAACTTAGATTACTTCACGTTTTCTTCCAGATAGGTAACCGCCTGCCCTACTGTACCGATGTTTTCTGCCTGATCGTCGGGAATGGAGATATTGAATTCCTTCTCGAAGTCCATGATCAACTCAACGGTATCAAGAGAGTCGGCTCCCAAATCATTGGTGAAGCTGGCTTCAGTCGTTACTTCCGACTCTTCAACGCCGAGTTTCTCGACGATGATCTGCTTAACTCTTTCTGCGATTTCTGACATTTTATGTACGCTTTTTGGTTAAAAACGCCACAAAGAAAGCGTTTTCAGATCACTTTGTCAAACAATTTTTTAGTCCCTATAACCCGAATCGAATCTTCAAGTAGCAAATGAACGATCAGAAAATCAGTAGTTTACAAAATTTTATATAATCATGGACACAGAACAGATGGAGATCGTAGGGGAGTAATGTACCTTTGAATCATTGTTCCTATCGCAATCACGATTCATTATGATGTCTATTCCAGCCCTGAAATATACCGATTCGGGAAATTTCTTTCTGATGGCTGGCCCCTGTGCCATTGAAGGCCGTGACATGGCCCTACGCATTGCTGAGCAAATTGTTGCATTTACCGATCGCCTAAAAATACCCTATATTTTTAAGGGTTCGTACCGGAAGGCCAATCGTACCAAACTAGATTCTTTTACTGGCATTGGCGATGAGAAAGCACTCATTATATTGAAAGAGATAGGTACCACCTTTGGAGTTCCTACCGTGACCGACATTCACGAGTCGGGCGAGGCCGCAGTGGCCGCCGAGTATGTGGATATACTGCAAATTCCTGCCTTTTTATGCCGTCAGACCGATCTGCTGGTAGCGGCTGCTCAGACTGGCAAGGCCGTTAATGTAAAGAAAGGACAGTTTCTTTCGGGTACATCCATGAAATTTTCCGTAGAAAAAATCCATGAAACCAACCCGGAGGCCCAGGTTATTCTTACGGATCGGGGCAACTCCTTCGGCTATGGCGATTTAGTGGTGGACTACCGCAACTTACCCGAGATGCAGACGTTCGGGGTACCTGTAGTGATGGATTGTACGCACTCGCTGCAACAGCCCAACCAGAGTAGCGGGGTTACGGGTGGCAAGCCCAAGTTGATCGCCACGATTGCCAAAGCGGCCATTGCGGTAGGTGCCGATGGCTTATTTATCGAAACACATTTTGACCCCGCCGAAGCAAAATCGGACGGCGCCAATATGCTGCCGCTGGCTCAGCTGGAAGGATTATTGGAAAAACTGCTCCGCATCCGGGAGGCGATTCGCTGAGAAGTAACGGTTAAATGACGGTTCCGCAACATCGTGGGCTGATACGATATGTTCCATTGATTTTTTTTGTAAAAAAACGGCTCTGTTTTTTCTTTGTCTTCGCCTGGATTTGCACATTTCAGGCTGACGCACAGAGCTATACCGCGAATTTTGCACGTGATGCCATGTATCTGACCGCCAGCCCGGTTGTGGCAGGTCGCGGCACACAGCAGGATACGCTCGCAACGGAGCATTTTCGAATAAAGCCGCTCATCGTGCCTGCGGCGATGGCGGTCAGTGGGCTGGTGGTACAGGGAAAAATCAGCCGCCAATTGCAGAAACAGGTGGTAGGTACCTACCCTGATTTCCACACCAAGGCCGACGATTACCTGCTTTTTGCCCCTGCCGCGTTGAGTTTGAGCCTGGGGGCGGCGGGCGTAAAAGGAAAGCACCCCTTCGGCGAACAGGTACTGCTGGCTATTCTTTCGGGGCTGGCGCAAGGAGGGGTTACCCATGTTTTGAAAGGAATCTCGAAGTACCCCCGGCCCGACGGCACCACAAACGATTCATTCTCTTCGGGCCACACAAGCAGCGCTTTTGCCTCGGCCACTTTGCTGCACGAAGAATACGGCCACCGCAGCGTGTGGTACAGCGTGGGTGGCTATGGCGTGGCGACGGGAGTAGGCGCCCTGCGTATTCTCAACAATCGGCATTGGTTGGCCGATGTGCTTTTCGGCGCGGGCGTGGGTATTGGCGCTACCGAAGTAGTGTATATGGGGTACCCCTGGGTGAAGCGGAAATTGCAGCGGAAAAACAAAAGGTAAAATCTGTATTGCCCGGACTTTGTTAGTTTCCAATAAAACTCTGAATCTATGAAGCCCTCCCGTCTCGCTACCGTCATATATGCTGCGCCGGATTTGGAAAAAGCCAAAGCCTGGTACACCAAAGCCTTCGTTCAAGAGCCGTACTTCGACGAGCCTTTCTACGTCGGATTCGACATTGGTGGCTGCGAACTGGGGCTCGATCCCAATCTACCCTTGCAGGAAGGTAGCACCGTGACCTATTGGGAAATACAGGATATTGAGAAAGATTTCGCGCAGCTGATCGACCTGAAAGCAACCGCCGTGGACAAACCTATGGATGTGGGCGGAGGCATTCTGGTAGCCACGGTGAAAGACCCTTTTGGCAATAAGATCGGTCTGATCCAGATGCCATGAGTTATTGTACTTTTGTCAATAATAGCACTGCGGAAACGGCCGACGCGCTTTTACACAAATACTACCACGACCAGCAGTACGGGTTTACAATTGAAGACGACGACGAACTATTTGGTCGGTTCCTGCTGGAAATCAATCAGGCCGGACTGAGCTGGACACTGATGCTCCGAAAGCAGGAGAATTTTCTAAAGGCGTATGATGGATTTTCTATTGATAAAGTAGCGGCCTATGACGATGACGATATAGGGCGCCTACTCAGCGACGCGGGTATTATCCGCAATCGACTAAAAATCAATGCGGCTATTTTTAATGCAAAACGTATTTTGGAATTGAAGCTGGAATACGGATCTTTTAAAAACTGGCTGGATGCAAATTATCCTTTACAGAAAGACGCGTGGATTAAGCTATTCAAAAAAAACTTCCGCTTCGTAGGTGGCGAAATCGTCGGGGAATTTCTGATGAGCACAGGGTACCTGCCCGGTGCGCACGACCTAGATTGTCCAATTTATGAGAAAATTAAAAGTAAAGAAAAATAAAGCTGACAGCGTTTTCGAACCCACAATTCTATTGCGGTAATAGAGTTGGCTGTCAGCGTTGAGCAAGATCTACCGAATCTCGAAACTAGCAAGGCTCACAAATTCCAGCACGCGGTTTTTGATTTCTTCATCCGTCAGATTGAGCAGTCGCTCGCTACCGAATTTCTCCACGCAGAACGACGCCATCGCTGAGCCGTAAATGATGGCGCGCTTCATACTCTCAAACGAAATATCGTTGGTCTGGGCCAGATAGCCGATGAAGCCACCCGCGAAAGTATCGCCTGCTCCGGTGGGGTCAAACACTTCTTCCAGCGGTAGCGCCGGGGCAAAGAAAATCCGGTCTTCCTGGAACAGCAGCGCGCCGTGTTCGCCTTTCTTGATTATCAGCGTTTTCGGACCTTTTGCCATAATTAGTTTTGCCGACCTACGCAGGGAATATTCTCCTGAAAGCATTCGGGCCTCCTCGTCATTGATCGTCAGTACATCCACCAACGGTAGTACCGCTTCCAGATCGGGCATAGCGATGTCCATCCAGAAATTCATCGTATCCAGCATCACCAATTTGGGTCGCTTTTCCATGCGATCGAGCACCTGCTTCTGAATGGCGGGCGCGGTGTTGCCCAGCATGAGGTACTCGCAGCCCTGGTAGGAAGCCGGAATAACGGGGTCAAAATCGGCCATGACGTTCAGTTGCACGTCTACCGTATCACGGGTGTTCATGTCTTCGTGGTATTTGCCCGACCAGAAAAATGTCTTGCCCTCTGGCTTAATTTGTAATCCTTCGGTATTGACACCATGCGACACCAAAATATCGATCATTTCCTGAGGGAAATCGCCCCCCACGACTGCTACCAAATTATTGGCTTTGGTAAAGTACGATGCGGCCAGCGTAATGTACGTAGCGGCGCCGCCTATGATTTTGTCGGTTTTGCCAAAAGGCGTTTCAAGGGCGTCGAACGCCACGGATCCTACGGTAAGAAGACTCATTTAATTGAAAGTTGAAAGTTGAAACAAGGCCGCTTGGCGGTTGAAAGTGAAAAAGCAATTAGCTAATGGCTATTAGCATTAAGAAATGACTTACATCACCGGATGGCGTTTAAATTCTTTATCCCGATCGAAAAGGTACTGGTAGGTAATGTGCTTTTTGATAATTACCCCACCTAACATTTTGGCAAAGTTCATCATTTTGGGATTAAAATCGCCAATCCAGTTTAATTCCAGATCGGTGTACTGATAGCCGGGCCGCCAGCATACCTTGGAATAGGCCAGGGCGATAGCCGATTCGATGCCTTTTTTTTGAAACTCAGGAATTACTCCGAAAATCACCCCAAAAGCGCGATGATTGGTTTTCATCAGCTTATGGTACAGAAATTTCAGCTTGCCGAGCCAGTCCAGTTTGCCGTTGACGTGCTTGAAAATCTGGTTCAGCTCGGGTAGCATGATAAAGAAGGACATGGGTTGATCTTCGTAGTAGCCAAACCACATCAGTTCTTCCTCTAGAACGGGTTTCATGCGCTGCATTTGTGCCCTCGCCTGTTCAACGGTCATGTCGGCCGTGCCGTGATTTGCCGCCCATGCTTTGTTATAAATTACGCGAAAATCTTCTGCAAACTTTTCCAGCTCATCCTTCTTGACGTGCCGGAAATCGTAGCCCGGTGTGGCGTATATTTTCTCGGCCCGGCCAAACACCGCCGGCCGCAGGAGCGGGCGCACCACCTCTTCCCGCATGGGTAGATAGTAGGTGTACTGTTCAAAGTAATTCTCGAAGCCATATTCCTCAAAAAAACTGCGATAGTAGGGCATGTGGTAATCCATGCCGTAGGTGGGTTCTTTATCGTAGCCTTCTACCAGTAGGCCCCAGTGACTGTCACGCTCCCCGAAGTTGATTGGCCCGTCCATAGCTTCCATACCGCGCTCGGCCAGCCAGGTACGGCAGGCGTCGAAAAGCATTCGGGCTACCCCGGCATCGTTGGCGCATTCAAAGAACCCCATTCCACCCGTAGGCTGGTCATTGCCTTTAAGTACCGTTCTTTGATTAATAAAAGCCGCTACCCTACCCACGGTCTGGTCGCTGTGATCCACGACGATCCAGCGAATACATTCACCATCTTTGAAATGTTTATTGGTCTGAGGGTCGAACACCTTCTCAATATCCTCATTGAGCGGTCGTATCCAATAGGGGTTTTTGCGGTAAATCCGCACGGGTAGCTGCAGGAATTCGTTACGCCGGAGGGGATCGGTACCTACTTCTAATACTTTCAATTTTGAATGATAGAATGTTATATTGATAGAATAATGTCCACGAAGGTAATAAAAAGGCTCCTTTCGATCGGTGAAGACCGTCCATTTGCGATTTTTGGCAGCCAATTGCCTATTTTTGTCCGGTC
>JBBRDE010000041.1:0-25669 GCA_038204185.1 Cytophagales bacterium
GTTTCATTACCGAAGAAGGTACCACCGGACAAGACCCCGACCCTGACGCGTTGAACTGGATCATTGACCCACTGGATGGAACCGCCAACTTCGTACATGGGCTTCCCATTTACTGCGTCAGCGTAGGGCTGGCCCGGGGAAAGGAGCCGTTGATGGGAGTCATTCACGAGCCCAATCGCGACGAACTTTTCTACGGCTGGCAGGGTGGTGGCGCCTGGTGCAACGGGCAGCGTCTGCAGGTATCCTCGGCACAGCATCTGGGAGAAAGTTTGCTGGCGACGGGTTTTCCCTACTATCTCTTTGACAAACACGACCGGTACATGATGATTCTGGAAACACTCATGCGCAAGACCCACGGCCTGCGTCGGTTGGGCGCGGCAGCTGTAGACTTGGCTTATGTAGCGGCCGGGCGTTTTGAAGGATTTTATGAGTACAATCTTAACTCCTGGGACATGGCAGCGGGCGTATTGCTCATTCAGGAAGCCGGCGGAATTGTAACTGATTTCTCTGGTGGCGACAACTACCTTTTCGGGGGTGATATTGTGGCGGGCGGTCCGGTTCACGGAGAGTTACTGACCGTCATCAAAGAAATATTCTAGCATAGTATTGTGAATAATCCGTATTTTAGAGGCCAAAACCGCCCTATAAAAATCGTGTAATCCGATTACATGCTTAGAAATTTACTCTTTATAATCTTTTTCCATGCCCAATTTAATTGAGCTCAACACTTTTCACTCTGACGCAGGAAATCTGACCGTATTCGAAAAAATAATGCCCGGCACGATCAAACGGGTATTCTACATTTATGGAGCCGGGCATATTCCACGCGGAGGACATCGTCATAAAAAAACGTGGAACGCCCTCATTTGCCTGCACGGACAATGTCGCGTTTATGTGCATGACGGTGCTCAGGAAAATCATTACCTGCTCGAAAAGCCTACTACCTGCCTCATTCTCGAACCCCGTGATTGGCATACGATGGAAGATTTTTCTGAGGATGCCATTTTGCTGGTACTTTCCAATGAGTACTACGACCTCCTCGATTACATCGACGCTCCCTATCCGGAATTGCTACATCCCGAGCACGCGGACAGTTCACTTTTGAAGTAACCCAGCTGTGTGGCTGTGCATGTTTTTATGATTCCGTTTCTTGATTTACAGCAGATCAACGCGCCTCATCAGCAGGCTCTGGAAGCTGCCGTGCAGCGCGTGGTTTGCTCGGGTTGGTATATTCTGGGCAAAGAGCTTTCGAGCTTTGAAGACAATTTTGCCCGCTACTGCGAAGGCACCCACTGCGTGGGCGTGGCCAACGGGCTGGACGCCCTCCAACTAATTCTGCAAGCCTATGACTTTCCCCCGGGCAGCGAGGTAATCGTACCTGCCAACACGTATATTGCTTCCGTGCTATCCATCAGTTTTCTGGGTCTGGTACCCGTATGGGTAGAGCCCGATCCAGCGACCATGCTAATCGATGCAAATTTGGTGGAGGAAAAAATCACGGACCGAACAAAGGCGATCATGGCCGTACATCTATACGGACGCAGCTGTGACATGACGGCCCTGGAATCCATCGCCCAAAGACATAATCTGAAACTCATCACCGACGCCGCGCAGTCGCACGGGGCGCGGCACCGGGGGCAGCGCGGCCAAATGCTGGGCGATGCGGCAGCTTTCAGTTTTTATCCTACCAAAAACCTCGGTGCCCTCGGCGACGCTGGCGCGGTAGTTACGTCTGACCCCGCACTGGCAGAAAAGATCCGGTATCTGCGCAATTATGGCTCTTTACAAAAATACGTAAATGACTATCAGGGTATCAACAGTCGGCTGGACGAGATGCAAGCGGCCGTTTTAAACGTAAAACTGCCGCATCTTGATGCCGAAAACGAGCGTCGCCGACAATTGGCTCGGCTGTACCTGGAGGGTATCAATCTGCCCGAATTAACACTACCACCCGCCAATCAGATCGAGGACGATGTGTGGCATCTTTTCGTAGTAAGGCATCCGCGCCGGGAGGACTTCATTGCCTATCTTTTAGAAAAAGGAATCCAGACCAACGTGCATTATCCCATGCCCATCCACAAGCAGAAGGCGTATCGGGAGTACCACCACATTTCTCTACCCCTGACGGAGCAAATCCACCGGGAAGTCCTGAGTCTTCCGCTCAATACGGTTCTTACCGACGAGCAGGCAACCTACATCATCGAATCCATCAATCAATTCAAGTAAGATTATGGAACTCTCCGTCGTCATTCCGGTCTACAATAGTGAAAATAGCATAGGTGCCTTAATAGAGCGTCTGGACGAGGCCTTACATGGTATTTCCTACGAGGTGATTCTGGTTAACGATGGTAGCAAGGATTCTTCCGAGTTGGTATGTACCCTGCTGGCCGAGGTCAGGCCCGAAGTGACATTTATTTCCCTACGCCGTAATTTTGGCGAGTTTAACGCCGTTATGTGCGGGCTGAACCACGCCAAGGGTGATTTTTGCGTCATGATCGATGATGATTTTCAGAATCCTCCCGAGGAAATCCTGAAATTGATCGATACGGCCAAAAGGGGAAACTACGGAGCCGTGTACACTTACTACGAAAAAAAAGAACATGCCCTGTACCGTAATTTTGGCAGCCGTTTTGTCAATTGGATTACGGGCTACCTCCTCAATAAACCCAAGGATTTGTATTTGTCGAGTTTTAAACTCATCCGGCTGGAAGTGGTGCAGGAAATCATCAAATACACAGGGCCATATCCTTACATTGATGGTCTGCTGTTTAGGGTCACGCATAACATTGGACGGGTAAAAGTAAGTCACTCCAAGCGTGAGCAGGGGCAATCCAACTACACACCGCGAAAGCTGATTTCCCTGTTTCTCAACATCCTGTTCTGTTATTCGGCTCTGCCCATTCGCCTGTTCTTACCCATCGGCCTGGGCTTGGTAGGACTGGGCTTGGTCTTGTTGCTTTTTCTGTTCGGGCAGTGGATCGTAGGACCAGATCCCAAAGACTGGCAAGTTGTGACAGCTACGCTGCTTTTCATTGGTGGTATTCAGTGTACCCTGCTGAGTGTGCTGGGCGAGTACATCGGCAAGAGTTTTATGGCCCAAAGCGGCCAGCCGCAGTACGTGATCAAAAAAATAGTGGCATGATCGACAACCGGGCCGAATACGAGCGGATGTACGCCGTAGAGCGTAGCTTATGGTGGTATCAGGTTCTGCACGGTCGAATTCTCTATCAGATCCAGAAGCATTTTGGCTCAACTACCCTGAACTTGAAAATTCTGGATGCTGCTTGCGGGACGGGCGGGCTCCTTTCTTTTCTGCGTGAAAAAGGCTACTCCAATCTGGCAGGCTTCGATTATTCCCAGCACGCCATTGATTTTTCGCGGGAGCGCAACCTCGACGTAGGGTTCGGCGATCTTAGAAAAGTAGAGGACTTTCGTCCCGCGGAGCGCTACGATGTAATTATTTGCAACGACGCACTGTATTTCCTTACCGATGAAGAAATTGAGAGAACCCTTTCTATCTTTCGGGAACGGCTAACTCAAAACGGTTTGCTTTTGGTCAACATTCACGCTTTCAACGCCTTTGCAGGCACCCACGATGTCGCCGTGGGCAGCACCCGGCGTTTTATTTTGGCCGACTTCAAACGCTACGCGTCAGCCGCTGACCTGCACTTAACTTACCATACCTACTGGCCGTTTGTGCTGTCCCTACCCATTCTGGCCGTACGGCAGTGGCAGCGTTATCAGCTCCGCCGGGGTACCTTATCCCCGCAAACGATAGAATCCGATGTGCGCTATCCCGGCGATTTAATCAATGGTACCCTCCGGTTTGTGACCAAGGCTGAGCAAACGCTTCTTCCCCGCGCGCCCTTCGGTAGTTCGCTATTTCTGGTGTTGAAGCGGGCATAAAATCCCATCCCATATTCTTACCGGATTCTTTTGCTTAAATTCGCTGGAAAAAAAGGAAAACGATACAAGCCGATTTTTTTAACAACGCCATTCAAGAACTACCTATGAACCCGGAACTCGAAGATTTACGCTACCCCATCGGACGCTTTCAGAAGAAAGACCAGTATTCGGCCGATGAAATAAAATCAAGTATTCAGATTATCAGTGCTCTGCCCTCCAAATTCATGAATCTGTTGGGCGGATGGGACGAAGAAAAACTGGATACTACCTACCGTCCCCAAGGCTGGACCGTCCGCCAGCTGATTCACCATGTGGCCGACAGCCACATGAACGCCTACGTTCGTTTCCGACTGGCTCTCACTGAAGACTCGCCCACAATCAAGCCATATCATGAAAATTTGTGGGCTGAGCTGCCCGATGCCCAATCTGCCCAGGTAGACCTTTCGCTGCAATTGATGAAATACATCCACCTGCGCTGGGTACTGTTGATGAACTCCATGGACGAGGCAGACCTGGCCCGTACTTACGTGCATCCCGAAACGGGGCGAATTTATCCGCTATCGGAAGTAATAGCTCTCTATGCCTGGCACAGCGAGCATCATTACCAGCAAGCCTTTACGCTGGCACAACGGAACCATTGGCAGTAAGAATGCGGTTTAAGGGGGGTGTGATCGTCGCGGGACATTGTACGACCATCCGCCTATCCAATCAAGCATCGCATGATTCAGCAAATCATTGTAATCTTCATCTTTGTAGCCGCGCTGGGGTACCTGGGTACCCGCATGTGGAAAACCTTTCGTCGCCCGGCTGCGGGTGGGTGCGCGAAAGGCTGCGGCTGCTCCACACCTGAGCAATCGGCTTCGCCTGTCCGTTAGCTCCGGCCTATCCAACCTTCTACCGCTGCTCGGGGTCTCGATTTTACATGCGCAAGGTATCGTTCAAAAAATTCATCATAGCTGGAGTATTTTTGCTGGTCACGGTGCTGATAGGAGGAATCGTGCTTTGGACGCATGCCAACAAAGCCCGGATGCTGGACTACGTACAGGAATTGGCCTCGGAAAACCTGAATGGAAAACTGGCGATTGAGGACGTCCGATTCACCCCGTTCCGGCATGGGCTCGGTTTGACCTTTTCTTTTGAAAATGTTTCGATCACCGATTCCCGGATTTTGGAACATCACACCCCATTGCTACAAGCCGAAAGCGTAAGTACTACCCTGGATTTCAAGAAGCTACTGAGTGGCTCGATCCGGATTCGGGCGGTGGGTATGGACAAGGGCCGTGTCACGGTATTCGTCCGGCGCGATGGTTATTCCAATGCTTCAGTATTTGAAAAATCGAAAACTTCCCCGGTACCTGATACCCTGGAAAAGGGGAAAAACGATTTTTTGCAAAAACTGGAAATTATAACTTTCCGTGACTGTCCTATTCAGTACCACGATTCGCTTCGGGGCAAGTATTACGGAACCAGTTTCCAAAACGTAACGGGCCGTGTGCATTTGACCGATTCCATTCGCCACCTGGAACTCGACGGGAGGGTGTATATTAAAGGGCTGGTATTCAATGCCGCCAAAGGTACCTTCCTGCGTCAGCAATCAGCGAAAGCGCACCTGAGTCTGGATTATTTTACCATCGACAAACGATGGCTCCTCAATCCCTCCTACATTCGGGTGGCCGATCCCGAGGTAGATAAAATAACACTCTCAGGCAGTATCCAGATGGGTCGGAGTCCGGGTTTTATTGCCTTGGATTTCGGTGTAGAAAAAACCAGTCTGGCGGCGACGCTCTACCTATTGCCCAAAAAGCTCGAACGGGCCATCGTCCGCCGAAAAATCCTACCCGTTGTCAAAGCCACGGTACAGCTGCGGGGTGCTTTAAACGATCCGAACCCAAGAATCAATGTCCGCTTCCAGACCGATACCTTCTCCTACTCCCTACCTTACGGCCATCTCCGTAGCATGAAAGCCACAGGTAGCTTCACGAACCAATTTGATCCTAAAAAGAAGGCAAGTGATGAGAATTCGCGGATTGAAGTAAGTCAGGCTGCTGGTTTCTTCGAAACGGTACCTCTGAAGGGCCGCCTTAGCGTCACGAATATTGAGGTAGCCAGTTCGGTCATGGATTTCTCATTACGGGCTACTCCGGCCACCCTTAACGCTTTATTGGATACCAGCCACTATGTGGTGCGGAAGGGGGTAGCAGAGCTCAGTTTTCATTACGAAGGTAGCCCCGTTAGGTTTTATGACTCTAAAACCGACCGGATGACCGGAAAACTACGGGGCAAAGTCCAACTCTCTAATCTGGCCCTTCGGAATAAACCCGGCAAAATCGCCCTCAGCCAATTGACAGGCACGGCTACCTTCGACGAAAATACGGTCCTTATTCCTAAATTAAGCCTTCACGATGGCCGGAGCGATCTTTTTCTTTCGGGAAAAGTGCTACACCTGCCCGCTGCGCTGTTCGGCTCGACCAACCCGGCCCAAGCCTATGTACATGCCCGGATTCCCGACTGGAACGTTACTTTTCCCGACCGGTTGGCGGGCCGGCGCGCGCGCCGTGCTTCGGGGAAATCCAAGTTTAAATTGACCAAACTCCTGGACGAAACCATTGACAATCTTCAGGTAACTGCGAGTCTTCAGGCCGCTCACATGCAGTATCACCGCTTTCAAGCTGATCAGGTACGCGGCCAGGTGGTCATAAAAAACCAACTGATTGAACTGAAAAATCTTTCGATGAATACCTGTGGGGGATCAGTGCGTCTCTCAGGAGGATTCAAAACCTTTGATGGTAAAGGGTTTCCACTATTTTACGCCCAGGGAAAAGTGGAAAAAGCCAACGTAGAATCCGTGTTTTACTCGCTAGCCAACTTCGGGCAGAAGACCATTACAGATCAGAACCTGCGGGGTATCCTCACGGCCGACTTTCAGTTTGAATCGCTGATCAGCAACGATACAGCCGTGGTCAAACCTTCTATGAGAGGATATGTAAACCTAAACCTGGAACAGGTGCGCATCATTGATTTTAAGCCGCTTATGGATATTCGCAAACTCATTTTTAAAAACCGCGCCCTCGATAACGTAACGTTTGCTCCGTTGAGAACCAAATTCCTGTTGAAAGGTGAAGAAGTGGAGGTAAACCGGATGAAAGTGGAATCCAATGTATTCTATTTTTTTCTGGATGGGATTTATAGTTTCGGGAACAAAACCGATCTGGGAATTCAAATCCCCATGAACAATCTGCGGCGGAAAGCCCCGGCCAATCACCTGGAAATCCGGGAAGTAGAGGATGTGAAGGGCGACGTTATTTTCCTACGAGCCATTCACGAGGGAAACGATGTGCACATCCGCTACGATAAAGTGAAGCGTTTCCGGTGACAGGATGAAGGTACCTTCCACGGGCCCAAAATAAAAAAAGCAGGAACGCTTGCGCTTTCCTGCTTTTCCAACTTATCAGTGAACAAAACCACATTAAACAATTTTGTTCATTGAAAGTCTCTATCCTACACCATTACTGGTTGCGGTCGCGATTTTGATCAGACTGCTGTGTACGCTGCGTTTCTTCATCACGATGCTGCCAGCCTTTGCTGTCTTTGTCACTGCCCTCGCGGCTACCCTGGTTACGTTGCTCCTGTTGTTGGCCCTCGCCCGTTTGGCGCTGCTCCTGCTGATGTCCCTGGTTGCCCTGTGACTGTCCACTACGTTGTTCTTGCTGTCCAGCAGACCTGTTGCCTTTTTGATCGTTTTCTTGGTTTTTCTGATTATTTTCCATTTTTAAAGTATGTTAAGAGTTTGTTGAAAAAAAATAAATACTAAATATTCATTGAATACTTATAAAAAATCCGAACCAGGTTGCATCAGAATAATGTATTTTAGACTCCTGAACCCCTATACGTCAACTAGTTCAATCAATTTAAACATCTAAAAACCAGTGTTTTATGATTTTTAGGAATAATTAATAATATGTTTTGAATTTACTTTCCAAATTGTCGAAGGTTTTACTCATGTATAAAGTTGTGTCTATTTTTCTCCCAAGTGGCTGGGGAATAAATTAAATGGCACGGCCTTTATCAAAACCAGTGTTAATAGGGGAGGTATTCTGGTCACATCGGTCCAATTAAAACGCTTCAATTTATCATCAGCTATGAAAAACGGAATTATTGCCCTAGCTGCCTACCTCCTCATGATCGGAGTAGGACTGAGTAGCTGTGCCACCCTGAGTGTCAGGGAAATAAAATCCCTTGAACGCGTGCCTTTCGAACCCTTGCGTATCGAACCCACTGTCGAACCGAACGATTTACGTGTCGATGTGATTCGGCAAACCAAACAGCAAATGGTAGGCAATACCACGCAAGCTGTTGATGTACCGAACGACCCGCTCGGGCTGGATCTGGGCAATGGTCTTTTTTACGATCTAAACGAAAACTTCTCGCTCCGGCTGGATTATTTACTCGACTTCGCAGATGAGGAGGCTTTTGAGTTGAAGAAAATTACGACTCCTATGGTTGGAGTGGATTGACAGTCTATTCGCTGGCCCACGATACGCTGACCGTTGCTCGTCCGCCCGGTAAGAAAATCCGCTACCATTACCATCGATCCGGCCCCGAGGACAGCCTTTCCTTTATGCACCGCAATAACCTCAGGTACGCCATCGTACAGCGCGACTCGGCGCTGGTACATCGGAATAAGCGACGGGTAACGGAGGGGATTTACAAACAGGGTGACGAAAATTTCTACCTCCAAAGGAGACGAAAAAAAAATTGAGTACCGCTTGGCTGATGACGAAGTATACCTACTGGACCACTACATTGTAGCCCTGACCAACCAGAACAAGACGCTGGGACTTTACCGGCCGACCCGAAAAGGCAAGAAACTGATTCATACCATTGAAAAAAGTAAGTATAAACTGTTTGTGTACAATAATCGATTCATGGGATATAAGCTGGAATTTTCTGGCCATAGCCTACAGGTTTTCAGAGACAGAAAGCCCGTGACCCAGTACGCCCTGAAAAGTCCAAAAAAAGAAGGGATTGAATCGTTGTTACTCTAACTTTGGGGGTCATTCCAAAAAACCAAAAACTTACCCCTGATTCCATGCAAATAGACCTCCGCTCTGACACCGTAACGCGTCCCACCGAGGGCATGAAAGAAGCCATGTGGTCGGCTCCGCTGGGCGACGACGTGCTGGGCGACGATCCCACGGTCAATGCGCTCGAAGAAAAAGCCGCCCGTCTGTTCGGAACCGAAGCCGCGTTGTTTTGCGCGTCGGGTACCATGACCAACCAATTGGCGATTCGGGTACATACGCAGCCCGGCAGCGACGTGATCTGTGATAAGCTTTCGCACATCTACCTTTATGAAGGCGGTGGAATCATGCTCAATTCCTTTTCGTCGGTCAAACTACTGGATGGCGACCGGGGCCGCATCAACGCCGCACAGGTAGCCGAAGCCATCAGCCCCGACGACGTCCACGCTACCGTGACCCGGCTTGTGTCGCTCGAAAACACCATGAATAAGGGTGGAGGTTGCTACTACGCGCTGGATGAGATCGTGGCCATCCGCCAGGTATGCGACGAATATAGGGTACCCCTGCATCTTGACGGTGCCAGACTTTTCAACGCCCTGGTTGAAACGGACGAAACGCCTGCCCAACACGGAAAGCTTTTTGACTCATTGAGTATATGTCTCTCCAAGGGACTGGGCTGTCCGGTAGGTTCGCTGCTGCTGGGAAACGCGGATTTCATCCGGCAGGCGCACCGCTTTCGCAAAGTGATGGGCGGTGGCTGGCGGCAGGCGGGGTTTCTGGCCGCTGCGGGAATCTACGCTTTGGATCATCACGTGGTACGTCTTACCGAAGACCACGCCCGAGCCCGAGCCATTGGCACTATGCTTCGACAGATACCCGAGGTCGAAGATATCTACCCGATTGATACCAATATCGTGATCTTTCGCTTGCCCGACACCATTCTGGCCAGTGACTACGTGCGTCGGCTTGACATGCTGCGCATCCGGGCTGTAGCTTTCGGCAAGCACCTGGTGCGGCTGGTGACGCACCTCGATTTTACGGACGACCATTTGGAGGAGCTGGAAAAGCAATTGTCCAAAATGTAATTTCACCAAAGTTATATCCTCATAATGCACAAGTAACCGAACATTCGTCAAAACAAAAGACTGCTCTTCGCAGTCTTTTCGTATTTTAGGCCCTTCCCAAACAAAACTTAACCCAAAGCAACTCGAATGAAACATGTATGCTTAAAATCGTTGATTTTAGCCCAATTGGTTATTGTATTGAACTACGCTACCCACGCCCAACCCCTCCCGGCTGATTTACTCAAAGGCATGAAAGTCCGTAGCATCGGGCCTGGTGTGATGTCGGGACGGATCACTACGGTTGACGCCGTCCAAACGAATCCTGACATTATCTATGCCGGAGCGGCATCCGGCGGGGTATGGAAAACCGAGAATGGTGGAGGTACCTGGCAACCCATCTTTGATGTCCAACCGACGCTCAATATTGGTTCTCTGGCCATTCAGCAATCCAATCCCAGCGTGGTGTGGGTAGGTACGGGCGAAGGAAATCCCCGTAATTCAATTAACCTCGGTGAAGGTATCTTCAAATCGCGGGACGCCGGAAAAACCTGGCAGCGAATGGGTCTGGAAAAAACGCGCGGAATTCATCGGGTCATCATCG
Organism: Cytophagales bacterium; assembly: GCA_038204185.1. Taxonomy (GTDB): domain Bacteria; phylum Bacteroidota; class Bacteroidia; order Cytophagales; family Spirosomataceae; genus Salmonirosea. Next base: position 10,593 of record JBBRDE010000041.1, read on the forward strand.
ACCCCACCAATCCTGATATTGTGTACGCTGGAGCGATCGGCAATCCCTACGCCGAGCATCCCGAACGCGGAGTTTTCAAGACCAAAGACGGTGGTAAAACCTGGGAGAAAATCCTGTTCACCAACGTAAAATCGGGCGTAGCCGACATGATCATGGACCCGGCTAACCCACAGAAAATACTAGTTGCGATGTGGGAACATCGCCGTACTCCCTACGATTTCCAATCCGGCGGATCGGGTTCGGGCCTGTACCTGACGCACGACGGGGGCCAGTCCTGGAAAAAACTGGGTAAGGACGAAGGTCTACCCGAGGGTGATTATGGCCGTTGTGGAGTAGCCATTTCGCCCGCCAATCCGGATCGGATGTATGCCCTGGTCGAAGCTAAAAAGAATGGATTGTACGGTAGCAGCGACGGCGGATTCACCTGGACCAAAATTACCGATGATCCAGACATTGCGACCAATCGCCCGTTCTATTTCAACGACATCATAGCCGACCCGGTTAATGATAATAAGGTATATACTCTCTGGCAAACCGTGAATGTGAGTGTCGATGGCGGCAAGACATTCAAGACAGCCGCCGGATTCGATCAGGCCCACGCCGACCACCACGCCCTGTGGATTCACCCCAAAGACCCTTCCTTTATCATTAACGGTAATGACGGTGGACTTTATATTTCGCGCGATGGGGGTAAAAAGTGGACTTTCTCGGAAGGTATCCCCATTGGCCAGTTCTATCATGTCGCTGTGGACAACGAAATTCCCTACAACGTATACGGCGGCTTGCAGGACAATGGCTCGTGGCGCGGCCCAGCTTACACCTGGATGAGCGAAGGTATTCGCAACTACCTGTGGCAAAGTGTTTGGGGCGGCGATGGGTTCGACGTACTGCCTGACCCCGACAACGCCCGCTATGGCTACGCCATGTCGCAGGGCGGGAATTTGGGCCGCTTCGATAGCGAAACCGGGCAAAGCTACAGCTTGCGTCCTCCCGCGCCGGATCTGGCTACCCGGCTGCGCTTCAACTGGAATGCCGCCCTAGCGCAGGACCCGATGGACAACAGTACCCTTTATTACGGTAGCCAGTTTGTGCATAAAAGCATAGACAAGGGAAAAACCTGGACGATCATTTCACCCGACCTGACGACCAATAACCCCATCAAACAAAAGCAAGACGAAAGCGGCGGTCTTTCGCTCGACGTTACCTCCGCCGAAAACAACACTACGATTTTAGCTATCGCCCCCTCCTACACCGAAAAGGGAGTGATCTGGGTGACAACCGACGACGGGAATGTGCAACTCACACGCGACGGCGGCAAGACCTGGACCAACCTCCGCGACCGGATTCCCGGCCTACCCAAAGAAGCCTGGATACCGCAGGTGAAAGTCACCAAACACAACCCAGCCGAAGCCTACGTGGTGGCCAACCAGTACCGCATGGGCGATTTTGCTCCCTATATTTTCCGCACCCGCGATTATGGCAAAAGTTGGGAGCGGCTGGTAGACGACAAAAAAATACGCGGCTACGCCCTCTGCGTGCTCCCCGACACTGAGGTACCCAACCTTATTTTCGCCGGCACTGAACACGGACTCTGGGTAAGTACAGACGATGGCAAGCGCTGGACACAGTGGACATCGGGAATACCGTCGACGAGCGTCATGGATCTGGCTATTCAGGAGCGCGAAGCCGATTTGGTTATAGGTACCTTTGGCCGATCACTCTACGTACTCGACGACATCCGTCCACTGCGGGCGTTGGCTTCCAATTCCAAAACGCTGGATAAAAAACTCATAGCTTTTACTCCCCCAGCCGCTTATCTAGCCGAAACCAAAGACCTACCGGGCTACGGTTCCGGTGGCGATGGACTGTATCAAGCCGATAACCGCAGCCGAATGGCGCGTCTGACGTACTACCTGAATCCACAGACCCAGGATACCCCGGCGCCCGTTGCGCCCCCTGTTACCAAAAAAGTGGAGAAAAAAACCAATCGCGAGGATGTTACAACTCCCGTGATCAAGACAGACTCCACCAAAGCAGCCAAAATGGATACGGTAAAAATTCGGGTCTACGATGCCGCCGGAAAATTAGTCCGCTCTTTCACCGATCAAGTGGATACCGTAGGGATGAAGCGCACCACCTGGGACCTGCACGAGCGGGGAATCCGGCAGCCGGGTAGCTCAAAACCCAAACCCAATACCCCCGAGCCCGTTGGCCTGCCCGTGATGCCGGGGACATACCGGGTGGTATTCAGTTATAAAGACCTGAAAGATTCCACCACCGTAGAAGTAATGGCCGATCCACGCCTGGAGTACAACAAGCCAGCCATTCTGGCCCGACGCGCCATGGCTGGCCAATTGGCCCAAACCGCCGAAAAGCTAACCGAAGCTACTGATCGCCTTTACGAAGCGGACAACACGGTAAAGCTGCTGACCGAACAGTTGAAAGGTTCAGAAAGCGAGGCATGGAAAGGCTGGGACAAAAAATTGAAAGCGATGCAGGACACTTTAAAAGCGACCCGCGAACTGATTGAGCCCAAGCCGCTGGACAAACAGGGTTATGGCAGGCCCTACCGCCAAACCGCCCTTACGGTGTGGCGCGATGCCTACTACACCGTGGCGGGGACACCCTGGACGGGAAGCAAACCTTTTATGCCCAATGCCGAGGATGAACAAATGATTCGCGACGCCGAAGTGCTCGCCACACAGGCCATTCGTAAAGTCGACCAATTTTTTGACACCCACTGGACCTCCTTTCGCAAAGAGGTGCAGGCGAAGCCTTCCCTTTTGTTTAAAACCAGTACGGATTAAACAAGCTATTTTTCCAATTTGCAATCTATCCCCAGCGGGTCACAGTATTTCAGTACTCTGACCCGCTGTTCTTTTATGCTCCCCTTTTTTCAAAAATAAGTTCTAAGGGCACAGGAATGAACATTTTCAAAACACCCTAGGAATTTCTTATTAGTCTATACAAGTAGCGAAGTAAGAGTTTGATACTCAAAATCATACCCCACTTATTACGTTATAAATTGGCACTATATTTGTACTTGTTTCAGGCAATCCACTCCGGGAATAACCCCTTCTCACTACACGCGGCATGAAAAACATCCACTCCATTATTCGGCTAATCCTGGCCGTTGGGGTAGGGCTTTCGTCCACTCACGGCAGTGCCAAAGCAACAGAGCTCTCAACTCCTACAAATCCAATACTTGCAGTAGGGACTGCTGCATACAGCAATTTCAATAACCTGGTTGCCGACGAAAATCAGGCCCTGCTGCTCACTCCTAACAACCAGCAGGTCATTTCGGATTGGGTACCTTTACGCTGGATGCTGAGCACCCCAAAGGCTAACGTGAAGTACTATCTTTTTGTCAAAGATCTTACTGGCAATACTATTCTTGTGGATTACCTTGAGATTCCTTCTCTCAAAAACTCCTATGGTTTGGGAAATCTCCAGGCAGGACACCAGTACGAGTGGGGCATCAAGTCAGTGAACCTGTTTGACCCTACGCTTTTCACCATTACCACCGCGCCTTTCACACGGGTCAATCCCAGTGGCCAGCAGATTGGATTAGGTTCGCCTTCAAACATGATGCTTTGCGCAGGAGAGGTTGTTTCCGTTCCGTATAGCCTGAGTGGGTTTAATTCCAGCACCCTCCAAAGCTACCTAACCTCTGGCGAGGCAGGTTTCCTTTCCAATGGAGACTTTACCCAAACTCCCCAGGCAATCAGTTTGATCGTCATGGAAACTGGCGAAAATCTGCGAATTCGAGCGTGCGGGGTGCAGGAAGGCCTCATCGGCTGTAGCTCCGCCTCCCAGGCCTTCGCTGTGGGTAGGGTAGATAGTGTTTCAGTAATCAATGCAGCGGGAAGTACGATTAGCATGGCCTGCACCGGTACTTCCGTAAAATTGTCGGCCCGTCTGCTTGGAAACGCGAAGGGCCAACCGCTGTCGTACTATTGGCTCAAGAATGGTTGTGAGCGGATCGCCGGAGCCAACGACTCGACTTTGACGATACAGGAAGAAGGGCGCTACCAGGCGGTGGTAACCACTGGAAGCGGCTGCGCAAGCCTATCACCCGCGCATTCAGTCAAGTACAGCACGGCAGTAAAGCCTACGCTGGAGACAAATCAACTTGACGGATCTCGCTGCTCCTGGGAGGGTGCCTTTGTCAAAACCAATATAGTTGGCGCTGGAAACACCTACACCTGGCGTCGCAACGGTGCTCAACTGGCGGCTCCTTCGCAACCGATCTTGTCCATTGCCGAGCCGGGCACTTACGAGGTGACGGTAGCTGGGCCGGGCTGCTCAGCTACCTCGGCGCCCATCGAGATAAAGGCAGGCCCCGGTATCGCGCTAACGATTCGCACCAACGACCCATCCATTTGCGGAAACCAGCCTCAGGACGCTTACCTTTTTACCGAAATTGATCAGAACGATAGACAAGGCCTGCAATACCAATGGTTAAAAAATGGCGTACCCGTTGCGGGAGCTAATACTGACTTTATATATACCCGCACACCGGGCAGCTATACATTGAAAGTACTGGTGGGTTCTTGTGCGATGGTCAGTAATGCAGTAGGGGTTGGTTTCGGTAGCCCGGTCAAGCCAATTATCCTCAACGGGTCCACCCCCATAGCAACTATGGTCCGTGGGTGCATCGAGGAGACCCTGCTTCTGAAAACGGATGTACCACCAGGTACCCTGGTGTTTTGGAAAAAAGGAGAGACCCTTGATAATACCAGCGCCTTGTTCCGGACCATTACTGAATCGGGTACATACAGGGCGGTAGTTTTCTCAAGCAACGAACCCGGCGCATGCTATACCGAGTCAGACCCCGTGGACATTGTGCTAGGCAGCACCGCGGACGTGCTTCTGGAAGGCGACAACCTGCTGTGCGGCTGGAACAATACGGTGTTGCGCTATGCCGGAAATACTGGAAGCCGGGATTTCCAATGGTATAAAGACGGCACTCCAATGGCCGGTAACACCTACCCTACGTTCCTGATCAACGATCCGGGCACTTATGCGCTTCAGGTTAGGACGCAGTATCCCAGCGGCTGCATGGGCATGTCGAGCCCCATCACAGTTTCCAGTTCCAGCAGCAATTTCCCCCGCACCATCACCGTGGCTGGCGGCAGCGAGCGATGCGCCGGCCTGGGGGTACCTTTGAGCTTTTCGCCGGGGCTGGCCGGCATCATTCAATGGAAAAAAAACGGTGAATCGATCGCTGGAGCGAACACCGCCTACTACCACGCCTTTTCGAGTGGCACCTACACGGTAGAAGTGAAGATGAATGCCTGTTATTTTGTATCTTCTCCTATCCCGGTTCAGATCAAAGACCCGGTAACGGCTCAGTTGTCGGGCAGCACCACGATTCCCTACCCCAATGCCCCCACGCCGTTGCGGGTGCAGCTATCCGGCGAAAGCCCTTACAGCCTGGCCTTCACCGATGGCACCGTAGTTGACAATATCCAGACCAACAGCTACGAGCGTGTGGTGACACCGGGCGCGACCACCACCTATCAACTGGCTAGCGTAAGCAATGCCTGCGGTACCGGACGGCAGAGCGGAGTAGCCGTGGTGAGCGTAGTCGATGGGGATATTTATAGTGTGCAAAGTGGATCGTGGCAGGATCCCTCCACCTGGTCATGCAGTTGCGTACCCTCCGTCGAAAACAACGTAGAGATCCGACCGGGCCATTCTGTAACAATCGGTAACGTCGAGGCGCACGCCCGAAACATTAAGCTGGTAGGTGGACAGCTTGCCTATACCGAAGCTGGAACACTTAAATTGGGTCATTGACCTGCCTTACTCTGAATCTCCCACTCCGGCCAAAGGCCGAATTCTATATAAGACCACCATTGTTCTGAAGTATCATGAAAATAAAGAATCTGCTCAGCTGGGGTATGCTTTTTACCCTCTCCGTGTTTTTCCAAAAAGCCCTGGCCACGGACCTGACCCCGACCAGCCTGCGGTGTGAATACCGGGAAAATCCGGTTACGGATGTGGCAGCACCCCGCCTTAGCTGGATTCTTACTTCCAGCGAGCGTAACCAAAGCCAGACTTCGTACGAGGTGGTGGTAGCTACCCGACCCGATTTACTGAGCCCCGAACTAGCAGACCTCTGGACCAGTTGTCCGGTAAAATCTGACCAAACCACCCAAATCGAATACCAAGGAAGGCCCATACAGTCGCGGCAGGTATGTTACTGGAAAGTCAGGAGCTGGGACAAAAACGGAACCGTTGGGCCATGGAGCGAAACCGCCCGCTGGGAAATGGGGCTGCTTACGAAGTCCAACTGGAGCGCCCAGTGGATCGGGTACAATCTGAACCATTTGGGCCAGAATATACAGTACAATGGTACCTCCTACCACCTACCCCCCGCCCCCTATCTGCGCAAAGAAGTGCAAATCCAACCCGGATTTGTCAAAGCCCGGCTGTACGTGGCCGCGCTGGGACTTTACGAATTCAGCATCAATGGCCAGCGCATCGGCAACGACTTTTTCACGCCCGGCTGGACGGATTATAACCAGCGGGTCTACTACCAGACCTACGACGTAACTTCCCAAATTCAGGGAGGAACCAACGCGTTAAGTTCGATACTATCATATGGCTGGTACGCGGGTTACGTGGGGTACGCCCTGCTGGTGGGCAATCCGGTGGTGCGTGCGTTTTATGGTGATGTACCCGTCTTAAAAGCCCAATTGGAAGTGGTGTATGCCGACGGCCATAGCGACGTGTTCGACACCAATGATTCGTGGCGTGCCAACCACGGAGCACTGGTGGAAACGGACATTCTCAATGGCGAAACCTATGACGCCCGCCTTGAATTCAACCGCTGGCAGCAGCCCAACTACCCCATGGATGGCTGGGCAAGTGTGCAGGTATTTGCCGATAAGCCCGATCGGCTGATCGAAACCTATCCGGCCAATCCGGTGCAGATTACGCAGGTCGTGAATCCCGTCAGCATAGCCCCCCGACCTAACAACGCTTATATTTTTGACATGGGACAAAATTTTGCCGGAGTTGTGCGCATTCGGGTGCAGGGCGAGCGGGGCGATGTCATAAAACTACGGTTTGGCGAAATCCTCTACGACGGTTTTCTAATGACGGATAATTTGCGGAAAGCGCGGGCCATTGATACCTACATCCTGAAAGGCGACCCGAATGGTGAAATCTGGGAACCGAAGTTTACTTTTCATGGCTTTCAGTTTGTCGAAATCACCGGCTTGCGCACACCCCCGACCCTCTCGACCATCACGGGTCTGGTCATCGGCTCCGTCACCCCCCAAACGGGCACTTTTGAAACCGATAACGCGATGGTCAATAAATTGTACAGCAACATCGACTGGACGCAGCGGGCCAATTTCCTGGACATACCGACCGATTGTCCCCAGCGCGACGAACGCCTGGGTTGGACCGGTGACGCCCAGGTTTACATCCGCTCGGCGGCTTACAACCGCGATGTGGCCTCGTTTTTCACCAAATGGATGGTCGACCTCAACGACGCCCAATGGAGCAGTGGCCCTTACGATGGTGCCTACCCTCTCTATGCCCCCCGGCCCAATGTCCGGGACGCCGACTCCTACTCGCCGGGCTGGATGGAGGCGGGGATCATTTGCCCCTACGAAGTGTACCGCACCTACGGCGACACCCGCCTGCTGGCTAAGGGCTGGCCCAACATGGTGCGCTTCATGAATTTCCTGGAACAGCATAGCCAAAGCAGGTACCTTTTTCCAGAAAATTCGTTCAAAGATATCTATCCCAACGCGGGCTTCGGTGACTGGCTGTCGCTGGGCAAGAAGACCTCGCCCGATTTGTTGGCAAGTATGTACTTCGGGTATTGCGCCCGACTGATGGCCGAAATGGCAGAGGCCCTGGCCAAACCCACCGACGCCCAGCGGTTTCGCACCTTGCACGGCAAAATTCAAAATGCCTTGCAGGCCCATTACTCCAATAACAACGGAAAACTTTTCGCCAATGAATCGGCCTACGGGACGGGCGAGGGCTATGTCCACGACGGCCTGGGCTTCACCGGGCATTCCCAAACCGCCTACGCCAACGCGCTGTATATGGAGGTGATTCCGGAGTCGATGCGGGCCCGCGCGGGTAGTTATCTGGCCGATCTGGTACAACAGAATGGGGGTAAGATGACGATTGGATTTTTGGGGGCCAAACAGCTACTTCCGGCGCTTTCGCAGGCCGGTCGTTCCGATATAGCCTACCAGCTTTTTTTGAGCGAAAATTTTCCGTCCTGGGGTTTCGAGGTCAGAAACGGGGCAACCACCATCTGGGAACGCTGGGACAGCAAGAACGAACAGGGAGGCTTTACGGGCAATGGCACCATGAATTCATTCAGTCACTACGCGTTTGGGGCAGTGTGTGAGTGGATGTTCGAGTATGCAGCGGGTATTCAGCCCACTGCGCCGGGCTTCAAATCCATCCGCATCCGCCCCGAAATTGCCCCAACGGGTCTCAACTACCTTCGGGCCACCTACCAGACACCCCACGGCAACGTACTGTCGTCATGGACAAAAACAGGACAAAGCCTTACGATGGACGTGACGGTTCCCGTCAACACGACCGCCGAGATTCACATTCCCACAACGAATCCGCAGACTGTATTGGAAAGTGGCCAGTCCGTGATGACACGCACCCAATGGAAAGTAAAGGGAGTTGAAAAAGGGTACCTGGTGCTGGAAGTCGGATCAGGCAGTTATCAGTTCACTTCGCAGGTACCCTAGATGTATCCAAAAATTCGATACCTAACCTCACGGATTTGCTGTTTTTCTACACCTACTCCGTATTTTTTTACAAAAATCACTAACAAGTTATATTGCTTATTGGCTTGGTTTAAAAGTTCTCACGAATTGATCCATAGTTTCCTCGGAACTGTTGAATTTTCTCCCGCCCCACTAGGATATTGAATCCGTTCTTTTGTGGATAGACCTACTGTATAACGATTGGAACAGTTTTTTGATTAGTGAGAAAAGTAGTATAAGCTTAGGTACTTTGAGATTCGGAAAATCCAAAACAACCGAACTAAACAGACTATTTACTGAATACCTATCAACTAATTAAAACGAAACAACATCATGGACGCTACCCAACAAGTAAAAGAGAAAGCCAACGAAGTAAAAGAAAAAGTTAAAAACTATAACCCCGACCATAAAGAGGGACCCGTGGCAGCCGCCATTGAAGACTACACCGCCCGAATTCCCTCCGATATTTTCCTGTGGGCAGCCCTGGGTTCGATGGCCATTTCGGCAACCTTCAAAATTTTGGGAAAAGATAAGGACTCTACCTTTGTGGGTCAGTGGGCCCCTTCGTTCCTATTGTTGGGACTTTATAACAAGCTCGTCAAAATGGAGGGTTTCGAAAAAGATAAGTAGAAATTTAGAGCCATGAAATCTAAACGCCACCGGAGAGAGCAAATGCTTTCTCCGGTGGCGTCTTTTTTTGGGGATATAAGGTAACAATATTTTACCGCCAGGTCAATGACTTGGTTTTTCCGTCGCCCTGGCGATTGCCGGCAAAGGCCTGCAGCGTCAGGTCCGCTCCTTCTTTCCGGAATTTGCCAATAAGCCAGCCTACAGGTTCCTGGTCTGAAAAGTTGTAGCCCACTGCGGGCTGATTGACCAGATGGATACCATCCAGCGTGTCGTACTTATATTCGTGTGAATGGCCGTAGAAAATCGCCTTCACCTGACGATGGGGCTTGACGATCTCAAAAAGTTTGTCGGTGTCCAGCAGGGAGCTGTCCGTATCCGCCAGGGTATGGTGTACGAACAGTACCATCGGCTTCTTGTCGGATTGCTTCAGGTACTCCCCAAGCCAGGAACGCTGGCTTTGACCCAATAACCCGGGCGTTTTATTGGTAAACATCAGTGAGTCGAGCAGCACGAAACGGGTCGCTGGTTGTTCAATCACGTGTACGTACTTACCCTTCAAATCCTGCATTTCTTTGGGCTTAGAAAATACTTCCAGGATATTCTCGCGGTGATCGTGATTGCCCAGCGTCATGTAGATGGGTTTCTGACTGGCCAGTGGCGTCAACAGGCCTTTGGCTTGCTGGTAGTCGCCTTTTTCGCCCGTCAGCCGGGCGACATCGCCGTTGATCAGCACGGCGTCGGGTCGGGCAGCCAGAACGTCAGGTACAACACGTTGAAGATTTTTAAAAGGAAAGAAACCCCGGTATTCATTCTGGGCGTCTTCCGATACGTGGGTATCCGATAATAAGGCCATGATTGTTTCCTCGACATTGCCCGCACCCAACACCGAGGTAAGGCCCATCCCGTAAGCGGTGAGTAAGCCTGCCGCCTGGGCGGATGATTTGAGGAAAGAACGGCGGTTTTGCTGGTAAAAAATTTGAGGCATTGATTCGGGAGATAGCAAAAATGAAGACTTAAACCCAAAAGTACACGGTCGGCTATTACTACTGAATGCCCGATTGCTACCTCCTCGATTCGCAATATTGGCGGATTCTCTTAAATTTACCCAAAAACCAAGATCAATTTCCCCATGAAGCTTGTTTTTCCTCCTACCCTCCGGTGTTTTTACTTGGTCTGTGCCCTTTCGGTAACCTGCTACCCGCTTCTCTACGGTCAGGGACGAATGGAAGATTACCAGCGGGCCGAAAAATTAAAAAACCAATTGAAGGATAAAGTCTACCACGCGCCGTTGGCTATAAACTGGTCGAAAAGTGGCAATTGGCTTTGGTATGCCGTACAAACGCCGCGCGGCAAAGAATTCATGGCGGTAGATCCTGCCAAAAAGAAACGCCTGGTGGCTTTCGACCACGAACAACTGGCCAAAAAGCTTTCCGAAGCAACCCAGGGAAAAATCGAACCTTACAACCTACCCCTCGCGGGCCTCGCCTATACCCAGGATGACCGGGAAATCGAATTCAAGACCGAGCGCTTTACCTGGACCTACAATCTGACCAACAACAGTCTGACCAAGAAGGACCTGATCCCTACGGACGAACGCCGCTACTGGGCCAACAGCGACGACGAAAAAACGGCCAAGCCCGTTTTTTCGCCCGACAGTACCCGCACGGCTTACATCAAAAATTACAACTTGTACGTCCGTGTAGAAAAGACGAAAGAGGAAACGCAGCTCAGTTTTGACGGCTCGGAGGGGGAGTATTATTCGGGCTACGTAAAATGGTCGCCGGATTCTAAGAAGATTGTGACTCATAAAATCCGTCCCAACGAAAAGCACCTGATTTACTTCGTGCGGTCCTCGCCAGAGGATCAATTGCAGCCCAAACTCGAAAACCGGGAGTACCTTAAGCCCGGCGATGCGCTGCCTGTGCGGCGGCCACAGTTGTTTTGGGTGGAAGAGAAAAAGCACCTACCTATCGACGACGCGCTGTTTGCGCAGCAGTACAGCCTGTCACGGCTGGAATGGCGTAAGGATAGCCGCGCCTTCACATTCGAGTACAACCAAAGGGGACATCAGCTCTACCGGGTGCTGAAAGTGGACGCCAATGACGGTACTATCCGGCCTTTGATCGAAGAAAAAAGTCCGACTTTTATTGATTACAGCGGCAAGCGTTTTCGGGAGGATATCGCCGACGGCCAGGAGATCGTCTGGGCCTCCGAGCGCGATGGCTGGAATCACCTATACCTATACGATGGTACCTCCGGGAAAGTCAAAAACCAAATAACGAAGGGAAAATGGGTGGTGCGTTCGGTGGTAAATGTGGACGAAAAATCCCGCAGAATCATCTTCGCTGCCGGAGGGATGGTACCCAGTCAGGATCCGTACTTTGTGCAGTATTACAGCATCAACTTTGACGGAACCGGGCTCACGCCCCTGACTACGGAAAATGCCAACCATTCGGCCACGTTCTCCCCCGATCATACCTCCTTTATTGATACCTATTCCACCGTGGATATGCCTCCCGTCACCGTCCTCCGTTCCGCCAAAGACGGGAAGGTACTGATGGAACTCGAAAAAGCGGATATTTCGGAATGGCAGAAAGCCGGATGGCGGGCCCCCGAGGTTTTTACGGCCAAAGCCCGGGATGGCGTTTCCGACACCTGGGGGATCATCATCCGACCCACCAATTTTGACCCCACCAAAACCTACCCCGTTATAGAAAACATCTACGCCGGTCCGCATAGCGCATTTACGCCCAAGTCATTTATGACCACTAACCGTTCCATGTTTGAGCTAGCCGAATTAGGTTTTATTGTGGTGCAGTTGGACGGTATGGGTACCTCACTCCGTTCCAAGGAGTTTCATGATGTATGCTGGAAGAATCTGAAAGATGCCGGCCTGCCCGACCGCATTCTATGGCTGAAAGCGGCCGCCAAAAAATTCCCCTACCTGAACCTTGACAAAGTGGGTATCTATGGTACATCAGCCGGTGGACAAAGTTCTACCGGGGCCCTGCTATTCCACACTGATTTTTATAAAGTAGCGGTATCTTCCTTCTGCTGTCACGACAACCGGATGGACAAGATCTGGTGGAATGAGCAGTGGATGGGGTATCCCATCGGCCCACAGTATGCTGAGTGTTCCAATGTGACCAACGCGGCCAAATTACAGGGAAAGTTGCTACTCATGGTGGGCGAAGTAGACGATAACGTGGACCCCGCCTCTACCATGCAGCTAGTCAATGCACTGGTCAAAGCAGATAAGGATTTTGATTTTCTGATGATACCCAACATGAGCCACTCCTCCGGGGGGGACTACGGCGAGCGCAAGCGGCGCGACTTTTTTGTCAGGCACCTGATGGGAGTCGAACCACCCGCGTGGACGGTAGTGAAAACCAAAAACGGAGGTACTGACTAATCCTGGTTACACATCACATATCTGCACCCCCTGTTTCAGAGAAGCCAGGACATCGGTACGCTTGGGGATAAATTCCTGAGCTACGAACCCCTTGAAGCCCGTGTCGGCAATGGCCTTCATAATAGCCGGGTAGTTCAGCTCCTGAGAATCGTCAATTTCGTTGCGGCCCGGCACGCCACCGGTATGGTAGTGGGCGTAGTATGGATGATTCTTTTTGACGGTGGCTATTACGTCGCCCTCCATGATCTGCATGTGGTAAATATCATAGAGCAATTTGAATCGCTCCGACCCTACCCTCTTGCAGAGCTCTACCCCCCAATTCGAGTTATCGCACATGTAGTCTTTGTGGTCTACTTTGCTGTTTAGTAGCTCCATCACCAGAGTTACCTTGTGCTTTTCGGCGGACTTCATTAGTTTTTTCAAACCGGCGGCGGCATTTTCGAGTCCCCGCTCCTCATCCATGCCGTTGCGATTACCCGAAAAGCAGATTACTTTGTCGTATCCCGCAGCTACCAGTTTTGGAAACAATGCTTCGTAGCTTTCCACCAGGGCATCGTGCTGGGCTGGATCATTAAACCCTTTTACAATCCCGAAGCCCGCCCCATTGGGCATTGCGCAGGTGAGGCCGTACTTAGCCAGGGTCGGCCAGTCGTTGGGCCCCAGGAGTTCTATGGATTGCAGCCCCATGGCCTTGCCTTCGCGGCAAAGGTCTTCCAGGGGTACCTTGCTGTAACACCACCGGCAGACCGAATGGTTAATTTTTCCTTTCAGGTCCACGCCCAAGGCACCATCGGAAGCACCCATTACCTCCGTCAACGTAAGGGAGGCCGAAAGGGCAGCGGTACCGCTAAGCATAGTTTTGATGGTAGATCGACGGGACAGGTTGGTTTCCATAGGGTTAGGTATATTAAATTCAACTTATATGTATCAAAGTAAGTACCGCTTATTTTCTCCCTTTGTGATTCCGAGAGAATAATTCAGTAGTTATCTCCTCACAAAAAACAGCATCATGCCCGTGATCCCTAACGGAAACAAAGGGTCGAGCAAAGAGCCCCCCGAGCCAATACCCAGGTTAAGCAACGCCACACAACTACCCCCAATACCCCACATGACGGTTGTAGCCACCGACCAGGCCATCATCTGTTGCCGCACATCCACAATGCCCATCAACCTATTCACTACCCAGAACAGGCTGTCGTTGAAGTAACTGAAAAACAAAGCTCCCATTGACGCCGCCTGCGCTGCCAGCAGCATGTTTACGCCGGGAATCTGGGCCAGGATGGGGGCGGTAATGGAGGCTGCGGTGATCATGGCTACGGTACCCGACCCCTGAATGAGCCGTACCAGCGTAGCTACGATGAAGGGGATCATGACCGGCGAAATGGGCAAACCCGCTACCTGCTCGGCTAGTTGTGTACCAGCCCCACTCTCCCGCACTACGGCCCCCAGCGCCCCACCCGCGCCAGTCACCATCAGAATGATCCCCGCCGATTGGAGTCCTTCTTCCAGGCGTTCGAGGGTAGTGGCCCGGTCAAGTTCCGGAACCAGCGTATATACCGCCAACAAGGTACTGACCGCCAACGCTATAATGGGGCTACCCAAAAAATACACTACCTGTACCCAAAGGTGGTCCGTATAGCCTTCATTACCCGGTAACACTAGCAAAGCAGCGACTACTGCTTTGACGAAAATCAGGACTATGGGTACTACGATGGGCAGCAGCGATCGGCTAAGGCTGGGAAGCGACTTGCCTTCTTTTTCGAGCAAGTACTTTTCCTGAAGTAGCGCTAAGTCTTCCTCTGCGGCAGGTTGTCCGCCAAAGTCAGGGTACTTTACGGCCAGCCAACGCGCGTAGAGCACCACCCCGATCAGCGCGGGCAGGGCCAGGGCCATTCCGAGCAGTAGCATGGCCCCCACATCCACCCCAAAAATCCCCGCCACTCCCAGGGGGCCAGGGGTAGGTGGCACGGTAGAGTGGGTGATCATGAGGCCCCCAGCCAGAGCAATTCCTAACGTTAATAAAGAGCGATTGCTTTTCCGGGCTAAGGCCTTAGCCACCGGGTAGAGAATAATAAAAGCTGAATCGACGAAAATGGGGATGCTTACAATATAGCCCGTCACGGCCATAGCCCATTCTTCTTTTCGTTTGCCCATCCAACGAATCAGGCTATACTCGATTTTTTCGCCCGCACCGGTCACCTCTAACAACCGCCCCATCATGACCCCGAGGCCAATGACAATGCCGATACTACCCAGCGTGGAGCCGAAGCCCT
>JBBRDE010000042.1:0-25615 GCA_038204185.1 Cytophagales bacterium
GGCATCCAGCAGAAAAAGGGATTGGGTCGGTCGGGCCATGGATCGGGGCTAGGGTAGTTGAGAACGAATGCCGGAAAACGGAAATGATTCGGGGTACAATTTTATCATTCAAAGATACTAGCTCGCGCGAAAAGAAAGGCAAGCCCGGTGAAATCTACCCGGTTCCTGCGTGTCAATAATGCAACATTTCTTGCTAATGTCTCTCCTAATCAGGATATTCGGGCCAAATTTCACAACGAAGTAAAAAATGTATAAATTGGGAGGAGTCATGGGGGGGACCCATTTGGGTAAACTGAGCTACTGTTTGATGATACTGCTGGTGGTGGCGGGCCTGAGTGCCTGCAAAGGCCCCGCCGGCCCCACTGGGCCGGCGGGACCGTCCGGGGTACAGGGACCGGCCGGGGCACAAGGACCCGCGGGGCCAACCGGAGCCGCGAATGTGATTTATTCCGCCTGGACCAAAGCCGGAACGTGGACGAAGGCGAATGTGTTTGGCGTCGACCGGTTTTATACCGAACTTCAGGCGGACCGCCTTTCGCAGGAAATTCTGGACCGGGGAGTGGTGCTGGTGTACGCAAAACTAGAAACTGACAACAATCAGGTACGCCAGCTACCTGTTACGGTGTATGCCCAGTTCACCGAAGATATCATTGATTTTTCGCTCAATCTTAACAAGGTCCGGATTTGGTCTACACCGGTAAGGGGGCCCCTACTGCCGCCTTCGCCCAACCATTCGTTCCGGTATGTACTCATTCCCGGTGGACAGGCTGGGCGGATCAACTACGAAAAACTTACCTACCCTGAAGCGAAAGTGCGGTTCGGCTTGACAGACTAACGTGGATATTTGTCCCCTTTCAAAAAGTGGACAAATGCAAAGCAATTAAAAAGGCGCGAACTCGTTTCAAACGAGTTCGCGCCTTTTTAATGAGTAATCGTATCCTTGTGCCGGGCACAATCCGTCAAAAGTTTGTATCTTACGATTTAATTTCCTCTAAATCAGCCACTGCCACATTACCACCCGGGTAGGTGAAACTGAGTCCTTTGCTGTTGCTATTCTGAGCTTGCTGTACACCGGTAAGCGAATAGCCCGTTGTATCGTAACTGGTATTCTTTCCTTCATGGTAGATCACGAGCCGGTTTTCATCCGCATAGTAGCTGTAATGCGAATCGTTCTGGCTGCCCTTAAAGGTAGCCTGGGTACGCCCTAACAGTGTCCCCGTTGGGTCGGCAACCTCACGGGGGAGTTGCCGCGACAGCTCCGACAGAGCTGTACATATCCGATCTACTTTGGCTTTTAGCTCATGATTAAACATATCACCTACCATTACCAGGTTGGGCTGCCACTGGCCCATACCGCCCAATTCGGATATATTGAACTGTACCTGGTTACCCCCGGTAGCCTGCAATCCATGCAGCAGCGTGGCTACAGTACTCAGCGTGACACTATGCTCCGAGGCCAGCTCCCGGATTACTTCTTCTCTTGATTTTTCCATGATATTATATTTGCAATACTTACCATTTTCCCTGTTTTGGGCTTGATGGTTGGTTGAAAGGACAAAACAATCATGCCGTTGCTCAACCCCCAATCTCTTCCAGCAGGGCGTCTAGCTCACCTTCATCCAGGTTTGACTTGTCACTTTAATCTTAAATGGAGAGCGGGATATTTAAATTCAGTGTATTTTCCATTGACATCGCTTAGGGATAAAGTAGTATCTTTTTCAACATAAAGCTACCCAATTCCGGCTGCTTTTGCAAGATTGACCTAACTCAATGTCTGGCGGAGTGATTCACAGTCGGTAACCGAAATAAAAGAAGGAAGTTTTTGTGATCGTATCGTTCAGGATAACCACCAGTATCGGGGCATTCGCCTCCCGAACTTTCTCTCCCTGAAATTCCGCCACGCGCCGAAGGCTAAACTACCAATTTTCTGATTTTTCCGATAAATCAACAGCGTGTCGGTTTTAGCCTGAACCGTAACGTTGCCGAGTTCCGTGGTACGTTTGGTAGTAAAAAAATCAGTTCGTATCAGCGTGTAGGTGTCGTCGGATTTTTGGCTGACAGCTAACCCGGGAAACTGACGCTCATCGTTAATTGCCACACAACTCAAATCCATACTGGCATTAGTACGGTATTCTCCCAGTAACTGGGGGTAGTCCGTAGAGGGAGTTGGCGCATCGCTTATGCAACTTTGCGTGGAAATGGTAAATAAACCGCCGGCGCGAAGTACGAGAGCAAAAGCTTTTTACTTAATGTGTTGATTAAAATATTTTACTACTATCCCCACAGAGTACCTTACAAGAAAAATGGTTGGAACTCACAACATAAAAAAACCTTCCCTCTCCATTCCGCTGATGCCTATGGCAATTGATTTGTACTATTTTACAAAGAATTACAATTCTCCGAACTGACTGTACATTTCCTTCAATTTGGGATCACGCTCATTGCTGCGAATATCCTTGCGGATTGAAGCTACCCCCTGAATGTCCGTGAGTAAGCCTAATACCTGATATGCGCCAAACCGCACAAAGTAAGCCGGATTGTTGCGGGCCAGACTTTCGAGTACCGGAATGCTGCGCCGCTGTACGTCAGAAGTTGATTTGATCAGGTACTTGCCAAAAACCTGCAGGAAATTATATCGATCCGAAGGGTTCATACCTTCCATTTTTTGTAAAAACCATTCATAGCGTTCCGGCGTAGCCAGTCCGGCATAGTAATTTCCTACGGCCGCCACGATGGCATCGTTGGGCGAATTCTCGAATCGTTCGGCAATCTCGGCAGCATCGCCAGGCTTGCCGATCAGATACGCTTCCAGGGCCACCGAAACTACGAGGTAGGAGGTGTCGTTGAGCGCTTCTCGAAACAGCGGATCGTTGGAGTTGTCGCCAAAAGAAGCCAGCGTCAGAATGGCTTCGGTGCGTACCTGTGAATTGGGGTCGATGCGGGCGCGACTTTGTACGAGGCGTTCGATATCGACGAATTCCAGCCCGTCGTATTCAGCAAAATTGGAGACGGCTACTTGCCGGATTTTCCAGAAGGGATCGACCATGGCGGTCATCATCAGATGGCGGATGTCGGAGTCTATCAGTTTGCCTTCCAGGTGCGTCAGAGCATCATACTGCGACAAGAACTTATCGGCCTTGTAGAACTGGAAAACGTATTCGGGGCGACTTTTTTCGTGATCGACTGTACCGAGCAATTGTGTTTCAGCGTCGAATATTATCAGGTCGGGTCGGTTTTTGGCCGGAAATTCCAGCGTTTGCTTCGCCTGGTTGATTACGACGTCATAGCGTGTTTTCACACTGTCCACCCATATATCCACTTTTAAGGGCAGGCGATATACCGTACTGCTCAAAGTATCCTGCATTTGGCTGATTTTCAGGCTTACTTTCTGGCTCACGGAAGAATACTGCTGTTCTACTTTGATTAAAGGATGCCCCTGCTTCATAAACCACTGATCGAAGAACCAGTTTAAATCTTCTCCAGTCACTTTTTCAAAAGCCAGCCGTAAATCGTTGATTTCGGCGGTAGCGAAGCGGTGCTGCTTCAAGTAAGTCTGCAACGCCAGAAAAAACGCCTCGTCGCCCACGTACTTGCGCAGCATGTGTAGTATACGCCCGCCTTTGGCGTAGGAGTGGCTATCAAACATGTTTTCCCGGTCTTTGTAGAAATATCGGATCATGGGTACCTGCTTTTGATCGGCCTCGCCCAGGTATTGCTTTAATTCCTGCAAATGTTGCCAGTCGGCCTCGGCTGCTCCGATGTAGTACTCCATCCAGAGGTACTCGGCATAGTTGGCAAACGATTCGTTAAGTGGCAATTGGCCCCATTCTTCAGCGGTAACCAGATTGCCAAACCAATGGTGGGCCAGTTCATGCGCAATCACTCCATCGGAATTACCATCCACCAGGGCCCGGGTATCAGCCTGAATGCTTTCCTGATGCACGGTGGCAGTAGTGTTTTCCATAGCCCCAGACACAAAGTCCCGCACGGCAATCTGCGCGTACTTTTCCCAGGGAAAATCCATTCCGAAGATATTGGAGAAAAAAGCGATCATTTCGGGTGTACGGCCAAAGATAGCTCTGGCGTAGTTGGCGTATTTAGGCTCTACATAGTAACTCAGTTCGAGGCCATTGGGAAGCATGTCTTTGACTACTTCAAAATCGCCAACGGCCAACATGGTAAGGTAGGGGGCGTGGGGGAGGGTTTGCTTCCAGTGATCGGTGCGCGTACCGTCGCCATTGCCGACCGATGCCACCATCAATCCGTTGGATAGGGTTTTGAAGGTAGTATCGACGGTAATGTAAATATCCTGCAAAAACTTTTCGTTGGGGCTATCCACCGTGGGGAACCAGCCCGAATTGGCTTCGGTTTCGCCCTGCGTCCATATCTGCCGGGGTTTTCCTTCATCAAGGCCGTCAGCATTGATGAAGTAGAGACCCTTGTCGTCCGGATGGTCGTCAGGCTCGCCCCGGGGGAGTTCATTCGGCTTGGCGGTGTAATCAATCTGAACGTATACTTTTTCTCTACGCGTGTAGGCCCGGCGCAACCGGATGGTTAGTTGGCGGCGGTCGTAACTGTATTCCAGCGAATCGCGAATAGGCTCCCGGATGGTTTTTTTTGACAGAGAATCAAACCGGACCAGGGTGTCCAGTTGATAGATACGTTGGATATCAAAGCCTTTGGCGTCCAGAACCAACGTTTTTTGGGGATAAAAATACGGCTTAAAGGTAATCACAGCGCTGCCCAGCACGTGCTGCCGCAGCCAGTCAAATCGGACGGCTAGCTGGGTGTGCAAAATATCGTTCTTCAAGGTACGGGAAGGACGGTAGGGACCCTGATCTGTTACGATTCCTGGCGCGCGCCGCGTGGTATCGGCAGGCGACAGTATTGTGAAGTCGGCGCCAGCTGATGCCCCTACTGCCAGCACCAGGAGCAACCAACTTAGTGTTGTTATCTTTATCGTATTTATTTTAAAATTCATACCAATCTTTTTACTTAAATAATCAGGCAGTTTCCCTATTACAGATCTGCCTGTTTTTGTCATTGGAAGCTACCAAAGTAATATATATCTTCCTGAATATTAGTATTATTAACTAATAATTGAATCATCCCAACAGGGAGGTGTTAACAGTCTGTGCCGCGCGCCTTGCTGGAATAATCGATACAACTACGGTGACCGCCACAATAATGAGGGCTGTTAGAAGCACATCACTCCATACGAGCTGGACCGGGTAGGCATCTACCAATGAACTAACCATACCCATCGAAACCAGCCCATATTTTTGTTGCAGCCAGCATAGGCCGACTCCTACGATCAACCCCAGAATTGCGCCCGACAAGGCTACTATACCACCGACCGACAGAAAGATTCGCCGCACCAACGAGGCCGTAGCTCCCATGGCGAACAGCATTCGAATGTCCTCTTTTTTCTCAATGGCCAACATGCTCAGCGAGAAAAAAATATTTATGGCCGCTACCAGAATTATAAAGGAAAGGGTAACAGTAACGAAAAGCTTTTCCACGCGAATAGCCCGCAAAAGATCAGCATTCAGTTCGTCGCGATCTTTCACCACAAACGATTCTCCCGTTAGGCGCTGCAGGTGACGGCGTACTGGCTCGGGCGAGGCATTGGGAGCAAGTTGTATTTCCAGATTCGTACGCTGTTTGCCATATTGGAGTAGTGAAGCCACAGTGGCCAGGGGCGCGATAACATAATCGTCGTAGCGGCTCTCAATGAAAAAGGTACCCCCCGGTCGCACCGCTACCTGGTTGAACGCATCCGGCGATGACAGGCTGAGCGTCCGCCGGTCGGAGCGCGGGTACCAAAGTTCCAGGGGTGTCAACGGATCGTTGGAAGAGATCAACAGCGCCGAGCGCACCCCTTCCGACACCACGGCGAAGGGTGTTCCTTTTGCACCCGTTAGTTGTAGGCTACCTTCGATCATCGCCGTATCCAGTTGCCCCCTTTGCGCAAAAGTACTGTCCACGCCTTTCAGCCTCACTACCATTTGATTATCTCGGTAGCGGGCCAGAGCGTTGTCTTCAATGACCTGCGTCACAAGGGCAACGCCTTCAGTTTTTTGTATTTTGTCAAGGAACGCATCCGAAACGACAAAGCGCCGACCTTCGCGGGGAGCGATCTCGATATCCGCGTCGAAGGTTTTGAAAATCTGCCGGTTCAGCGCTTCCATGCCATTAAATACCGACAGAACCACTACCATGGCCGCCGTACCGACCCCTACGCCAATCATGGCGATAAGGGCAATGATACTAATGAAGCTGCGCTTGTTATGCGACACGAAATAGCGACGGGCTATCCGAAGGGATACGTTCATGTTCCTCTAACGAAAAGATTATTCCGTTTCGTCTCCTTTGTCGTCCTGGGAGGGCGGAATGACAATATTGGCAAACAGAGCGTCCATCTTGGCGGCATATTCGGCCGTATCATCCAGGTAGAATTGCAGCTCGGGAACAATGCGTAGTTGGTGACGCACCCGCTCGCCCAGCTTTTGCCGAATGAAGCGCGTATTTTCTTGGATACTTTGAAAGAGAAGGTCTTTTTTCTTTTCGGGCAGAAAACTCAGGTACGCCCGCGCAATGCCCAGGTCGGGGGTCATGCGGACGCCCGTAACGGTGACGAAAGCACCATTGACCAGGTGTTGCGCTTCGCGCTGGAATATATCACCCAGATCTTTCTGAATCTGGCGGGCTACTTTTTGCTGTCTTTTGGATTCCATGGTACTTTACTTTACAAATGAGTTAATCGGCGCACCGTTCTAGCCGACGATTGCGATTAGTATTCACAGTCCCTGTTGTGGACGATTCTCACAAATATCCGTACTTATTTTGTTTTTGTGGAAAAGGGGGGTGTAATTTCGTGAAAGTATTCGGGCATCCTCCTTAACTTCCTACCTGCTTGCTGAGTTTTTTTCGCGCCAACGCAACTTATCAGAACATCAATCTCGTGCTGTTTTTTGCCTTGCTGCGTCTGCCTTTTTTATGGAGCGAGGTACCCCTTCTCATTCCAGAACTTAGCTGGATGCTAGTAGGCGAACAGATGAATCGGGGGTTTATGCTCTACCGCGACGTATGGGACAATGTCAGTCCCTTGTCGGGCATGGTATACTGGGCTATTGATCGCCTTTTCGGGCGTTCTCAGCAGGCCTACCAAGCTGTAGCTGCGGCAATTTCGGTATTTCAAATCCTGTACTTCAATTATATCATCCGCACCCGCGATGTACTACACGAGCGCACCCAGGTACCGGGTGCCATTTACGCCATCTTCCTAACTATTTCGTTTGATCTGGTCACGCTGTCGCCCATGCTGATGGCTGCCACCTTCCTGTTGTTGGCGCTTGGCGTTGTGATCAAGATGCTCGAACAGCGACAGATCACGAACGAAATATTCGAGATGGGGCTATACATCGGGCTAGCTACCCTTTTCTACCTACCGGCTGCTCTCTTTATGGTCTGGGCATTTGTGGCGCTCATTTTTTACACCGGTGCCACGCTGCGCCAGCATGTGCTGGGTTTTTTCGGTTCCATTTTTCCGCTCCTAATGGTGATGCTGTACTTTTACCTGAACGATGGTGTGGCCAGCCTCAACCGTAATCTACTCACGTCAGTTTTTCAGGTACGGCAGTACGACCTTAACGATTTTTCGTCGCTGATCATTTCTCTGATCATTCCGCTGGTGGTAGGGGGACTGGGTTTTATGCGGATGCTCTCGGCTACGCGACTGGTCAATTACCAAACCCGGATTCAGCAGATGATGGCCATTTGGCTCATTGTGTCGGTGCTGATGATTCCGCTGATGCAGTATCTGGCTCCCATGCAGTTTGTAGTATTCTTGCCCGCTCTGGCATATTTCGCCACTTATTACTTTTTGAGTTTTAGAAAACGTTGGCTGGCCGAACTGCTGTTTCTGAGCTTTGTGGGGGGCATTGTCTTAATTCAGTACCAGGGATTGCTGAACCTGAGCCCAATTCTCTCGGTGGGTCAGCTCGAAAACCTGCGAGCTAAGCCCGCCCTATTGCCCGAAGAAATTCGGCAAAAACGGATTCTGGTGATTGGTGAAGACGAGGGGGAGTACCTCAACAATTACACCGCGACGCCCTACCTGAACTGGGACCTGTCCCGCTATGACCTGAAAAACCTGGACAACTTCGATAGCGTCATCCATATCTACGACAATTTTCGGCAGGATCCACCGGATTATGTCATTGACAAGGAAAACGTAATGCCCAAGTTGTTCATCCGGGTACCTGCCCTGAAAAAACGATATAAGCCCAGCCCCTGGAAAGGGATATACGAAAAGACAAGCTAGGTCAGCAGGCGATTTTATTCACGCGGGTTTGGTGTCTGCCGCCTTCAAATTCCGTACTGAGGAATTTTTCTACGCATTTCAGAGCCAAATCCAGCTCGATAAAGCGTACGGGCAGACAAATAATATTGGCATCGTTATGCTTACGGGAAAGCTCGGCTAGGTCCTCGCGCCATATCAGCGCCGCCCGGATGCCCTGATGCTTGTTGGCCGTAATACATACCCCCTGGCCGCTGCCGCACAAAAGGATCCCCCGCTTGAATTCGCCATTTTCCACGGCGCTTGCTACCGGGTGAGCGAAATCAGGATAGTCAGCCGAATCAGGGTTGTCGGTGCCATAATCCGTTACCTCAAAGCCATTCTCTTGCAACCATTCTTTAATAGGCTGCTTATACGGAAATCCGGCGTGATCCGCGCCAATCGCAATCTTTTTCATGGTATTTGTGTTAAGTAAGGCTAACCCTGAAACAACAATCGAGCGAATATCGTTAGTATTGTCCTTCAAAAAGGAGCTATTACAAAGGTAGCAGCTCTACCATTAAGTACTCGAAACAATTTTTAGATTATGAGTGAAACAGTAAAGAACAACAGCCTTCCCGCCGACCCTACCGATATTTCGTTGATGAACCCCGCCGTACCCGAGGACGAGGCACGGATTAAAGAGGCGTTCCAGGACCGGGACTGGAACGAAATCAAAAGCGCTGATTCCTGGGTGGTTTTCAAGGTAATGGCGGAGTTTGTTGAAGGCTTCGACAAGCTGGCTAAGATTGGCCCTTGCGTGTCTATTTTTGGGTCCGCTCGCACAACCGAAGACAATCCCTATTTTACGGTAGCCCAGGAAATAGCAGCTAAGCTGGTACGCCATGGCTATGGGGTTATTACCGGTGGTGGACCCGGAATTATGGAAGCGGCCAACAAGGGTGCCTTCGAACAGGGCGGCAGATCCGTGGGGTTGAACATCACACTGCCCTTTGAGCAGCATAGCAATATCTACATTGACCCTGACAAGAATATGGACTTTGATTTCTTCTTTGTCCGTAAGGTCATGTTCGTCAAGTACTCCCAGGGTTTTGTTGTTTTGCCCGGTGGTTTTGGTACCCTGGACGAATTATTTGAGGCTTTGACCTTGATTCAGACCAAAAAAATCGGCCGTTTTCCGATTATTTTGGTGGGAAAGAAATACTGGACAGGTCTGATCGATTGGATTCAAACTACTGTACTGGAAGCGGAGAAGAATATCAGTGCGCCCGACCTCAAGCTATTCAGCGTGGTCGAAACGCCCGACGAAGCCGTGCGCGTGATTGAGGAATTCTATTCCAAGTACCTGTTGAAGCCGAATTTTTAGTGAAGAGGATGAGGGAGAATGGAAAAAGAGAGAAAGGGAAAATATTTGGGGAAAAAGCAACGCTTATAATTCCTTTCTTCACTTCCTGCTTTCCCCCATTCTCCTTCTTTAAAACACCAAATACGGTACCATTTTCCGAAGTGTGGCTTCATCCAGAATCCTGATTTCCTTCATAGCCTCGGCCGAGGAAAACGGCCCGTGTTGCTCGCGGTAACGCACAATGACTTCGTTGAGCTTTCGATTTCGGAAGTAGGGGTGTTGGTTTAGCTCCTGTGCAGTGGCCGTGTTGATGGCTATTTTTCGCGGCGAGCTCTGTACCCGGCCATAACGCCGGAGCTCGGACAAAGCCAGGGAGTCTAACCCATAGATTTCGGAATACTGATCCGCTGAATGAAACCCACCCAGGGCATCGCGGAATTTGACAATGCGGGCCGATAGCTTGCTGCCGATTCCCCGCAGCATGGCGAGTTGGGTAGTGTCTGCGGTGTTGATGTCGAACACAACCGGCACCGGGCGGTCGAAGGTTTTGAATTCGCGGGGCGGTAAAGTTGGTGTACCTTCTCCGAAACCAGCTTCCGGTTTGACTATTTCAGCACCGCTGCCCGGCAACACAATGTACCATTCCAGCCGACTGTACAGCGCAGGCGGAAAATCGTAAATCTTATTTAAATCTTCCCTGCGCCGGAACTTTCCACCCTTCTCCCGGTACTTCTGAATCCGTTGCGCCAGAAAGCGGGGTACCCCTAATTCCTGCAACTGCGCGGGCGAAGCCGTGTTAGGATCGAAAGCGAAAAGGCGGGTAGGAGTAGCTGATTTTTCGTCATCACGGGTATAGGGTACCTCGCTCTCTCTAAAATTCCGATCTGTGTTGTAGCCGGATCCCGGCTCGGGAATAAGCGCGGCGGTACTGTCCAGTTGCTCGATCGTGAACGGTACGGTATCATCCTGAAAAAGAGGAAGTACCCACCACTTGAACACCGTAGGTATCCAGATCAGTATGAAACTCAGCACGATCAGAACGAATGCTCCGCGCGATTCCTTGGGCGAAATGCCGAAGAAATCCTGAATGCGGAAGAGGATTTTGCGGAGCATGGTGTGAAGAGAAGGAGTAGTTATAAATTCTCGTAATCTATTTACTGTGGACGAGAAACGGCCCTAGGTTGAATGCCATCTTGAAGGGGAGAGTTATATATGTCGTTTCGTAGACCGTTGTCAATGATAATTCCTATTTTTCGTACCGAAAGCCAGATTGTTTTTAGATGTATCCAATCTTCGTTGTTAGATTGCAAACCTTTCTCGTACGATTTTTTGAATTTTATTTTATCCAAATCTGACTTCTCAAATTTTTTTAATCGTCCCTGCTTTTGAAGTTCGCTAATCAAAAAGAAAATATTTTGGTTTGTTCGACCATACTCGACCAATAATTTTTGATTTACGACCCATACGCCCTCTCGAAAAAGCCATTCCAGAAGCTTTTTGTATTCTGGATCAGCTGGATTCTTGAAGTTTTTGGCAATATTGGTGTCGATAAAAATATCTTTCTGATCTTCTACGAGACTCATGGATTATGCGTTGAGGGCTATATCCATTACATCCATGCCGTAGGTATCGAAGAAACCGTCAGGAGGGCTTTTTATTTGCCCATCTTTTGTTAGTTTAATTTGATGTATTGTGCTTTTATTCCCATTATTCTCAAAATAATATATACGTACAGATTGTGGTTTCATTTCACCTTTTATCAATAGTAATCGAATTCTATTCAGTAAATATTCGCTATGAGTTTCGATTATATATTGTTTAGATGATTTACTTATTTTATTTGCTAAGTAATTTCCAAATAGGGCTTGATTTTTTGGGTGAAGACCAAGTTCAGGCTGTGAAAGTAACAGACATGAGTCGTAAGCTAATTGCAAATCAGCAACTAGTATGGGTAGAAAATGGCTAACTCCAGAACCACTATTTCTAATGGCTGTCATAAGATCACTCTCATTATCCGATTGGCCTAAATCCGAGTATCCCTCTCTTATTTTGATGAGTGGAATGGAGTAAGCTAATCCTAAATAAGCCATATTTTTATTCAGTTCCTCAATCTTTTCTTTGCATGTTTGTCTCCATTTAATAATTTGGTTGATATAACCCTCATCATTTATACCTATCTTTTTTTTTGATTTGCCTCGATGTCGATAATTCGGTTCTGGAGATAAACGAAAAGGACTTAAATAATTTAAATTATCATTTGTTTGATAAAAAAAATCCTGGATAATTTTTAAACCTGATCCTTTTACACTCTCTGATTTAAATTGTTTTTCAAGCTCTTTAATATTAAGACTATTTAGATGAAAAAGGACATCTTTAATTTCTTGGAAGTTATTAAAAATTTCTTTGCTTATAAACATTGATATGTTTGTTCCATCACCTTCTTCATCCCAATTATGAGTAGTTTTTGTTTTGAAAATATAGTTATTATTTTGATTTTTTTCTAATTCATATTTAGAATTAAGTATTATTACCTTGAGATAATGTATAAACAAAGTATTTTCGTCTTTTTGGCTTTCCCATTGACCTATAAGAGAATTAAGAGTCCGTGAAATTGAATAATCAATTTTAATTTCAATAATTTTATTTAAATCTCCCTGAAAAACCATTTCCTTGAAACTTCCCATATCAACATACTTTCCATTGGGGGATAGGTACAAAGGAAATTGCTCCGTTTGCAGCATAGCCAACAAGCTATAAATCAAAGAGCTCTTGCCACTGCTGTTTGCTCCGGTCAGTAATGTGATGGGCGCAAACTCGACCTCTACCTCCTCGAAGCATTTGAAGTTTTTAAGGGCAAGGGATTTAAAAAGCATGATATTGGTAGAATAGCTGTTGTCTTAGACGTGCCCAAAAATACGAAAATAACCTACTGCTTCAAGGGTAACGCCAAAATGCCTAATTTTGCGCCCGTGCGCTGCCTTCGGGGTAGCATTTACTTATCAATCAAAACACTATGAGTCAGGAATCCGCTGCAAGCACTACCTCCCCCACTACCTCACTGCAAGACATCATCGGCCACGCCAAAGAATATGGCTTCGTGTTCCCGTCATCCGAAATATACGACGGCCTGCAGGCCGTGTACGATTACGGCCAAAATGGCGTGGAATTAAAAAATAACCTTAAAAGTGCCTGGTGGAAGGCGATGACGCAACTCAACGACAACATCGTGGGTATCGACGCGGCCATTTTTATGCACCCGCTAACCTGGAAGGCGTCGGGTCACGTGGATGGCTTCAACGATCCGATGATCGACAATAAGGATTCCAAGAAACGCTACCGCGCCGACCAGCTTCTGGAAGGCAAGGCCGAAGCCTATGCTGCTGCCGGGGAAGCTGAGAAAAGTCAGGCGCTGTTGACCGAGATGGGGCGTTTGCTGTCAGCGGAGGATCTGGATGGCGTGCGCGAGCTGATTATTGCCGAGGGAATCAAATGCCCGGTGTCGGGTACCAGCAACTGGACCGAGGTGCGGCAATTCAACCTAATGTTCAGCACGCAAATCGGCTCCGTGGCCGAGGATTCCAGCGTGATCTACCTCCGCCCCGAAACGGCGCAGGGCATTTTTGTGAATTTTCTGAATGTCCAGAAAAGCGGGCGCATGAAGGTACCCTTCGGCATTGCACAGATTGGCAAGGCCTTCCGCAATGAGATCGTGGCCCGGCAGTTTATATTCCGGATGCGGGAGTTTGAACAAATGGAAATGCAATTCTTTATCCGCCCTGGCACCGAAATGAAATGGTACGAGGCCTGGAAGGAAACACGCTTGAAATTCCACCAGGCTATTGGCCTGCCTGCTGCAAAACTCAAATACCACGACCACGAGAAGCTGGCGCACTACGCCAACGCCGCCGTGGACATCGAGTACGAGTTTCCGTTCGGTTTCCGCGAAATCGAGGGCATCCATTCCCGTACCGATTTTGATTTGCGCAGCCATCAGGAATATTCTAAAAAGAAGCAGCAGTACTTCGATGTCGACCTCGACGAGAACGGTAAACCCTACGGCAACTATATTCCCTACGTCGTGGAAACGTCAGTGGGAGCCGACCGGCTTTTCCTCGCTACCTTCTGCAATTCCTACACCCGAGAGACGGTTGAGGAGGGCGACGCGTCCAAGGAGCGTACCTACCTGAAACTGCATCCGGCGCTTGCGCCGATCAAAGCGGCGGTGTTGCCGTTGGTGAAGAAAGACGGACTGGCCGAGAAAGCGCAGGGCATCGTGGCTTCATTGAAATCTTCCTTCCGCACCGTGTACGACGACAATGCTGCCATCGGTAAGCGCTACACGCGGCAGGATTTGATTGGGACGCCTTTCTGCATTGCCGTGGACTACCAGACGATGGAGGACGACACCGTCACGATCCGTCACCGGGATTCCATGGAGCAGGAGCGGGTAGCCCTCAGTGAATTGAAGGAAAAGATCGGCCATGCCGTAGCCATCGAGCGGATTCTGGAAGTGATCTGAGGTAGTAAAAAAAGCAAACAAAAAGAAGGCTTTCTGATTTGTTCAGAAAGCCCTCTTTTTGTATAAAGATTTTACGACCAGCCGATCAATTAGACTTTGAAATCGATTTTTCTCGGGCACTAGGTGCTTCTGCACTAGGTACTCATGTACTAAAAAACCACCTAAACTCACTCTTTATAAAACACCCGCTTCACCCGCTCACCGACACCCGTCAGGATTTCGTAGGGAATGGTGGCAATGCGTTGAGCCAGGTCGGTGATGGGTACCTCATCCCCAAACACAATGACTTCGTCGCCTTCTTCGGCGGTGGTTCCGGTCAGGTCGATCATGGTCATATCCATGCATACATTGCCCAGGGTAGGGCAGGGGGTACCTTTGACCCAAACGCGCCCCACCCCGTTACCCAGGCCGCGATCATAGCCGTCGGCATAACCAAGGGCCAGGGTACCCACCACCGTGTCGCGGGATAGAAGGCCCCGGCGTCCGTAGCCTACGGTTTCACCTGCTTTTACATGTTTGATCTGCGAAATTGTAGTTTTGAGCGTGCCGACGGTTTGCAAATGCCGTTGCTCCTGACCCGAAGCTTCCAGACCGTACAGGCCAATGCCCAGGCGTACCATGTCCAGCCGGTACTCAGGGAACCGAACGATACCCGCCGAATTAAGTAGGTGCTTGATGACGGTATACCCCAGCGCTTCTTCCAACTGCATGGCTCCCCGCACGAAGCGCTCATATTGCTGCCGGGAAAAGACATTGAGATCTCCCTCATCGGCCCCGACCAGGTGGCTGAATACACTTTGGACCCGAAGTTGAGGATGGTCGGTCAGTTGCTCATGCAGCCACTCATAGTCATCTTCCACAAAGCCCAGCCGGTGCATCCCAGTATCGAGTTTTATATGTATGCCCGGCGCGGATTGGTTGAGGTGGGGTAGGTCACGCCCCGGTTTATCAGAACGGTTTTCTACGAAAGTTACCCAGTCGCCCAAGAGTTTACGGCTATAAATCTCGGGCTCAAGCCGATATTCGCCAAGCGTTTCAAAAGTGCCTTGGGCGGGATTCATCACCATGATTGGCAACGTAATGCCGTTCTGGCGTAACACTACCCCCTCATCGGCATAGGCCACAGCCAGATAGTCTACCCTATGAAACTGGAGCAGGCTGGCTACTTCGGCACTTCCGCTGCCGTAGGCAAATGCCTTCACCATCACCATGATCTTCGTTTGGGAACCTACCTTGTTACGGTAGAAATTCAGGTTATGGGTTACGGAATCCAGATTTATTTCCAGCACCGTGCCATGGACTTTCTGTTGCAAGCGAAGCACGATTTTCTCGAAGTGAAAGGTACGGGCTCCCTTCACCAGTACGACGCTATCAGCCAGGGTGGAAAGAGGGAAATCTCGTAGGAAAGTGCTGGCGTCGGGAAAAAAGTAGCGTTCAGATACCCCGAAGAGAGTGGCCTGCCGCATCATTTCGACCCCTATGCCCACAAAAACATCAATTTTTTTTTCGCGCAAAAGCTGGGCGATCGTACCGTACAATTCCGGTGCGGGTTGACCACTTTGCAGCACGTCCGACAGGACAACCGCCTTGCGGCTGCGGGTATCCTGCTGATCCAGAAAGTTGAGGGCTATTGTGATTCCCTGTAGATCATTGTTGTAAGTATCGTCTATTACGTAGCTATGGTGAATTCCTTCTTTAAGTTGTAGCCGCATCGACACCGGGCGCAGCATTCGGATGCGTTCCTGAATAACGGAGGGTTCGAGACCGAAATCGAGCAGAAACACCAGGCAGTGCGTCAGGTTTTCAAGCATAGCTTCGTTGCGGAAGTTCGTTTCAAAGCGGTGATCGCCAAGGGTACCCGATAGCGTGATGACGGTAAACTGCTCCTGCCATTGGTGCCGAACCAGTACCTCCGGGCCGTCGGAGGTGCCCCACGTCAGGCTTCGCAAAGTAGGGTTCACGTGGCGGAGAATCACGTTGATCTCCTCCTCAATTTCCCGGTAGTCTTTCCGGTAAATCAGTTTATCCACATGCGTAAACAGTCGCAGTTTTTCGGCTATTTTCTGTTTCCGGCTGCGGAAGCCCTCATCGTGCGCCGAACCGATGTTAGTAAAAATCCCGACGGTGGGGTCGATAACCGGCTGAAGGAACTCCATTTCGTGAGGCCGGGACAAACCCGCTTCAAATAAGGCAACCGTATGGGACTCATTCAACTGCCAGACCGATAGTGGCACTCCGATTTGGGAATTGTAGCTTTTGGGGCTAGCCACGACGCGTTCGGAAGGGCTGAGCAACTGGCTCAGCCACTCTTTCACCGTGGTTTTTCCATTGCTCCCCGTGATGCCCACGACGGGTAGCGTAAACTGCCGCCGGTGCCGAGCTACCAGGTTTTGCAAAGCCGCAAGGCTATTGGCCACTACCCAGATGGTGGCATTGGGCCAGGAAGTCAGTTGTGCTTTCAAATGGGGCGTCAGGGAGGTCCTTTCCACGACAAACTCGCATACCCCCCGCTGGTACAATTCATGAATGAACTGATGGCCATCATGGTGCTCCCCCGGTAAAGCGAAGAACAGAGTACGGGCCGCAAAATTCAACTGTCGGCTATCGGTGAGCAAATACTGGGCCCTGGTGGTAATTTCGGAAGGTTCTGCTTCGATTAATTGCATGAATAGGGGGGAGGGAGCGATAGATTGGCGGAGTGTGCGGATGGAACTTCATAGCCATTTTTTCCAGCGGAAATACAGGATCATACCCAGTGTGACCAGGAGCATGACAACCCAGGTCATATAGTACCCGTAAGGCTGATGCAATTCGGGCATATTGTCGAAATTCATGCCGTATACCCCAACAATAAAGGTGAGTGGCATGAATATGGCCGAGAATATGGTGAGCGTTTTCATCACCTGGTTCATCCGGTTGCTAATGGTTGAAAGGTGAACATCGACCAGGCTGGCGAGAAGTTCGCGGTAGGCATCCAGGTTTTCGATGATCTGCATCACGTGGTCGTTCACGTCGCGCAGGTAGGGGAATACTCGTTTGGAGAGGAGCGGATCGTCGGCCCGAACGAGTTGGGCGAGCATATCGCGCAGGGGCCAGATGATCCGGCGCGCGTAAGTCAGTTCGCGTTTCAGGGCATAGAGTTCTGTCAACGACTTGCTGGAGCGGCCATTGATGACCTGATCTTCCATAGCGTCGAGCTGATCGCCTAAATTTTCCAACAACAGAAAATAATTATCCACGATGATATCCAGCAGGGCATACAGGAGGTAGTCTGAGCCGCTACGCCGGGTTTTGCCCACCGAAGCCTTAAGGCGGTCAATTACTGGAGTGAAGATATCTCCAGACTGCTGCTCCTGAAAAGAAACCAGGTAATCCTTACCCAATACAAACGACACGTGCTCACCCCATACGGCACCCGCCTTGGTCTTACTCAGATGGAGCATTTTCAGGGTAACGAAGAGGTGGCCGTCCTCGTAGAGCTCTACCTTTGGCTTTTGGTAGCTATTCATCACATCTTCGAGCAAAAGTGGGTGAAGCTTGTACAACTGGCCGATCTGCTCCATGACTTTCGGCTCGTGGATACCCGTCACATTGAGCCAAGTTACGTAAGGTTGAGTGCCAGGTACCTCCTTGGGAATACAGACATCCAGGGTTGACGCGGCCTCTTCCTGATAGAAGGACTCATTGTATTCAATGCGCTTAATGACGGTCTTGATGCTCGTACTCTCACCCACGTAGGTGAGAGTACCCGGTGAGGTAAGAAGGTTTTTTCGCTGTTTCCGGTGATTGGTTCTTGCCATGGGTGATCGCACTTTTCATAATTAGGGCACTTCATCCAGGGGTACCTGATGGTAAGCGCCTGTTCACACAAAAGTAATACCCTTCCTGGTACAGGCAAAACTCCCTGAATTCGAATAGCACCAAAAGAAAAAGCGGCTGGCGATATTTCCCAAACCGCTACAATCGGCCTCATGTCGAAAAGCCAGGGGGTAGGTGCTTTGTTGGTTCAGGTTATACTTCATTGATATGATAAACGAGTAGGGGAATATGGGTGTCGATGATCATTTTTTTTGTGACGCTGGGATTGGTAATAAAAGCTTCCAGAAACCCCCGGCGGCGGGTGGACATAACGAGCAAATCCGCTTTGATCTCATCACAATAATCTTCGATGCCCTGCAAGACCGAATCGTGCGTCCGCACCACAAAGTCCTCTTGCATCAGGCTGAATTCCCCGGTGATTTGCTCAATATACTGCTGGTCCGATTGGATGTTGGGTTGGGCGTCTGAGTTTATTTTTATAAAGGTTACGCGTCCTCCCAGTTTCTCGAAAAGGGGGAAAGCACGACTTAATATCTCAGTTTCTTCGTATTCCAGCTGGGTGGCGTACACGATTTCCCTGAACTTTTTCGGGGTAGCCTGCGGAGGAACGATAAGCACCGGACAAGTGGCATCGAGGCCAATGTGGGTAGCCGAGCTACCCAGCAGCCGATCCAGAAAGCCGCCGGTTCCGGAGCGGCCCAACACGACCATATCGGGATTGTGCTGTTTGATCGCATCAAACACCGCGGGGTGTATGCCTCCCACCGTCCATAGCCCCTCAGCGCGGTAGCCCTGGGCATTTGCAGTGACCACATACTCTCCGAGGCGTTTCCTGAATGTTTCTTCCAAGTTGGGTGGTAACGGAATCATGCCCGCGGCCGAAGGAACGGTAAGGTCGGGTAGGGGAGGCTGATAGGCATGCAGGATGAGGAGTTGGGTTTCGGAAGGCGTGGCCAGGGCTTTGGCAGCTGCCAAAGTACGATCGGTGTTTTCAGAGAAATCAATGGGAATGAGTATCTTTTTCATGAGAGAGGTACTTGTTGAGTAGCAGCCCAATTTAAAGAAATCGTGGCTAAATATGCCATTAAATTTATGTGAATCTATTCAGCAGGTACCTACACACTACTAAAAAAACGCTGGTTGATCCATTCGAGCCTACTGCATACCCACCCGCCATAGGGTATTTTCGTCATCGTCGGCCACTAAAAGTGAGCCGTCGGTCAGTGTAGCTGCTCCCACCGGGCGCCCATACACCTTACATTGTTTGGCATCGGCCACAAAGCCGGTCAAGGAATCTTCCATTTTGCTGGTGGGCTTACCGTTGACAAAGGGAACAGATCACTTTGTAGCCGACCAACTTCGAGCGATTCCAGGAGCCATTTTGCGCTAAGTGTCCTTAATGTAAAAAGGCGAGCTCATGCTCGCCTTTTCCTTTGTCTTAACCATTCCAGGCAATTGGTTATTCTTTGGTGAACTCACCTACCCCTCTAATCTCAACTTCGTCCCCCACAATAGCAGTATTGTCGCTACCTACCCCAAAAGAGACGCGATTTATTTTTCCGGTAACCTTAATCGCGGTCATCGGTTTTTTAGTCCGGGGATGCTCCCGCATTCCCAAAACCGCCATATCCATCGTAACGGGCTTTGTCACGCCATGCATCGTCAGATTGCCCATCAGCGTAAATTTTTTATCGGCTACTTTTTTGATGGAGGTACTTTTGAAAGTCATTTTGGGATGTGTGGCGGCGTCGAACCAGTTGGCGCCTTTCATGTCGCCATCGCGGCGCTCGTTGTCGGTATCGATGCTGTTGATATCAGCCGTAAGTTCGATCACCGCGTCCGAAAGATCTTCTTTGTCCGAAATCATAGTGACATCGTAGTCTTTAAAATTTCCATCTACCTCCGAAATCAGTAAGTGGGTCACAGTGAAGCCGAGTTTTGAGTGTGCCTTATCCATTCTCCAGGTTTGAGCAAAGGCACCAAAAGCTCCCAGCAGGAGAGCAATGGTGAACAGGTTTTTTTTGAACATGGTCGTTGTAATTGATTAAATTAGTGAATTGAACGGGTCTTGCTACAAATAAAATGAATAGCTGAATATCGGACCCGAAAATTAGACGGATTGGCCTAAATAACCGACTAACGCCTACTATTACACAGATTTTTACTTCCTGCTAAGCTTAAACTAGTTCTGAATCATCATATTCCCGTTCTGCATGGAAAGTTGCCCGGTTTGCCGAATTTCGATGCCCAGCACTTGCACCGACTGGCTGAGGGTTACGATGTGGCCGGGATTGATTACAATCAGGTCACATGCCCGGGGTATGTGACCGCAGTTCCAGGTGCCGAGTGTATTCCAGGCTCCGCTGGTGGCGGTTTCGCAGACGTCGCCGGATGTAACGCTGATATTTACCCCCTCTGAGGTAGCCTTGCACGAAGGAAGCAGCATGGGGTTAAAGGACAGGATCGTACCGTAGTCACCCACAACGTAGCCTTTGTCATGCGTAGAAAAGGTGATGTCGTTGAGGTTCTGGTGGGTGTTGGAAACCACTGTAACCCAGGAAATGCCCCCGTCAGATGTCTTGATGAGGATGCCGTTGTTTCCGGTAAGGTAGCCTTCCTGCTCCGACAAAAAGTGAATTCCGTTCCATGTTGTGTTAAGTCCGGAGGATTGCTTAATCCAGGTTTGGCCGCCATTGGTGGTCTTCAGAATCAGTCCGTTTTCACCCACCACCCAGCCGGTTTGGGCCGTGACAAAGAAGCAGCGGTTGAGGGGTGTGTGGGCCTGCACCAACTGGACACTCCACGAGGTGCCACCGTCGGTGGTTTTGATGAGCTTGCCGTTAGTGGTGGTAATGAAACCGGTGCGATCGTTGATGAACTGTAGATCGAGCAAGCCGGTATCACCAAGATCACCCGGATCCTTGTAGGGAACCGAGATCTCTGTAAGTTTGGAGCCTGAAAAGGCCATCAAACCCGCGCCCGCATTTTCAAATACTGAACTAAATAAAAAGAAACCCGTAGTATCTGCGGTGAAATAAGCCTTCTTGATAATGTAATCCAACGATGCAGGGGGGCCAGGTGCTAGCAGCGACTGCCAGGTATTCCCGCCGTCCTGGGTGGTACTCAGGGTAGAATACCCTACCCGCCAACCGAATTGATTGTTCTTAAACTTCACCTGATTTAGCGTAAACCCAGTACCGCTGCCTGCACCTGTTTCCACCTTTGTCCAGCTATCGCCTGTGGAAGAAGTGAGCGTTACAGCCTTGGAATCAGGGTGCGCTCCGCCCTCGAAAGGCTTAAATTGCCCCCCCACTGCAATGATCTTTTGGGCTGTCCCCCCCACTGATTTTAAAGGTAAGTACGTTCGATTAGGGGCCAAAGTAGCGGTTGTGCTTAAATAAAATCCACCTTCACCCACGACAGTTTCCTGTGAAGGGCTGGCGAAAGCAACAGCCCTGGGTTTTACATTAAAATTATTGACATAAATAGTATTCCAGGTTTGTCCTCCGTCCTGTGTTTTAAATACTACACCTCCATTGATACCATACGTGGTTGTGACTTGGCTGTAATAAGTGGCGACGATATAGCCTGTTTGCAAATCTGTGAAGAGCAAGTCAGTCGGGTTCAGGTAGGATAGCTCCGCAAACGCAGAGGAAGGGATATTGATCGGGTAGTCAGTCCATGTGGAACCGCCATCAGTGGTTCGGGAAATTGATTTGGCCTCACAACGGTCAGAAAAATAGGTCACCCAGCAGGATTCGCGACTCAGGGCGAAGATTTTCATGAAGCGCGACAGTTGGCAAGGCGACGGAAGTGGCCCTTTCTGTAAAACCCAACTGGTACCTCCATTCATGGTCTTAAATATTTGGTTGTTCGAGGTGATCCATCCGTAGTCCGCATCGACAAACGTTAGATCGACCACCGGATTTGTCACGGGAACTGCCACCCTGACCCAGGGATCGCCTCCATCAGCTGTTTTGTAGAGCTGACCATCGCCGAATGCATAGCCCATGTTTTCGTTCAAAAACTGAATCTTGAGTACATCACCCGTGATTGGAACATACTGTTGACCCCAGCTCACTCCCCCATCGGTCGATTTCAGCAGGAGTCCATTTGCCCCGCCAATCCAGCCTGTCTGCGCATTGATAAAATGAACTGAATAAAAAGTGTCCTCCCGATTCATGGGAATGGTGTCCCAGGTAGCACCACTATTGTTGGTTCTCAACAGGGTACCATACTCGCCCACAATCCAACCTGAGGTACCCACAAATTGCACATCATTCAGCGTTTTATCCAGCCCTTCCATAGCGTGTTTCCAGTTGGCGGTCCTTCGGGTGGCCTCTAGTCGGTAGCTGCCTACCTGACTTACCACCAGACTGTCGAGCGTAGCCTGGGCAATGGGCTGACTGTTTTTCAACCACTGCAACTGTACATCAGAGGCCGTATTGGTGCTTTTGAGTGTCAACGGCTGAATTTCACAGATCGTCTGGCTTTCGGCGGGCAGCACCGACACAGCAGGGGTACAATTTCCCGAATCGTTGGAGAAATACAGCGTGGCAATTTCTTGCAACGTAATCGCCCGGTTGAAAACCCGGACATCGTCCAGGGCACCTTTGAGCGGGTACCAGTGGGTAATGCCGAGCACGGGTGAAGACTTCGGCCCCATTATGCCCAGAAACAGATCCTGCTGGTTGACCTGCGTGAAATCGACCGAAACAGGAATCGACTGGACGAGTTGGGCGTCAACATACAGCTGGAAGCGCGAAGTGGTTATAACATAAGTATAATAATGCCAGCTGCTTCCGGGCAGCGGCCGGGCAGCCGTAACGCTACTTTGACCCGCACTGGTGGAGGATTCAAAGCTGACCAGTTGCTGGCCGTTTTGTTGAAAGGTGAGTCCCTGCACCCCCGGTGGAGAACCCCCGAAACCGTCACCCCCTTTGGCAAAGAACACTTGCCGACCATTGGCGTTGCAGGCTCCGGTGCCGGGGTCCATACCGCTGGTGATGTCCACCCTGGCCCAAAACGATACTGTCATGCCACTGCTGAACTGTAAGCTGGGCGAGTTGGGTACCCTCAAGAACTGAGGATTTACACAGCCACCGAAACCAAGGGCACCATTGGCAACTCCGTTCCGATCGTTCACGAAAGTTGGATTTCCCGTCGCAAGTGCGTAGTTGGTGTTATTGGTCTGATCGGTAAAAGTGCCATTGAAAGCATAGTGGGCCACCAGACCTGACTGGGCTCTGCTTTCGACAACGTGTAAAAGAAGGGGTAGAAGAAGGGAAAAGTATTTAACAATGCACAGGCAGCGACTTAGCAAACGGGTAAACATTAATTTCATGGATAAAACGTAACATGGTTCGTGTTCAAAAGCGGGTTCGTGGGGACGTTGTGCCCACAATGATAAGTAAAATATGATTACTTAAAACCCTTTTCAGAACATTTAGTTAACCGGTATGCGGTAAGAATATTTCGTATCGGTCACTTACGTTTATGCCTTCTTTTACTCGCAAGAACTACGCCAACAAGCGGTATTCAGTTGTATGGGAGCCAATAAAATACTTTTTTGGCTATTTCAATTATTATTTCAAAAACCCAGCGTGACTTTTTGGCTCGTCCGGTTATAGTTACTTCTCCTACGAACGCCAGAAATTTTCCACGTGGATCCATTCCCAGCTAGACGGGAAAATGTTTGTAACTACCTTTTTTAAAGAGATTTTGTATTAAAGAGCGCAGGTCCATTCAGCTTGACGCTGGAGCGCTTCACTACTGCTTGAGCAATACATTCCCGCCCTCCATTGATAGTTGACCATTTTGCCGTACCTCGATAGCCCTTACCTGCGCGGACTGGCTGAGCGGAACCACGTGCCCGGGATTGATGGCTACCTGGTCGCACACCAGAGGTACATGTCCGCAACTCCAGGTAGATACATTGTCCCAGGAACCGCTGGTGGCGGTTTCGCAGAGGGTACCTGAGGAGATACTTACGTTGACCGCCGCCGAGGTAGCCTTGCACTCGGGTAGCAGGGTGGGGTCGAAGGCCAGAATGGTGCCGGATTCGCCCACGATGTAGCCTTTGTCGCGGGTGGTGAAAGTGATATCGTTTAGGGTGTTGCGGGTGTTGGTTACGATGCTGACCCAGGAATTGCCGCCATCGGAGGTTTTAACGAGGGTACCCTCGCTGCCTACCAAGTACCCTTCCTGCTCCGACAAAAAGTGGATTCCCTTCCAGGAGGCAGTCGAGCCGGAATTCTGGGTAATCCAGCTTTGTCCCCCGTTCGTTGTTTTCATAATCAGCCCGTTTTGTCCCACGACCCAACCGATTTGGGCGGTTACGAAGTAGCAGCGGTTGAGTGCGGTGTTGGCCAGCACCAGAAGTACGCTCCACGAGGTACCCCCGTCGGTAGTTTTGATGAGCTTGCCGTTGCTGGTGGTGATGAAGCCTGTGTAGTCGTCGATGAATTGTAGGTCGAGCATTCCGGTCGAAGTCGGGTCGCCAGAATCAACAAAATTCGTGGGAATGCCTGTGCGGGATGTACCTATAAAACGATACAAACCTGCGCCGCCATAGGCCGGATCGCGGGCAATAAACAAACCCGTAGTGTCTGTTTTAAAATATGCTTTCTCGATCAACAGATGAGCTGGTGGTTGTTGGTTGGTCGGGAAAAGATATTTCCAGGTAGCACCTCCATCCGTAGTAGAATAAAGCGAACCGAGACCTACCTTCCAACCCAGGTCATTACTTTTAAATTTAATTTGGCGTAGGGTATAGCCATTATTGAAAGGGTACCCCCCGATGGGGGATCTCCCGTACCCCTTTTCAGTTTTTATCCATGATTGACCGTTTTTTCTGGCCAGTATCACCGATTTTGAATCAGGATGTGTTGCACCTTCAATTATTCGGGGTAAACCGCCCACGGCAAACACACTGTCGGAATTACCTCCCACGGAGGTAAGAGGTAGGTAAGTTCGTTCAGAGGGCAAGGAGACAGTAGTGGGTGAGCCAGATAATTTCCCCAGGAAACCACCAGCACCGACTACCGTGCCTTCCGTTGCGCTGGTAAGCGAAACCGCCTGAGGGTAGACAAAGTACTGGTTATCAAAAATCAACGTCCACGTTTGTCCTCCGTCTTGGGTTTTGAAAATAGCCCCGGAATTAACCCCGGACATCGCATACACCCTAGCGTACATGCGTCCTACGGCATAACCTATTTGGGCGTTTATGAAGAGAAGATCGGTTGAGATGAAGTAGGATAGGCTTGGGTATTGTGCAGGTATGGGGAAATCGGTTGCTGTCCAGGTAATGCCTCCGTCTGTGCTTCGTATCACCGAGGAATAATTCTGATCCTGAAAGTAGGTAACCCAAACCCTATCGCGGTCTAAGGCAAAGAGATT
This sequence comes from Cytophagales bacterium, assembly GCA_038204185.1. Taxonomy (GTDB): domain Bacteria; phylum Bacteroidota; class Bacteroidia; order Cytophagales; family Spirosomataceae; genus Salmonirosea. The sequence goes on from JBBRDE010000042.1 coordinate 25,384, forward strand.
TCCCACATAGTAAAATTGCGTAAACGATTTCTGCAATCCCCAGCTACCTCCTCCATTCTCCGTTTTATAGAGATTTCTTCCCAAAATAATCCAGCCGAAATCAGCATCGGCAAAGGTGAAATTCATGGGCGATGGTTCAGGTAAGGTTACCGGCTGCCAAGAATCTCCACCATTCGTCGTTTTGAAAAGCATCCCATCGCCTCGGGTATATCCCACATTTTGATCCAGAAAC
>JBBRDE010000043.1:0-25042 GCA_038204185.1 Cytophagales bacterium
CTGGCTGAACTTTTTCCGAAGGCACTCGAAGGACTTCGAGAGGACGCCCGAAAGTGCCGAAGCATGGATATTGTGGGCCAATTGCCAAATCATTATCAATCGAATTTGATAAAACCAGAATTTAATTTTTAAACACGTTCTAAGGATTACCAGGTCAGGTTCGTTAAATCGGAATATGTTAACGCTGGCTTGCCCAGTTCGCGTTTTAGCCATGATTTCACCATCAACAGCCTTAAAGTGAGTTGCCCAAAGGTCTGTTCTTGGATTGTAAAGGAGAACTATGTCAGTAAAGTCATTCAGAAGAGTTGCAAAATCTGAGCCTTTGTGCTGATTACAGTGCGGGCAGGCGTATGCTAAATTGTTGACATCATTAGTACCCCCATGCTTGAAAGGAATGATATGATCAATTTGGAAGGACAGAAACAAGTCATCAGAATGAATACGGCAGTATTCGCAACGATAATTGGCTCGCTGGGCTACCAGGAATTTATCCCGGTCGGGAATGGACTGCCTCACGAAGCCAACAATATCCGGGCACGGGCCTTCGTAAGCCCAATGAACAGATCGAGGGCGAGCAACCGTTCTAATTCGAGCGTTTCTTCCGCCGTAATAGTACCTGTTTTCTTGTGCTCTACCAACTCCTCAACGCGCTCCGACACCTGGGACGAGGCTTTTAGGGCGATTACTTTTTCGGGAGCCATTTCGGCGATTAGACCGGCTACCTCACCAAATGCTTCTGAAACATTCATCGTGGTAAACTTTACTTTTGACAAAGATAAACTACTACATCTACTTTCAAAAAGGAAAGGAACCGCGATTATTATCCAGCTACCGCTTAATTCACCAAAAACTAGTATATGAAAATTTTAGTAGTAGACGATGAATTCCAGATGCAGCCGCTGTTTGAGCAGCGATTCCGACATGAAACGAACCGGGGCGAAGTACAACTGACGTTTGCCCGCTCGGGAGAAGAAGCCCTGGCCATAATTCCCGGCTCGGGCGTGGTCCTGATTCTGTCCGATATCAACATGCCTGGCATGAGCGGATTGGAACTCTTACGCCGGATTCGCGAAGTGCACCCCCACCGCCCCCCGGCGGTGGTCATGATTACGGCCTACGGCGATCAGAACAACCGGCAGCGGGCCAGCCACTACGGCGCCGACGATTTCCTGACCAAGCCCATAGATTTTAAGCTGTTGAAAGAAAAGCTGGATGAATTTGTCGGGAATAATCATGCTACCGGATTATGAGCACCATAATTCTGGTAGTGGACGATGAAGTCCAGTTACAGCCGTTGATGCTACAGCGGTTCCGGCGACGGATCAGCGCGGGAGAGTATGTGTTTCGTTTTGCGGCCAGCGGGCAGCAGGCCCTCAACACCATCCGGGAGGATGCCAACATTGATGTGATTCTGCTCGACATCAATATGCCCGACATCGACGGCCTCACGCTGCTGGCCCGGCTCCCCGACCTGCTTCCAACCAGCCGGGCGGTGATGGTATCGGCTTACGGGGACCTCAACAATATCCGGACCGCGATGAACCGGGGCGCGTTTGATTTTGTAATGAAGCCCATCAATTTCCAGGATCTTGAACTGACCATTGATAAAACCGCCCGGTATGTGAGTCAGCTCCGGGAATCTATCCACACAAAAGCGGTCGCTGATCTGAAAGCACGGTTTTTTGATAATATCACCCATGAGTTTCGGACGCCCCTGTCGCTGATTTTGGCTCCCGCAGAAACGCTCCTCCAAAACCCACACCTGGACGAACGCAGCCGGCACCACGTGACTACTATACGTCGCAATGCCCATCAACTCCTGCACCTGATCAATCAGCTGCTTGACCTCGCCAAACTGGAAGCCGACAGTCTGCCGGTCGTAGAGTCACGGGGTGACATCGTGGCTTTTGTGGGGCAGAACGTAGATTCTTTTCGGGATATTAGCGTGCAGAAGGGCCTCAACCTGCTGTTTTCCTCCGGACGTGCTGGTCAGGCTGCCCGCTTTGATGCAGACAAATGGGAGAAAATATTGAAAAACCTGTTGTCTAACGCCATTAAGTTTACTCCCAGCGACGGTCAGATAGCAGTTCACTGCCAAATAGCAGGAAATCGGGTGACGCTCACGATCACTGATACCGGAATCGGTATTCCGGCCGAGCACCTGCCGCACATTTTTGATCGTTTCTACCAGGTAGATACCTCCCTGACCAGGGTGTACGAAGGCTCCGGCATCGGGCTGGCGCTGGTGTACGAACTAACCAGGCTGGTTGGGGGGGCAATATCGGTCGAAAGTACCCCTGGCCTGGCAACCACCTTTACCCTGGTCCTACCTTTCCATCCCATGTCGGAAGATGAGCCGGTGGAGGAGTTATCCAGGGTAGGCACAAATACCGAACCCTGGCTCTTTACTCGCAGCCAGGCCGAAGAGTATGACCTTAACCGGCCCCTGATCCTGCTGGTGGAAGACAATACCGAACTGCTAACCTTTATCGCGGAGTCCTTGTCGGGTCAGTACCGAATTTTAACCGCTTCTACGGGCCGTGAAGGCCTGGATATTGCCCAAAGCGAACTGCCCGAGGTAGTAGTCAGTGATGTGATGATGCCCGAAATGGATGGGTACCAGCTGACACGACATCTCAAAACTAACCCCGCCACCGACCACATTGCTGTAGTGCTGCTCACAGCCCGGTCGGCGGCAGGGAACCGTCACGAGGGGCTGGCCGAAGGCGCGGACGACTACCTGACCAAGCCCTTTGATTTGGACGAATTGCGCCTGAGGCTGCGGAATCTGATCAGTCGCCAGCAAAAACTTCGTGATTACTACGAAAAAAAAATTGGTACGTCGCCTACCGTTCCCGAAGCACCGGAGCATCTCCAAACGGTCGTACTGGACGCTTTTGTGGAAAGAGTAAATCGACTCATTGAAGCGCATCTGGACGATACCGATTTCCGGGCCGAGTCGCTGGCCGATGAAGTGGCCATGAGCATCCGTACCCTGACCCGCAAGCTCACCACGCTGATAGGGGTAAGTCCAGCCCGACTCATCCGTACCTACCGGCTCCGGCGGGCACTTGATCTGCTGCGGGCGGGGCATCCGGTTTCAGAAACGGCATACATGGTCGGATTTAACCATCCGACCAATTTTTCCACGGCATTTAAGGAGCTCTATAAACTATCGCCTTCGGAGTATCTGGAAGAGAATTGAGGATATAGGTTTTTCAACGACAGAGTTTTGGTCAAAGAGTTGCACAGAGTAAAAACTCTTTTTACTCTGTGCTTAAACAAATAGCCAAAAGCTAACCACCTAACAGCTAACCGCCTACCCTACAACAAATAATACTCCTCCCATCCCTTGCGAGGAGCAGCTCCGGCGAGCAGGAAGTTGGCAAGCGGGTGATTGGTAATCCGCTTCGTTTCGCGGTCGAAAAGGAGCTTCGTATTGAGCCTTTGGGCCAGCACCCCCAGGTTGAATACCTGACTCAGCGGTCCGGCTATGTCAAAAGAAGAGCGGCATTTTTCCTCGCCTTTGCATCCTTTCAGAAAATTGGCATAGTGGTTGGACGGACTTACGGGCACCTGCGGCAGCTTAGAAGCCAGGTCATTGGCTTGCTCTTGCGGAATAATGGACAGCGTGCTTCCGTGTGAACCACCCTTGAAGGTGAGCTCCTTGCTATAAATAATTTTCCCAGGATTCAGCTTGGTCGGTTGCATTTGCCCATTGCTCGGGGGCGGAATATTGGGGTCAATTACGGACGCCCCGTAACCCACTGGAACGCTCGGAAGGTTCGTTAGGCCATCGTACCAGTTAATCTCCATGGGAGGCATGGTACCCCGCGCCGGAAATTTGAACGAAAGCGACGTGGACATGGGAAAGAAAAACGGGTTGTGATCTTCCAGCATCACCGGATTAATTTCATGGGGTAAGCCCAGGTCCAGAAACTGGTGAGCGGTATCGAGGATGTGCGCGCCCCAGTCGCCCAGGGTACCCATGCCAAAATCGTACCAGCAACGCCACTGGCCGTTCACGAAGTCTTTTTGGTAGTCGTGGTTTTGGGCGGTCATCAGCCAGGTGTCCCAGTTGAGGGTTTTCGGAATCGGTTCAGCTTTGGGAAAACTGGTCATCTTGGGGTCCCAGTCGTGCCAGCGGCGGCGGCTGTTCATGTGGGCCGTCATGGAGGTCACATCCTTGATAATACCAGCATCCTGCCAGGCTTTGAACTGAAAATAATTACCCTCCGAATGGCCCTGATTGCCCATTTGGGTAGCTACTTTGTATTTTTCTGCTCCTTTCATCATCAGCTCTACTTCCTGGAAAGTGCGGGCCATGGGCTTTTCCACGTACACGTGTTTTCCCAGCGACATGGCCAGCATAGTGATGGGGAAGTGCGCAAAATCAGGTACTCCCACGCTTACCGCGTCGATCTTCTTGCCCATCTTATCGAACATCACGCGGAAGTCCTGAAAACGGGGCACGTCGGGCAACATCTTCAGCACTTCCAGGGTCTGCGGAGCGCCCATATCGACATCGCAAAAGGCCACGATATTGGCCAGTCCGGTGGCGTGCAGCGCCTTGGTAATTTCTCCGCCCCGGTTGCCAATACCGATGCAGGCCAGGTTCACCTTATCGCTCGGAGCCACGTGGCCCAGCGATTTACCGATTACCCTTGATGGTAAAACCGATATACCCGCAGCAGCCCCCAGGGCCCCTGCCTTTACGAAATTTCTTCTGTTCATGTAATTTTCTTTAAATCTTTATACTTCCTGTGCTTTTGCAGACGACAAAAAATGAGTCATGCCCTACACGGTTCTCGATTACCGATGAACACCGTTCGAAATTCAAGCAGCCAGTACAAAATTTACCGATGCAATAAGGATTCCGAAACTAGATGATACTCTCTTTATTTTTTTTATTCGAATCATCCGGTGGGTAGGTTTCGAATTGCGTCTACTCTTATCATAGAGCCTCCCCACTGTTAGCTCCACTTGGCTAAAACTACACTGAACGAGATTTTTCCAAAAACTAACCCTACAAGAACGTCGATTTATGGAAAAACAATTTACCCGACTAATCCAGGGCAAAGCCCTGCGATCGTTCCGAATGCCCGCCCTGGCCCTACTAGTACTTGCAAGTGGAGCCTACACCCCGACCGTCGCCTCTCCGGAAATCAGCAAGGTTGCGACAGCGTCTGTTTCCCCCAAACAACTCGTACGAGGTACTGTGACAGACGAAAATGGGGCTGGCCTGCCCGGCGTGAGCGTGGTGCTCAAAGGTACCACGCGCGGCACCACCACCAACGGCGAGGGTACCTTTGAGCTGGACGTGCCCGGCAGCGAATCGGTCCTTATTTTCAGCTTTGTGGGCTATACGAGCAAGGAAATCCCCGTAGGCAACCAAACCAACCTTTCTGTGCGCTTACAAGCTGACGTAGCCAATCTGTCAGAGGTAGTGGTGGTAGGCTTTGGTACTCAGAAAAAAGCCACCATGACCAGCGCCGTATCTACCATTCAGAGCGATCAGCTTACGGCCCGGCCCGTGAGCAACGTGCAGCAATCCCTGCAGGGATTGGCCCCCGGCCTCACCGTGCTGGATCGTGGAGGGGCACCGGGGCGTTCCAGCGCCACCATGCGGGTGCGCGGCATCACCACCCTGGGCGACAATTCAGCGCTTGTTATTGTCGATGGGGTAGAGCAAACGCTCTTTGACATGAACCCCGAGGACATCGAATCCGTCACGGTACTCAAAGACGCCTCTTCTACCGCTATTTATGGATCACGAGGGGCAAACGGTGTAATCCTGGTTACGACCAAACGGGGAAAGGCGGGCAAAGTGTCGGTTGCTTACAACGGGTACTACGGTATCCAGAATTCGATTAATACGCCTGAGATGATGGCCCTTGAACCCTATATGCGGCTACAACAGACCGCTTACCGGAACGTAGGTGCTGCGTTGCCTGCCCGTTTCACCGACGAATCAATCAACACCTGGATCACGGCCACCGACCGATTAAAATACCCTTTGCACAATGTTTGGTTCCAAACATTGCTCAAGCCCGCTCCCATGTCCAACCAGACGCTCTCGGTGAGCGGTGGTAACGAAAATTTTCGGGCCCGGGCCAGCGTGCGACTCATGGACCAGAAAGGCGTAGTCCAGAACTACGGCAGTCAAGTGAAGGAACTACGCTTGACAACCGACTTTACGGCCTCACCCAAAATCCGGTTCAGCGCTGATGCCAACTACCGCTACAATACCTCCACGACGCCCGTTGTCAACGCCATCAACAACTTTTTCCACGGCGCCCTGTGGGCAGTGCCCAAGTACCCCGACGGCACCTACGGATTAAGCCAACAGGGTAACAACCCGCTGATGTACCTCGAAAAGGGCGGCATTTCCAGCCAGGCAGTAGACCGGATTGTAGGGAACGTGAAAGGTGAATGGGATATTCTGGACGATTTGACGCTCTCCGTGCAGGTGGCAGGGAACTACACCGGCACCTATCAAAAAGACTTTAACAATGCCTACACTAACCGCGACCAGAATACGGGCGTGGTGCGAACCGTCGCGAACAACACCCTCACCGAAGTTCGGAACCAGCAACGCGAGTACACCATTACCGACCTGCTCACCTACCGTCATACCTGGGGCAATCACGATTTCAGTATCATGGGCGGGTATCAAGAATACTATTACCAGTATTTCGGCCTGAATGCCTTCCGGCAGCAGTTTTACAACAACGACATTCAGTCGATCAATCAGGGCATAAACGATGGCACCAAAAACAACGGGGGCTACGACGAGGAAGGCGGACTTCGCTCCTTCTTTGGCCGATTGAACTACACCTTCGCCAATAAGTACCTGCTGGAAGTCAACGCACGCCGCGACGGTTCATCACGCTTCTCCCCCGAGCGACAGTTTGCCTTTTTTCCCTCTGGGTCAATAGGCTGGCGTATTTCTGAGGAGGACTTTTTCAGTTCGCTGAAGAACAGTATTCCTGAACTCAAAATACGGGCTTCGTACGGACAGACGGGCAACCAGGCTATCTCGCCCTACCTGTTTTTCCCGCAGCTTTCGGCCAGTAGCTATACCTTCGGTGGAACCGTCGTGACCGGCTACCGTCAGTCCACCCGGATCGACCCGGCCGTAACCTGGGAAACCAACACCCAGACCAACGTCGGTCTGGATGCCGCGCTGTTTCAGAAGAAAATGACCGTTACCTTCGATTACTATAAAAAAATAACGGATGGAATCTTGCTTAACCTACCCATTCCGCTTACCATCGGCTTGTTGCCTGGTCCGCAAAACGCCGGGATCGTCGAAAACAAGGGTGTAGAGTTAGGCATCAACTACCAGAATGCAGCCAAGTGGGGACTGACGTATAGTGTAGGGGGCAATTTCTCGATGAATAAAAATAAGGTAAACAGCCTGAACGGCACCGGCCCCTACATCACAGGTTCGGACATTGACCCGCGTTACATTATCCAGGAGGGGCTACCCATCAATGCGCACTGGGGCTACCAGACCAACGGCCTCGTCCAGACGCAGGCCGAAGCCGATGCTACCCCCTACTTCCAGCGTTCGGCCAAGCCGGGCGACGTGGTGTTTGTGGACCAGAACGGCGACGGCATCATCACGACGGCCGACATGACCATGATCGGCAATCCTTTTCCTAAGTACTCATTCAGCCTCACCAGCGGCCTGGGCTACAAAAACTTTCAGTTGAACCTGCTATTCCAGGGTACCGCCGACGTGGATGTACGCTTATCGGGGGCGTTGGCCGAACAAGGCAATTACGAAGGATTTACCAGCAATATCTTTACGGACAATTATTGGACGCCTGAGCGTACGGATGCCCGCTTTCCTCGCCCCACTAAGCTGGACTTGCGGAACCAGGCCACCACCGATCGGCTGATGATTGACGGATCGTACTTGCGGCTCAAGAATATACAGCTGGTATATAATATCCCTACGACGTTAAGCAAGAAATTCTGGGTGCAGCGCGCCAGTGTGTACGTGTCGGCTTCCAATGTATTCACTTTTTCGAAGCTGAACGAGTGGAACCTGGACCCCGAGGTAGAATCGGGCCGGGCGGTGTATTATCCCCAAACCGCGCTAAAAACCATTGGCGTGAACCTGCAATTTTAATTTATTCGATTTAAGACAAAACCGATATGAACTGCCTACTTAAATCCAAAAACCTTCTGGCCATAGCGCTGCTCACTTCACTGTTGCTGTCCTGCAAGGAAGACTTACTGAATCCGGTACCCAACGACCGGATTTCGACCGCCATCTTCTGGAAAACTGAAACCGATGCCGTGCTGGCGACCAATGCCGCCTACACCTACCTGGCGGGGCTCAACACCTTTGCCCTCGACGGGGTGTCCGATATTGGCCATACCAACCAGGTGTTCAACGTCAACTCGTTTATCGAAAGTGGCTCTTACGATGCTTCCAACTCCCGCGTGACCGACGAATGGACCAACGCCTATGCCGGCATTGCTACGGTCAATGATTTTCTGGAAAATGTGGACCGCGTAACCACTACCAATACGACCCTAATCGACCGTCTGAAAGGTGAAATGCGGTTCTTACGGGCCTACCACTACGTCAATCTGGCGGTTTTGTATGGGGGGGTACCTATTGTAACCAAAACCCTGAGTACCGACGAAGCCAAGCAACTCAAGCGCGACGATATTGCGAAAGTATGGGATTTTGCTACTTCCGAGTTCACCGCAGCGGCAGCGGCGTTGCCCGCCACCTACCCGGCTGCCGATAAAGGCCGCATCACGAAAGGAGCTGCGCTGGCTATGCTGGCCCGCGCCAACTTGTATGCAGGTCGGTTTCAGCTGGCTGCCTCAGCGGCCAGCGAGGTCATGAAGCTGGGCTATGACCTATATCCTAACTACGGAAAACTCTTTACCTATGCGGCCGAGAACAATATCGAAGTGATTCTGGATCGGCAATATGTCAACAGCGCGGGACTGAGCAATAACGTATTTGCCCAAATGGCCCCATACAGCCAAAAAACAGCCAACAACTCCTTCGTACCCACCAAAAACCTATCCGACGCCTTCACCATGAAGAACGGGCTGCCGATCACTGATGCGGCCAGTGGCTACGACCCCCGCAATCCCTACAAGGATCGCGACCCACGGATGGGCTTTACGATGTTTCTCTCCGGCGATCCGTTGCCCAGCGGGGCTGTCTTTCGGCCCGAGCCCAACAGCGGCACTACCGATGCCGTGGGCAACACCTACCTCGCCTCGACCACGGGTTTTGTCGTCAAGAAATACATCAACAACGAGGATTTCGCTACACCGGGCGTCAGCGGAATCAACATTATCCTGCTTCGCTACGCCGAAGTGCTGCTCACCTATGCGGAAGCCAAAATTGAACTCAACCAATTGGACCATTCCGTGTACGATGCCATCAATAAGGTGCGCAATGGTCGTCAGGATGTAAAGCTTCCTTCTATTGCCACTGGCCTTTCTCAAAGTGCCCTGCGGGATATCGTGAGGCGTGAGCGGATGGTGGAGTTGGCTTTTGAAGGTACCCGGCTATTCGACATCCGGCGATGGAAAACGGCCGAGAAGGTTATGCCGGGCAGTGTATACGGTATGACCTGGCTCAATAAAGGTGCCGTGAGCACCATTCAGGTGCAGGCCTTTGAGCGCGTGTTCAAGCCCAACCGCGACTACCTGTGGCCCATCCCCCAAAAAGAGCTGGATCTCAACGCCGGCCTTGCGCAGAATCCGGGCTGGTAGAAAACGGGAGGCGAGCTATTGGCTAGTAGATTCAGTCCAAAACCAACTTGTTTCCACTGACCCTAGAACCAAAAGCCGGGGTGTGCACCCATCCCGGCTTTATTTCACTATGACCAAACATATGAAAAAGAAGTCCTCTCTCCTCCTCAGTTTCATTCTTGCAGCGGGCCTTATGGCTATTCAGAAGTCCCCTAAACCTACCGCCAAACCCAACATTATCGTCATCTTCATGGATGATATGGGCTACGGGGACATCGGGGTCAACGGAGCCACGGGGTACCAGACCCCCAACCTGGATCGCATGGCCAGTGAGGGTATTCGTTTCACAAATTTCATGTCGGCCCAGGCCGTGTGCAGCGCTTCGCGGGCGGCCCTGTTGACGGGCTGTTACCCCAATCGCATCGGTATTTCCGGTGCGCTATTTCCTAATGCTGATAAAGGAATTAACCAGCAGGAAATGACAATGGCCGAATTGCTCAAGAGCCAGGGCTACGCCACGGGGATGTATGGCAAATGGCATTTGGGTGACAAGAAGGAATTCCTTCCCTTGCAACACGGCTTCGATGAATATCTTGGCCTACCCTATTCCAACGACATGTGGCCCGTTGACTATGACGGGAAGCCTGTAACTGACGACAATCATCGTAAAAAAGCCTTTCCGCTTTTACCACTGCTGAGCGGGAACGATACTCTGCGCACCATCAACACGCTGGACGATCAGGCTCAACTAACCGGAATCTATACCGAAAAAGCGGTGAATTTTATCAAAAAGCACAAGAAGGAACCCTTCTTCTTATATGTGCCGCACTCCATGCCACACGTGCCCATCGCCGCCTCACCCCGCTTCAAAGGCAAGAGCAAGCAGGGTACCTACGGCGACGTAATCATGGAACTGGACTGGTCGGTGGGAGAAATCCTGAAAGCTTTGAAGGAAAATAGTATCGATGACAATACGCTGGTCATTTTTACCAGCGACAACGGCCCCTGGCTCAACTACGGAAACCATGCCGGTTCGACGGGTGGATTTCGTGAAGGAAAAGGCGTCAGCACCGAAGGCGGACAGCGCGAACCCTGTATTGTGCGCTGGCCGGGCGTGGCCCCGGCGGGTACCGTCTGCAATCAACTAGCCTCCACCATCGACCTGCTTCCTACTTTTGCGGCCATCACTAACGCCAAACTCCCCGCCCACAAAATTGACGGCGTGAACATCCTCCCCTTGTTCAAGGGCGACAATCAGGCCACACCGCGTAAAACATTTTACTATTACTACCGGAGAAACAACTTGGAGGCCGTTCGTCGGGACGATTGGAAACTAGTGCTTCCCCACGAGGGACGCTCGTACGAAGGGCAGCAGCCCGGTAACGATGGTTATCCGGGCAAAGCCCCCGAAAACACATCCTATCCGCTTGCTCTCTACGACTTGCGCCGCGATCCCGGCGAGCGCTACGACGTACAGGCTACTTACCCGGCGGTGGTGGCGGAACTCCAAAAAATAGCCGAAGAAGCCCGGCAGGACCTGGGCGACGACCTTACCAAACGGGTAGGTAAAAATGTCCGGGAGGCGGGGCTTTCCGCGCAGGCCAAAATGTAAGTACCTAATTTCTTTCTCAAACTTTTTTCCCTCATGCGTATTTGCTTTTTGAGTGTACTATTGTTTTGTGGTAGCCTCTCCCAGAGTTTTGCCCAGAAAAACACGAAACCTAACATCGTCTACATCTACGCCGATGACCTGGGTTACGCCGAATTGGGTATTTACGGACAGAAGAAAATCCGCACTCCCCACATCGACCGGATTGGAAAAGAGGGTATCAAGTTCACCGACTATTACACCAGTACCCCCGTGTGTGCACCGTCGCGCTGCCAGTTGCTCACAGGCACTCATGCGGGACACTCCTATATCCGCGGCAACTATGAGTTGGGCGGCTTCCCGGATTCCACCGAGCGCGGCCAAATGCCGCTGCCCGCCAATACCGTCACCATCGGCACCATTTTGCAACAGCAGGGCTACAAAACCGCCGCCATCGGCAAGTGGGGCTTGGGCATGGGATACAGTACGGGTAGCCCCAACAAGCAGGGCTTCGACTACTTCTACGGGTACTACGATCAAAAACAGGCGCACAACTACTACCCCACCCACCTCTGGGAAAACGGAAAGTGGGATACGCTCAACAATCCCGTAATCGACGTCCACCGCCGCCTTGACCCAAAAACTGCTACGGCTGCCGACTTTGCCTATTACAAGGGGAATGACTACGCCATCGATAAAATGGCCGATAAAGCCCTGAACTTCGTGCGGGAAAACAAGGATCGTCCTTTCTTCCTTTACCTACCCTTCACTATTCCGCACGTATCGCTGCAGGCTCCTGATGCTGCCGTGAACGAATACAAAGGGCTATTTCCGGAAACACCCTACTACGGCAGTCAGGGCTATGCCTCTACCCCTTACCCCCGTGCTACCTACGCCGCCATCATTACCTACATGGATACCAAAGTGGGCGAAGTGATGAAGTTATTGAAAGAGTTGGGGCTGGATGAAAACACGCTTGTGATCTTCACCTCCGATAATGGCACTACCTTCAATGGGGGTACGGATGCCAAATTCTTCGAAAGCGTTGGCCCCTACCGGGGTCTTAAAATGGACGTTTACGAGGGCGGAATCCGGATGCCGATGGTGGCCCGCTGGCCGGGCAAAATCAAGCCGGGCAGCGTCACCAATTTGGTGGCGGCGCACTACGACGTGCTGGCTACCCTGGTCGATATGGTAAAAGCCCCCCCCGTACCCAGCGACGGACTATCTTTCCTGCCTACCCTGCTGGGCAATAGCAAGGCTCAAAAAAAGCACGAGTACCTCTACTGGGAGTACGCCGAAAAAGGCGGTCAACTGGCCATCCGGCTGGGCAAATGGAAGGGTGTAAAGGTAGACATGAAGAAGAACCCGCAAGCCCGCTGGGAACTCTACGACCTTGAAAAAGACGAGAGCGAAACCACCGACCTGGCCGTCCAACATCCCGCCCTTCTGGCGCGTTTTGATCAGATCGTCAAACAGGAGCACCGACCTTCCCACGTGCCGGGCTGGGAGTTTGTGAAGTAGCTGCCAGAAATCATTATGTGGAATAATATGCGGAATAATTTTTTATCAAAAAACCTCCTTTTCTGACCGGGAAGGGAGGTTTTTCTAATTTACAATCGTGTCCATTACATTTTTTTCTTTTTTTTATACAAATGACTAGGGGAAAATCGGAACTTATGATGTCATAGTGCGAATGACTATTATTGTCCCATATGCCAAATTCTTTTCCCGAATCCAACAAGCCCGAACAAGCTGCTTTCCTCTGTTCCCCAGCGCTTCAGAGCCGACAGCTGAATTATTTCTTCGCAAGGCTTTTGAGCAGGATCCCCGCCACGACACCGGAGATATGATCACGCCCGAGTTAGCGAAGTAGTATTGCACCAGTACAAAATGGAATTGATAAATACTGAAAAAAAATTTGGGAAAATATCAGATTTTTTAAAAAAAACTGGATTTTTCTTGTAAATTTAATCCAACATTTTCTGGTTGGCTAGAAAGTTGTAAACCCTCTCTTCAAAAATATGGCTACTCGTTGTTAATTAACGAACGTAGTATCCAATCTACAAAAGACAAGGATTACATTTCCTTCTAAGTTCTTCCCTGAATGTTGTTGGAAATAATTCATTTCATCCTTACAACTACCCCTATTATGTGTAAACTTTTACCCCGCAGCAGGACATGGATCCTTGCCATTTTGACACTCTGTAGTGTCTCTTTCATGGGTTATGCCCAAAGTCCAAGAAGTGAGGAAGTCAGAGCCGCCAAGGCAGAAGCCAAAGCAGCTAAACTTACCCCCGCCCTACAAAAAGTTAGCAAAAACAAAGGAGTGGTACCCGAAACATCCGTTGACGGGCTGGAAGTGGTGGAAGATTATGTGATTGTTGATGGTGCAATCGCGATTGAAGCTGTAGCATCTAATATGAACGGTCAGGCCTTGCTCAAAGCTTTGGAACGCCTGGGTCTACGGGATGGCAAGGCACACAAGGGAATGGTATTTGGATATATGCCCATTGACAAACTGGAAGAGTTAGCAAACGTTTCCGAATTGGGATACGCCCGCCCCTTCGTAAAACCGGCCACCAATGCCGGTTCCGTAACATCCCAGGGTGATCGGGCCCTCAGATCGGATATAGCCCGGCAAACTTATAACGTCACGGGCGCAGGATCAAAAGTGGGGGTACTTTCTGACTCATACAATTTCAGAGGGGGAGCCGCCGCCGGGGTCGCTTCGGGCGACTTACCCGCTGCGGGTGTGCAGGTATTGGCTGATTATTCATTAAACAATCCGACCGATGAAGGCCGGGCCATGGCCGAAATTGTGCACGATGTAGCCCCGGGAGCGGCCATTGCATTCAATACCGCCTTTGGTGGACAGGTTGGTTTTGCCAATGGGATCAAGGCCCTTGCCGCTGCCGGCTGCAATATCATTGTGGACGATGTAATCTATTTTGCCGAACCGTTTTTTATGGACGGAATTGTCGCCCAGGCGGTGGATGAAGTCGTAAATAACAATCAGGTAACGTACTTTTCCTCGGCGGGCAATCAGGCCCGGTCATCGTATCAGGCCGGTTTTGTTAACTCGGGCCAGATAATTCCAGGCTACGGTGAAGCACACAACTTCGGGGGGGGCGATATTCGTCAGACCATTACCATTCCTGGTCTATCTACGCTACGATTGTTTTTGCAATGGGATGATCCCTTTCGCTCAGTGACAGGATCAGCGGGCGCTCAGACGGACCTGGATATACTCGTTTATGTTAACAACATATTACGCACCTCCTTCTCTTCAACTGCTGATAACCTGGCCACTGGTGACCCTTTTGAAGGTATAGGTCTCACTAACAATGGTGCTTCTCCTGTTAATATTGAAATAGCGATTACCAAATATGCCGGGCCCGATCCTGGTATCATAAAATGGGTGAATTTCGGCAGTCGTAATATCGTGGTGGAGTATGATACCAAAAGCTCAGCTTCCTACGGGCATGCCAATGCCGCCGGGGCCATCAGTGTAGGAGCCGCGCCTTATTTTAATACGCCAGCCTATAATCCAGCCCTAACCACCGCAATCATTGAGAGCTTCTCCTCAGCCGGTGGTACTCCCACGCTCCTCACAATAAGCGGGGATCGGATACCGAATGGCGGTATCATTCGCCAGAAGCCCGAAATTACCGCTGCTGACGGGGGAAACAATACCTTTTTTGGCAATGATTACGAACCTGACGGTTTTCCTAACTTCTTTGGTACGTCTGCCTCCGCTCCCCATAGTGCGGGCGTGGCAGCTTTGATGAAAGAACGCTCAGGGAACAATCTTAGCCGGAATGGCATCCTATCTATCATGCAAAAAACTGCCCTGGATATGGACGATCCGCTGACACTTGGATTTGACGTCGGCTTTGATTTCCGCACTGGAGCTGGCTTTATCCAAGCAGATAATGCCGTGCTGGCATCTTCGATAACTGATCTAGCCATCGCACCCACTCCTGCTATACTCTGCGAAGGAGGCAGCAGCAGTCTGGTTGCCACTTTTAACGGTGGGTCGGCTCCATTTACGTACACCTGGCAAACTACCGGCGGCAGTATCACGAATACGAATACTGCCACAGCTACTGCCAGTAATTTGCCGGCCGGAAGTCAGACGATCACAGTAACTGTAACGGATGCTAACAATCTTACCAGTACTAATACGACTATCCTTACAGTAAATCCAAAACCCGTAGTTAGTATTACTCCTGCTTCTTCCACTATCCTTACCGGAGAGAGTGTTACCTTAACTGCAAGTGCAGGGGTAAGTTATCTTTGGAGTACGACGGAGACAACTCAGGCAATTACAGTCACTCCACCGCTGGGCATTAACAACTATTCTGTAACGGTTACCGACCTGAATACCTGTTCTAATACAGCAACTGCGAGTGTAACTGTCAATCTGCCCGGACAACTCGTTCTTTCAGGCTCTTCCTCTGTCTGTATAAAATCAACTCCACCGGCTCAGAATGCTGTCTCAATACCTGTAACCCTGGTACTTAGTGGCGGAAGAGCTCCCTTTACATATAATTGGGCGTATACAGCTTCAAATGTAGAGAAAAACTTCAAGCCCATCGGACCGCAGGGAGAAACCATCGGAAAGATCAGTTTTATACCAAACGGCCCTACCTTACTCTTGAATAGCAGCAATGGAAATCTCAACGGGTTAGCCAACTATATGCTTCGGTTGACGGTGACAGATGCAGATGGTAAGTCGGTCAGTTTTATTGTAAATCTGGATGGTAACTGTAACCTGGCCAACGCTCGTCAGGGAATTGTTGCCAACGAAAACTCTATTGAGGGAATACAGGTAATAGTAGTTCCCAACCCAATTCAGGATGTGCTTCAGCTTGAAGTCCGGGGCATATCAGCGCCGGTTAAGGTAGGCTTGTACGATTTACAGGGAAGACCTCAGGGCGAATGGACTCTGCAGCCAATAGATGGTATAGGTAATCTGAAAGCCAATGTTTCTACTTTGCCATTTGGCCTTTACATTCTTGGAGTAGAGACCGAAAAAGGGACAGTTAGCCAACGTGTGTTGAAACAGAAGTAAATCTGTCCTACTAGTTACCCGGATCAGCCTGATTTTTGTTTCCGGATTAAATATACTTCCAGAAAGCCATCATTTCCCCTGTAGGAAGTGGTGGCTTTTTCCTTTGTATTACTTGTATGCCCAGGTACACTTACAAGCAGTTATTAAAAAGGAGCACAGACCCTCGCACGTGCCTGGCTGGGAATTTGTGAAGTAGCTGCCAGAAATCATTATGCGGAATAATTTTTATCAAAAAACCTCCTTTTCTGACCGGGAAGGGAGGCTTTTCTAATTTACAATCGTATCCATTACATTTTTTTCTTTTTTTTATACAAATAACTAGGGGAAAATCGGAACTTATGAGTCTTAGTATCGAATGACTATTCCTGTCCCATATGCCACAATCTTTTCCCGAGTCCACGAAACCCGACCAACCTGTTTTCCTCCACCCTCCGGTGGCTCGGTCCCGGCAACTTGATGCTGAATTATTTCTGCGCAAGGCTTTCGAGCAGGATCCCCGTCAGGGGCTGGAACTGCTGTTCCGAAAGTACCACGCTCCCCTGTGCAGTCACGCCGTGCGCTTTGTGTATTCACGGCAGATCGCCGAGGACATGGTCAGTGAAGTGTTCTTGCAGTTTTATAAAACGCACGCCTACCAGCGCATCACGACCTCATACATCAGCTATCTGTTCCGGTCGGTGCGCAACGAAGCGTTCACCTACCTGCGCCGCGAGTTTGGCCGTACCTGCCCGCTGGACGCTTCCTTTGAGAACCAAGCCGATCCGCAGGCGCTCAGCCCCGACGCCGAAATTCAATACAACAATCTTTTTCTGAAAGTAAATGAAGCCATCGCGCAGCTACCTACCCAGTGCCAGCGGGCTTTCCTGCTGAGTCGTTTTGAAAACAAAAAATACCACGAAATCGCCGACGAACTGCATATTTCTCCCAAAACCGTCGAGGTACATATTTCTAAAGCGCTGCGCTTACTGCGGACAGCGCTTCAGGGCGAATGGATGCTGATTCTTGCTTTACTGCTGATCCGCTAATTACCCGCCCCGAATCATCGTCCACCTCGACCTTAAAAAAATTACATATGGAACAAACGATCAATAAACCGATCCTCTTTCAGTACCTGGCCAACCGGGCCACACCCCTCGAGAGGCAGGCCGTGGAAGAGTGGCTGAAAAAAGCTGACGATACCGAACTATTCCATCAGTGGCTGCTGGAATGGGAAATGCAGTCTCCCCAGTATCTACCCGATTCAGAAGCCGCCTATTGCGCCCTGTTGGAACGAATCGATTTCCAGCAAACAGGTACCCCTGAAACAGGGAAGGTAAGCCCCAAAAGACTACGCCTGGCGTGGCTCAATTGGCGTATAGCGGCCACTGTTACGGTCCTGTTAAGCCTCAGTGCCTGGTTGCTTCGCGAGCCCATCCTCTACAAAACCTATGAAACCGAATACGGACAAACGAGCTCTTTTGTATTGAATGATGGCAGCCGTGTAACGCTCAATGCCAACTCAATGCTTTCTGTGCCCCGCTTTGGTTTCGATACCGGAATCCGGGAGGTGCGGCTCAAAGGTGAAGCGGAATTCTCGGTGCGACACACGCCTACCCACCAACGGTTTGTGGTTAAAACCTCAGAACAATGTCAGGTTGAGGTGCTGGGTACCGAATTTACGGTTTTTGCCCGTTCGAGGGGTACCCGGGTGGCGCTAAACGATGGCCAGATCCGGTTTGACTACAAGCAGGGTACCCAAAAGAAAAATCTGCTGATGAAACCCGGCGAATTGGTTACGCTGAGCCCCGAGGGGGATATGCGCCTGACACAGGTCGAAAAGCCCGAGTTGCAGGCTGCCTGGAAAGAGCAACGCTTTGTGTTTGATGACACTTCGGTGCGGGAAATCTGCGACCTGCTGACAGAGAACTTCGGGCTCGTAATCCGACCAGGCAGTGACGAAGTTGCGGCCCGGACCATTTCGGGGAACTTCAAGGCCCAAACGGCCGACGATATTTTGGATGTGCTACGCGAAGTGCTGAATCTGCAAATCAAAAGGCAGGGGGACAGCATCGTATTGCGCAGTCAGGAAACCAAACCCAAACTTCTTTAACCTATCCTCAACCTATGCAAAAACAAATCGTCTGTCTCGCCTGCAACACTTTCGGCACTATTTCTTCACTTAACTACTTACCTGTATCTTATGCGTAAAAATTTCTTCCTAATCCGAACTTTGGGCTTGGGTTTCCTGATGGCCACTCAGTGGTCCGGGGTAGCCTTGTCTCAAACCCTGGCCTTTGTCCAGCAACCCAAGCCGGCCACCCTTGCCCCCACGGCGGTTCAGCTCAAAACACTGTTATTACAGTTGCAGGAGCACTACGGCGTTGAGATTGTCTTTGAAGATCGCCTCGTAGCGAGCCATACGGTGTCTCCCCGCGCCGTCGATTTTTCCTTAACCGTCGAAAGCAACCTGGAAAACTTACTACGGACAGCTAATCTGAAAGTTAAGAAAATCCGGAAAAACACCTTCGTCATTACCAGCCCGGTAGAAAAGCTACCCACTGAGGAAACCAAAGCCCGTATCGAGGCCCGTTCCGGGACTCCGCCTCCCACCGAGCGCAATCCAAGTACCTCATTGCAAGTCTCTGGAGCGGCACAGGAGCCAACTGCCGAATCACCCAAGCGGCTCCTCCGGGGTAGGGTTACCGACGAAAACAACGCGGGTCTTCCGGGCGTAAGCGTAGTGGTGAAAGGCACCACGCGTGGTACGACCACCAACGGAGAGGGTACCTTCGAGTTGGATGTCCCCGAAACGAACCCTACCCTGGTACTCAGTTTTGTGGGGTATATGACCCAGGAAATCCAGGTAGGGAACCAGACTCAGCTTGAAATAAAAATGACTGTGGATAACAAATCACTGGATGAGGTAGTGGTAGTAGGCTATGGCGTTCAGAGAAAGTCGGACCTCACAGGGGCGGTAGGCACTGTGAAAGGCGAGACGCTTCGGGAACGCCCCGTGGCTTCGCTGAATCAGGCGCTGAGCGGTCGCATCACGGGCGTAAACGTCTCAACAAACTCCGGGCGGCCGGGCGGACGCGCTAACATCCGTATCCGGGGAAATACCTCCGTGAGCGTAGCCAATAACCCGCTTTACGTGATTGATGGAGTAATTCTCAACGCCACTGATCTGGCCAACGGCAGCACGCCCATCGACTTCATTAATCCCAACGACATTGCTTCTGTTGAAGTACTGAAAGATGCCTCGGCCACGGCCATTTATGGAGCACGGGGTGCCAACGGGGTTATTCTCGTAACCACCAAGCGTGGGAACACGGGTGGTGGCAGCGTCAACTACGATACAGAATTCAGCGTGGGCGTGTTGCCTAAGAAAATTCCTTTGCTCAACTCGGAAGAGTTTCTGCGGGCAGAGGACATTGCCTACCAGAACGCCAAGAAGTACGATCCGGTGGGCTGGGCCGGAGGTAAATTCACCGACCCCAAAACCAAACGCACCAATCCGCTGCTATTCGACGCCAGCGGCAAACCGTTGTACGATACCGACTGGCAGGATGAGGCTTTTCGCCAGGCCAAAACCCAGAACCATCAGCTCTCCTTTGCCGGAGGCAATGGCAAAGAAAGTTACGGTCTCTACATGGGCTATCGCAACGAGGAGGGACTGATGAGGGAGTCTTGGCTCAAACGGTATTCGGGTCGTTTCGTGATGGATAGCCAGATCAAAAAATGGCTCAAAGTAGGGGGTTCGATGGGTTACAACGACCAAAATGAAAACCAGGTGGATCCCCTGGGTGGTGGCGGTATCATCCCCATGCGTCAGGTACTTGAGGAGATCCCCATTGTTCCGGTGAAGTACCCCGACGGCCGCTGGGGAAGCAATGAGGACTATCCCGGCATGGAAGGCGGTGGCAGTCCTATTCAGGTTGTGACTGAGCGCATCTACCTGGTTAAAACCCAGACGATGCTGGGGAGTGTGTATTCCAACATTAATCTGGCTAAGGGACTGGAATTGCGCACCACGCTGGGCACCAACATTATCAATCAGCGGATCGATTACTACGGGGGACGCACGCTCAACTATATTTCCCGCAATCAGGGCGGCGATGCGTCTATCAACAACGCACGCCACAACTCCTGGCAGTTTGAAAACTACCTTACCTACAATACCAAAATTGCCAACATTCACTCCTTCAACGCTTTGTTGGGGGTAGCCTGGCAGCACGTGGACCGGTTCACTTCACAGGCGCAGTCTCAGCGCTTTCAGGATGATTACTTCCAGTTTAACAACCTGGGCGCGGGTGCCGTAGCAGTGGCCCCATCTTCCAGTACCAGCGCCTACGGATTAAACTCCTACTTCGGCCGCTTCAACTACGGTTTGAAGGACAAATACCTGCTGACGTTCACCGGCCGGATTGACGGTTCCTCCAAATTTGGCTCCGCCAATCAGTACGCCCTGTTTCCTTCGGCGGCTTTGGCCTGGCGGGTTACCGAGGAGGACTTTATGAAGAGTATCCCCGTGGTATCGAACCTCAAAGTACGGACCAGCATCGGTTCCACCGGAAACTCTGAAATCACTGCCTACCAATCGCTCGCGGGATTGGGCAACTACTCGGTGATTTTCAACAACGTGCGTCAAATCGGCATCGGCGTCAATCGTCTGGCCAACCCTGACCTGCGTTGGGAGAAAACCTTACAAACCGATGCCGGGGTAGAATTGGGCCTTTTCAATAACCGCATCACGCTGGAGGCCGACGTGTACCAGAAACTCACCACCAATATGCTGCTGAGTGCCCCGGTCCCATCCAGCAGTGGTTTTACCACCGTCAGCCAGAATATCGGCAGCATGGTGAATCAGGGCGTTGAATTTGCCATTAATACTGTCAACATTGCCACTCCGAAATTCAACTGGAACTCCACGTTCAACATTTCCATCAACCGCAACCGGGTCAAATCCCTGACGGGCGGCGCTGATATTTTCACGGGTTCTACCATTATTCGGGAGGGTGAGCCGGTAGGTTCCTTCTTTGGCTTCGTGCACCTGGGAACCTGGAACACCGATGAGGAATCGGAGGCCGCCAAGTACCTAAAAAAACCGGGCGACATTAAGTACCAGGATACCAACAACGACGGTCGTATTAACGACAACGATCGGGTGGTGATTGGAAAAGGTATCCCCGATGGCTTCGGTACGTTCCTCAACACGTTTAGCTACGGAAACTTTGATCTGACTGTGGATCTGCAATTCATGTACGGCAACGACGTGTTGTTCCGCAGTAAGCACTCCGCCGAAGACCGCGTGGGCATTGCCAACAGCTTCAAGACGGTGCTGAACGGCTGGACTCCCGAAAACCAGGACACTCCCCTGGCGCAGCTTCGTCCCGTATCGGCTGGTTACAATACTAATAACGACACCTACCGCGTGCAGGATGGCTCGTTCCTGCGGGGTCGTAATCTCCTGTTGGCCTACCGGTTCCCCAATGCCCTCATCGAAAAATTGCACCTAAGCAGGCTACGAGCGTTCGTATCAGCGCAGAATTTCTTCCTGAGCACCAAGTTCCAGGGTTATGATCCCGAAGTATCTACCTCGGGGGCTGCTTTTGATCAGGGCGTAGACTTGTACGCATACCCCAAGCCTCGGGTCTTCATGGTAGGAATAAACATCGGTCTTTAACCCCTTAAAAACTTTCGCTTATGAAATTCAATAAAACTATCACCAAACTGGTCCTCAGCGGCACCCTGGTGTTTTTCGGATCGAGTTGCTCGGACTTCCTGCAAGAGCCCGACAAGTCCAACTTCACCCTGGAAAACTACTTCACCAAGCCCGAGCACGCCGAGAGCGTGGTGAACTCCATCTACGAGAGCCTCAGGGGCACGCTGGGAGGCGGCTTCGGCGGGGCCCCCTGGATGATGCTCGAATTCGGAACCGGCCTGGCCAACACGGAGCTGGGCCAGGCCCAGAACAGCATCTTTGTCCGCAACTTGGTCAACAATTCCGACAACGGCTACGGGGCCACCTACTGGACCAACAACTTCCGGGGCATTGCCAACGCCAACCTGGCCATTGCCAAGATCCCCGACATCCCCATGAACGAAGTGACCAAGAAGAAGTACCTGGGCGAAGCCCGGTTTCTGCGGGCGCTGTACTACTACGACCTGGTCCGGATATTCGGTAACATCCCCCTGACCACCGAGCCGATCAACCTCAAATCGCCCGAACTCTATCCCGACCAGGCCACGCCCGACCAGGTATACAAACTGATCGAAGCCGACCTGATCGAAGCCGAAGCATCGGGATTGCCCTACACCGACGCGTCGGGCAGGGTCAGCCTGGGAGCGGTCAAATCCTTACTGGCCAGTGTGTACCTGACCATGGCCGGCTACCCTCTGCAGAAGAAGGAGTACTATCAGAAGGCCGCCGATAAGGCCAAGGAGGTGGTCGATTCGGGTAAATACAGCCTTTTTGCAAGCTACGACGACCTGCACAATCCCAGCCAGAAAAACAAGGGCGAGAACATCTTCATGGTGCAGTATGCGGCCTTCGTGCTGCCCTCCAACTGGCAGAGCTCGATTATCCCCTACAACCAGGGCATCTCGGCCTATACCGACGAGACGGGGGCCATATTTGCCAATAAGGAGTTTGTGGAGTCCTACGCCAAAGGCGACAAGCGGGCCGATGAGAAGCAGTTCTACTACCGCAATTTCTCCCTGCGCAAGGATCGCACTCAGACCCGCGACCTGGGGGGCTACTACATTTACAAGCTTTTCGACACCGAGGCACAGCTCAGTACCACCAGCAGCAACCTCAACTGGAGTGTACTCCGTTACGCCGAAGTGCTGCTGACCTACGCCGAGGCGGCCAACGAAGCGGGAGGTCCCACCCCGGCCGCCTACGACGCGCTCAACAAAATCCGCCAACGCGCCAATCTGCCCGCATTAAGCGGGCTTACTAAGGAGCAGTTCCGCGAGGCGGTCCTGAAAGAGCGCTGGTACGAGCTGAGTTTCGAGAACAAGACCTGGTACGACATGGCCCGGCTCAGGAAGGCCTTCAACGTAAGTACCAAAAAATTCGAAGACTTCGTGGGACACAAGTTTTCTTACGGGCCGGTCCTGCAGGCTCGCGAGCTACTGTTCCCCATCCCAACAGCCGAAATCAGAAATAACATTAAACTCAAACAGAACCCCGGTTATTAATCCTTTTTTTTTTAAATAATTTAAAAAATCACCCCAAAAGCATCTTCTCAGGATGCTTTTGGGGTATAAGGGGTCAACGATCTGCTTTATAGTAAGGTGTCATCTTTATAAATAGCGTCCATTTAAGAAATACAAACAAGTACTACCATCATGTCAAAACCTGTTAGAAAAGGTCTTGGAGGCCTCCTTGCTATTTTTACTCTGGCTCTCCTACTGTTCAGTGCCTTCAAATTTATTCAAACCGACCCGCTAAAAATCGAACAGGGCTCCCGCATTTTTCTGGTGGGCGGCAACCTCGGTTCGCGTATGATCAACTACGATCACTTCGAAACGGAGCTGCACGTGCGCTATCCCGAAAGCCAGCTGTTTGTCCGCAACATGTGCGACCCCGGCGATACGCCCGGCTTCCGCCCCCGTTCGGCGCGCAATAACCCCTGGGCGTTCCCGGGAGCCGAGAAGTTCCAGACCGAATTGGCCAATCCGTCGGCGAGTGAAGGCTTCTTCCCTACCGACGATGAGTGGCTAGCCCGTCTGAAAGCCGACATTGTGGTGGGTTTCTTCGGATTCAGCGAGTCCTTTCAGGGCGTCGCCGGATTGGAAAACTTCAAGGCCGAGCTGGATGCTTTTGTAAAGCATTCAAAAGCCCAGCGTTATAACGGCCAATCCGCCCCCCAGTTGGCGCTGGTGTCGCCAATTGCTTTTGAAGATATTTCCAATATAAAGGATGTACCTAATGGTCAGAAGGAAAACGTCAATCTGGCGATGTACACCAAAGCCATCAAAGAAGTAGCCGACAAGAATGATGTACTCTTCGTAGACGCCTTCACCCCTTCCAAAAAATGGTACGCTGAAAGCGCCGATCCCCTCACCATCGATGGTTCGCAGCTGAATGACGAAGGGTACAAAAAATTAGGGACACTGTTGGCCGATCAGCTTTTTGGGAAAGAAAGGGAGAAGTCAGGTGTAAACCGGGCGGCGGTCTACAAAGCCGTGATGGACAAGAACTGGTTTTGGCACAACGACTACAAAATACCCAACGGGGTACACGCCTGGGGACGCCGCTACAACCCCTTCGGTCCTGACAACTACCCCCACGAGATCGAGAAGATCCGGCAGATGACCGCCAATCGGGACACGATGGTGTGGGTAACGGCCAGTAACTTCGAGAACCAGAATTTCAGCCTTCCCGCTGCTGACCGGCGCACGCCAACGCTTCCTCCGGTTAAAACCAATTTCAATCCCGAAGCCAACGGGAGTCTTACCTACCTATACGGACAGGAGGCGCTGGATAAGCTAAAAACACCACCCGGCTATAAAATTGAACTGTTTGCTTCGGAAAAGGAATTCCCCGACCTGGCCAACCCCGTACAGATGACCTTCGACAACAAGGGCCGCCTGTGGGTAGTGACCATGCCTACCTACCCCCACTATAGGCCCGGTGATAGCAAGCCCAATGA
>JBBRDE010000044.1:0-24857 GCA_038204185.1 Cytophagales bacterium
TAGCCCTTGCCCGATACCTCCACGGGGCCGGAGTACTCGGCGTTGTTGGCCCACTGGGCTATATCGAAATAGTGCGCCCCCCAGTTGGAGATCATCCCCTGGGCGTAGGTATTCAGGCGCATCCAGTTGGGGCGCGATTTGAGATCCTGCCGATTATGTACGCGCTTTTCGGTGTAGGGTACGTAGGCCGAAGGGCCGAGCCACATTTCGTAGTCGAGTTCTTTGGGAACCGGCATATCGGACTGTGGGCCCACAGGATCAGGGTCGGCGGGAAAGGAGATTTCGATGCGTTGCAACTTGCCGATGTAGCCGTTACGGATCAGTTCCACGGGTTTGTGGTAGGTGGGCAGCGAGCGGAATTCGCTGTCGGTACGGGCAATGATACCAGCTTTTTTGACGGCATCGGCCAATAACCTACCCTGGTGTACGCTCAGACTAAGGGGCTTTTCAATGGCGAATGGTTTTCCCGCCTGAGCGGCCAACATCCCCATGCACACGTGCCAATGGTCGGGGGTGGAGATCATCAGGGTATCGATGCTTTTGTCGCTAATCAATTCCCTAAAATCACCACTGGATGTACAGCCTTTGTACGACTCCTGACCGGAGGTTTTGGTATAGTGAACATCCACCACTTTGCGGGCTTCCTCCCGCCGCCACGCATCCACATCGCAGACGGACACTACCTGCACACCGGGGATATCCAGAAAACCCGGCATACGGCCCAGTCCCTGTTTTTCCAGAGAAGACCCTACCAGATTATTGCTGCTTCCCTGTCGCCCGAGTCCGATCATACCGACGGTAATGCGATTGGAAGGGGCCTTTTTTCCGAACACCGAAGCAGGTACAAGGGTTGGAATACCACATGCCGCCGTGGTAATAGCAGTATTTTTAATAAAGTCCCTGCGTTTCATGGCAATTCTTTGATTTTGATATTCCGGAATGCCACACTGTGGCCGTGATCCTGCAATTGAATGTGACCCTCCTGGATGGTAGGGTACCTTGGAAATTTAATAAATTTACTATCCTCAAAACCCGCCTTGAAAGCCTGGCTGGTGCGGTCGGTTTCCATGATCTTTTTACCATCCAGCCAATGCTCAATTACGGGCTGCCGCACCACGATTTTGGAGGTATGCCATCTATTCATAGCGGCATCGGGCTTATTGGCGGGGATGACGTCGTAGAGCGAACCCGTTTTAAGATCAGCGGGCAGATGCTTATCGTTGTAGACGTAGTTGGCGTCGTCGATCATTTGGTACTCATAGCCGGGTTGCACGCCCTCCATGGGCTTGCCTTCGTCCGTGACGAAGTACTTTACGCCACTATTGGCCTGATCGCCCAACTTCCAGTCGAACACCAGCTCGAAGTTGCGGTAGATTTTGGTCGTCACCAGGTCGCCCACGCCCGACCGATCCTTGCCCTCCGCTAACTCACCCCGAATTTCACCGTCACGCACTACCCAGCCCTGTTTGGGAAAGTCAGGGGCAAATGCTCCGCGCCAACCCGTGGTGGTTTTGCCGTCGAAGAGAAGTTTCCAGCCGTCCTTTTTTTCGGCTGGGGTGAGGGTGTTCTGGCCGAAGGCAGTCAGGGAGATCACCAGAAGTAAGGTAGATAGGGAGGTGGTTTTTTTCATAGGAGTCGGGATGTACAGAGTTATGCTACCCATCCAAAGTAGGGGAGGTCCATTTTTTACCCACCTACTCCCGTACCCGCACCGCCACCCCGCCTCTGGGAAGCAAAGAAAAGTCAATTGTATCGGTAGCCTGTACTGATTTTGTAGTCTTCCGAATACTACCCTGTCCGTCGTCCTCGTAGATATCAGCCGTATATTTTTTTCCTTTCGGCAAGAAATCAAAGGACACGGAGGTTTTCCGGGCTTCATTGTTGGTGATGGCCCCCACGTACCATTCGTTTTTACTCCGCCGGGCTACGATGATGTGCTCGCCGGGCAGGCCTTGGGGTACCCTGGTTTCGTTCCAGGTGGTAGGGAGGTACTTCCAGAGTTCTATTTCTGCGCGGTTGGGGTAAGTTTCCGGCTTGCCGTACCAGTAGAGGTACTGCCACGGACTGTAATTGATGATGGAGAGCGCCAACTGGTGTGCCTTAGAATTCTTTAACCGGGGTTCGTTGAAACAGTAGGTGTAGTCGGCGGCCCCGGCCAGAAAACGGGTGAAGGGGAGCACGGTATTGTGGGTGGCATCGGGAAACTCTTCGTTGCCGCGTACCCCCTCCTGCGTCATGAGGTTGGGGTAGGTGCGGCTGAATCCGGTGGGCATGTACTCGTCGTGGATGTCGACCATCAGGTGGTATCGGGCGGCTTTCTTTACTGCTTCGTGCATCCAGGCAGTCCAGTAGTGCGAGCCGGTGTGGACAAAGCCGAACTTCACGCCCGCCACCCCCCATTGCTGATACAATGGGAAGATTGAATCCAGTTGAGTTTCGAGTGCGCGATGATTGACGTAAAGAATCACACCTTTGCCTTTTTCTTTGGCATAGCGGATGATTCCCTGCAAATCCAGATCGTTGACGGGGTTGCGGAGCGGATCGACACTGACCCGACTGGCATCGGAAGCGGCTTCGTACTCATGGCCGTACCACCCCGCATCAAAATGAATAAAATCCAGATTCTGCTCCACGGCAAAGTCTACCAGTTTACGGGCGCCAGCCGTGGAAAGGGTTACTTCCCGCATCACTTTTCCGGGTCTGATCCACTCTGTGTTTTTAATCTGACTCGGTGGATTCAAATTCAGGATTAAAAAGTTATTTTCCAGCAACTTGGTTGGTTTTTCTACAACCATGACCACCCGCCAGGGGGTACCAAAGGGGGAGGTGCCTACCGTCTCACCGTAGAGGGTACTCACCAGTTCTCCATTTCTTGTTTCCAGCCGCATACGCGGGAAATCCGTGGCCCCAGCGTGCAGGATGCTGGCCCAAAGACCGTTGTCGAGTTGGATGGTTAGGGGTAGTTCGGCGCGCTTTTTCCAGGCTTCGGGAGTTGTTAGCGTGTAGCTGCCCTGCGCGTGATCGGTGGCATAGAATCGGCTGTTGGGCGGCAGACGAAAATGCGTGTCTTCCTGTCCGATTTCGATGATTTGGGTGCGCGAACTTTCCGGAAAAAAATACCGGAAAGCGATGCCTTCGTCGTAGGCGCGTACGATAAGCTGCATTTTGCCCTTTTCGCGGCCGTTTACTTTCACGGTATCCTGCAAGGTAAGGGTCAGTTCGTGGTACCTTTCCGGAATTTCGTCCCGCTCGCCATAAACCGGTTTCCACGAGGTATCGACGCTTTGCACCGAAGTTTTGACAACGACTAATTTCTCATTCCAGTTGGGAGCACCGGGATTGCCATTCGGATTATTGAGCAGCCCCAGTCGCGAAGGCAGGATGACGGGCTGCTTGTTATAGCGGATTTCGTAATAAGGTACCCCCCCTTCCCGAATCGAAAATTGATAAGTCAGGAGGCCGTTTGGAGATGCTACCTGTAACGAATCCTGGCTTTGGACCAGTAGCGGGATGAAGGTTTGGAAAAGAATACAAAAAATTTGTCTAGCTGTGGACATAGAGGGAGTTTAAAAAAAAGGCCGCTAGTCTGACTAGCGGCCCTACACTTTACAGATTCTTCTTCTTCAATTCATTCACCGCATGGTCGGCGGCTCGGGCCGTCAGTGCCATATAGGTCAGCGAAGGATTGACGCAGGAAGAAGAAGCCATGGCGGCTCCGTCGGTCACGAACACATTTTTGCAATCGTGTACTTGGTTGAATTTGTTCAGCACCGAGGTTTTGGGATCTTTACCCATGCGGGCGGTACCCATGTCGTGGATGCCCAGGCCCAGGTGTACCTCGGGGCGGTTGTAGGTTGAGATATTTTTGAAACCCGCGGCTTCCAGCATTTCGGCGGCCGAAAGTGCAATGTCTTTCCGCATGGCAATTTCATTTTCGCCAAATGCGGCATCAAACACGATCAAAGGTACCCCCCACTTATCTTTTTTGTCGGGATGAAGATACATGCGGTTGTTAGGGTCGGGAAGTACCTCGCCGAAGCCCCCGAATCCGATAGTCCACTGGCCGGGCTGCACCATTTCTTTCTTGAAATCGGCCCCGAAGCCATCGGCTCCCACGCCGCGTTTCCAGTCACTGCGGCTGGCACCACCCTGGTACCCAAAGCCCCGGATGTAGGTGCTCTGCTTGTCCGAAGCCCAGTTGCGGAAGCGAGGAATATAGAGCGCATTGGGGCGCTGCCCGAAGGTATTGGAATCCTCAAAACCTTCCACGGCAGCGCTGGCACCGACCCCCAGGTGGTGATCCATGATGTTACGCCCTACCTGATCGCTGGCGTTGCCCAGGCCGGTGGGGAAGCGCGAGGATTTGGAGTTGAGCAACAGGGCTGATGTATTCATCGAGCCCGCGTTGAGGAAAATCACTTTGGCAAAGTACTCGGTCGATTCCAGGGTATTCTGGTTGACTATCCGCACGCCTTTGGCGCGGCCTTGCGCAGCACTGCTTTTGTCGTCATAGAGTACCTCGGCCACGATGCTATCGTGCAAAACCGACAAGCGGTTCGTGCGGGTAGCCGCCGGAATAGCGCCCGCCAGCGAACTGTAATATCCACCGTAGGGACAGCCCCGGCTGCATTTGTTGCGGTACTGGCAGGCCGCCCGGCCCAGTTCGGTATGCCAGGGCTGAGGCTTGGTGAGGTTGGCGATGCGTCCGATGGTAACGGGGCGGTTGAGTTTGTCGCCCATCATTTTACGGAAATGCAGCTCTGGCGGCGTCATCGGCATGGCGGGGAGGAAATGACTATCGGGCAGAACGGCCCAATTTTCTTTTTGACCGCTAACCCCCACAAATTTCTCCATGTAGGTATACCAGGACTCTAATTCTTCGTAGCGGATGGGCCAGTCTACCCCGATGCCATCGCGGGCGTTGGCTTCAAAATCCGGCTTGTTCCAGCGGTACGACTGCCGTCCCCAATGCATGGATTTCCCGCCCGTATGGTAGGCCCTGATCCAGTCGAAGGGACGCTTTTCGATGTAGGGATTCTCCTTGTCGTTGGTCATGAACATTGACTTGTCGTCGTTCGCCAGCGAGTTGAAACGATTATTGGCCCAGTATTCCTCCGCCGAGTGGATGGGCGTTTTGTCGCGGTGGGTAATTTCCCAGGGTGCCTTCGTGGCGGTCACGTAGTCTTCGATATGCTTTACCTCACGCCCGCGCTCGATCATCAACACGCGCAGGCCTTTTTCGGTGAGTTCTTTGGCCGCGATTCCGCCAGTCATGCCAGAGCCTACCACGATGGCGTCGAAGGTATTTTCTTTATTGATATCCAGATTCAGGTACATGCGTTTAGTATGCGTAAGGTTTTTGATTGGGTTTCCACTTAATTACTTCAAACTTACCGGGAACGGGTACATACTCGTAGGAGCCCATGATGCCCGCTTCGGAGGTAAAGTACCCCAACAGGGTCAGTTCCTTCATCAGCCGCCAGTAAGGGAGTCCCTGTTTTTGGGAGTTCATTAACTCACGGTCTTCGTTGTCACCCATCTTGGACTGCCGCACGTTGTAGGCTTTCATCTGTTCATTGGTGTCAGTTTGGAGCTGGAGCAATGTGGCCGTCCGCTGTTCGAGAGTTTGCGTGAGGAAATTCGCTTTCACCAACGCGTCCACCCCTTCCCGAAAGCTTTGGTGCTCGGGCTGCTCGTAACAGTCGTTGAGCATCATTTCGATGAAGGCAGGTACCCCCGCTTCTTTGGCACCGGGCGTGTCCGTTTTGGGAATAATCATTTCGGCTACCTCGGCTACCAGTTTACGCTGGATTTCCGAAAGTTGAAAACTGGCCGATTGAGAAATCGGCGGGTTGTCCCAGCGTTGCATGGCTGTGAGGGTAGGTAGCGAGAAAGCCCCCCCTACCAGCAGGGCCACGCGATTGATGGCATCTCTTCTATGCATAGTTCTGTTTTTTGTAAAGACACGTTAGAAACGCTTTTTGTAAAAATAGTAGTATACCTCAGGTACTTATCCCCCTAGATTAATCAGCCGCGTGGAATAATGCCACCGCCGGAACGGGCTGTTCGGCCAGCCCGGCCGCCTGCCAGGTCCAGTCCAGGTCGGGCTTGACTTTGCCCGTGTGGTGGTAGTAGATCCGGAAGGGGTGGTACCCCGCTTTCAGGTTGACGGTAGCCGAAAGAGGTAGCTTCAATTTGGGCTGATCGGGGTAGCTGCGGTCAAGGATCAGCGCATCGTGCAGGCGAAACACGTAGCTGCCGTTGCCAGTCATCGAAAACTGGTAGCTACCATCCTGGGGTACCTTGATATACCCCTCCTGATAAATCATCCCCTCTTGCATCGTGAGTTGATTCAATTCAGTGCCTGGCCTGGTCCCCGACTGGGTGGCGGGACGGTCGCTGAGGTCGGCGGCCCAGGGGAAATTCCCCTCATGCGTCATCCAGCGAACGCCGGGCACTACCTTGGGAGCTTCTACGGCTGCGATGGGTGCCAGATCGTAGGGGCGCGGAGCCTCCGGATCGGGGCGGCGTACCTGCGTGACTTTTTCCTTAAATGCCTTTTGCATCGATTGGTAGGCCGGTTCTTTAGCCAGATTCTTGGTCTCCTGCGGATCGGTAGCGACGTTGTAGATCTCAAAATCATCATCGGCGGATTTGATGTCGTAGCGTACCCCGACAAAATCCCCAAGCCGGATTTTCTGCATCTGATTGCGCTTGCGACCGCGGTGTTTGGGGTCAAATTCCTCAAACTTGGGCGTAGCGCCATTGTTTTCGTACTCAATGTACACCACCCCCTGCTTTTGGATACCCTTGCCGGTCAGCGAAGGCAGCAGCGAGACCCCGTCGGTGCGGGCGGGCGCGGGAGTCTGCGCGGCATCGGCAAAAGTAGCTAGCCAGTCGTACAGCGCGCTGGGCTGCGTGATGACCTGATTGGCGGGAATAGTGCCCGACCACTGCACCAGGGTAGGCATCCGCACCCCGCCTTCCCAAATATCGCGCTTGATACCGTCAAACGGCCCGAAGCTATTAAAAAATATGGGCTCATATTCCTCTTTGAGGTACGATTCAATGGAGGGACCATTGTCGGAAGAAAAAACCACCATCGTGTTCTGGTCAATTTTCATATCTTTCAATAGCTGCATGATGTCGCCGATGCCATCGTCGATGCGGCGGCAGAGTGTGGCGTAGCGCTTATACACGTCGGGCCAGGGGACCTCTGCTGTGGCCGCGTTTTTGTCGTGATCGTAGGTGGCCTTCGCGTAATCCGGATGGATGAAGGAATCGGGGGTACCCGAGGCGGTGTTGATCATTTTGCCGGAGGTACCGAGCCATTGCAGCCCGCCTTTCAGACCGCCGCCCTGGGGATAGGCCTGCGTGGGCAGTTCCAGCACGGCGTGGGGTACATCGTAGGCCAGGTACATAAAAAAAGGTTTTTTCTTCCCTGCCTGCTGCTTGATGATGTGCTTGGCTTTGGCGGTCCACAGGTCTGTGGTAAAGCTCTTGGCGAGCCCCGCCGACACGTTGGTTTTATTTTCCCAAACTTCTTTCTTCCCCCGGTATATCCCTTCCACGGGGTAGTGTTCGTGGCCGTCGGCGTGACGGATGTACGCATAGGAGTAGTCAAAGCCCCGGTTCTGGGGGTGGGCGGGCCAGTGGGGGGCTTCCGCGTTGGGGCCCTGCAGGCCCCACTTACCCACCAGGCTGGTGCTGTACCCTGCCTGTTTCAAGACCGAGCTCATGGTGTAGGTGTTCTGTAATTCCTTGTCGAACTGGTTGTTGCGGATGTTGGCGTGGCCCTGGCTGACGCCCAGCATGAGGGAGGCGCGGGAAGGGGCACATACCGGGGCGGCGCAGTAGTGGTGGGTGAGCATGGCGCCGTTGCGCGCCATGGCGTCCAGCGAAGGTGTGAGTTGCCAGGGTTCGCTGCGGTCGTTGGCCTTCATACGTTGTTGTTGCCAGAAAGCCCCGACGTCGCCCCAGCCCATGTCATCAACCAGGATCATGATGATGTTGGGCTTGGAGGGTGGGGCTGCCACCTTGGTTTGTGAATAGGCCATTGTAATACCGAAAAGACTTGATAGACCGATGGCAACGGCTATTTTCCTCAGCTTTAATAAAAACATATCTCGCTTATTATTTTTGATAAAAACTTATTTGTTGTACCCTGGATTCTGCGTCAGGTTAGAATTCTGCTGAATGGCTACCGAGGGGATCGGCCATAGGTAGTCCCGTTTTGGGTCGAAGGCGCGTGTTTCCACCCTTTTGCCCAGATAGTCGAACACATCTCCGTTCATCTTCTGCTCCGCCGTACGCCACCGGCGCAGGTCCCAGTAGTATTGACCCTCTCCGACTAGCTCGATGCGCCGCTCGTGGCGGATTTCCTGCTGCATCCGGTCTTTCGACAGACCCGTGGGGAGGGGTGCTATGCCGGCCCGCTTGCGCAACAGGTTCAGGGCTTCGTACACAGAAGCGTCCGGCCCTACGGCCTCATTCTGAGCTTCCGCGTAATTAAGCAAGACTTCGCCGTATCGGATAATGATGTTATTAAGATCGGAGATGTTGTCAACCTTTCCAGCGGGTGGTGCCTCGTTATCCTTGTAGGTTGTACCCTTCTTGAGGCCGTAACCCGTCCGCGGATAAGTTGCGGCTACAACCGGCTTTCCTTTAAAGTTACTTCCGATTGTCATGATGGTGGCGGCCAGACGAGGGTCACGGTTCTTATAGGGAGCCTTGGAGTCATAAAGGGGCGATTCCAAAGCCGGCTTACCATCGGTCAGGTAGTAATCCTCAACTAAGCCCTGTAGTGGTGCGTAACTGTTGAACTGGTCGTAGGCAATGTCATTGCCATGCGTGTACTCGGGATTCTTGTATTGCACGTCAAATATCACTTCTGAGTTTCCCTCGTTTTCCTGCAGGGAAAGTCCCCTGTAATCAGGGAATAAGGAATAGGATTTGGAGTCTATGACGGTTTTGGCGGCAGCAGCGGCTTCGGCCCATTTGCCACCGAAAAGTAGGGTGCGAGACCTGAGCGCGTTGGCCGCCCCCGTAGTGGCGCGTCCCCTGTTGCCACCGGTATAGGACTTGGGCAAATCGACGGCGGCCTCGGTCAGATCTTTCACGATTTGAGCAATCGTCTCGTCGGATGAATTACGGGGTGACGCCCCCTGCTCGACGGTGGGAGCATCCAGAATAATGGGGACGCCCCCGTAGGCAATCCAAAGGTCAAAATAATAAAGGCCGCGCAAAAACTTCGCCTCAGCGATGTAGCGCTTTTTGTTAGCGTCGGGCATCTTAATGTTGCCGATGCGGGCCAATAGGGTGTTGGCCCGGCCAATACCGCCATAAGCCTGGTCCCAACGGCTGTTGATGATACCGGTATTGCTGGCATCCTGAATGCCCCGCGCAATGATTCCCCCCGCCCCATTGTAGGTATAGATATTGCTGGTGGCTCCGTCTAGTTCGGCCATGATGGTGCCACCGTGTAAGGCACTACCATACAATGAATTGTAAGTAGCGTTCAGACCAGCCAGGGCGTGTTCCTCCGTCTGCCAGATTGTTTGTTCTGTAAACCGATCCGTCGGATTTACATCCAGGATCGACTGGGAGCAACCTTGCAGCAGCACGACGAGGATTGTGATGTATTTTTTCATGTCTGTATAAGATTAAAAAGTTGCGGTGATGCCACCTGAGATGATTTTAGCAATCGGATAGGCGATAATACCCCGTTGGGTAGGGTCGCGTTCGGGATCACCATCCTTGAACTTGGTGAAAGTCAGCAAGTTCTGCCCGTTCAGGAAAAATCGGACCTTGCTCAGACTGACCTTTTTGGCCAGGTCCGTGGGAAGTGAGTACCCTAGCTGGATATTTTTCATCCGCAGATAGGACATATCCTGTAGCCAGAAATCCGAGAAGACGAAATTTTGCGGATAGCCAGTGGCGGTCGTCAGTCGGGGCAGCGGTGCGTTGGGATTTTCAGGCGTCCAGGAGTCAGTCAGCCAGTCGCGTGTGACGCCCGCCCCATTTTTGTAGGGCTGCGACAAATTGGAGGTCACATTGGTGTTGATACCTTCAACGCCCTGAAAAAAGATGGCCAGGTCAAAGCCCCGGTAATCTCCGCCCAGTGTGAAGCTGTACGTATACTTCGGTAAAGACCGGCCGATAACCACCCGGTCGTTATTGTCGATCACCTTATCACCGTTCTGATCCTTGTACCGCAAGTCACCAGGGTTTACGACTTTGTTCTGTAAGGGAGCCACCTTGATTTCGTCGGCTGTCTGAAAAATACCGATTGCTTCCAGCCCAAAGAAAGAGTTGAGCGGTGCGCCCTCCTGCGTGATGCGCCGTTGCCCGTCGCTGAAGATGATCTCCCCGTTTGTATTCTCCACCTGGTTCTTGAAATAGGTGACATTGGTACCCAGGTTGTAGTTAAGCGCCCCGATGCGGTTGCGGTAGCCCAAAGTTATTTCGACACCCCGGTTGGAGACTGAACCCACATTTTTCAGGGGGCCGCCCAGGTTGCCCACTTGGGCGGGCAAATTCACCCTTGCCAGAATATCGTTGGTTAGCTTTCGGAACAGATCCACCTCAAAAGTGAGCTTGTTGTTAAAAAAGCCGCCATCCAGGCCGATGTTAGCAGACGTAGTGGTTTCCCAGGTTAGGTTCGGGTCGGCGAGTTGCGTAACCGCCGCCCCGCTCACCAGCGCCTTGTTAAAGACGTAGTTGGACCCCAGCGCCACTGCGTTGATGTAGCTGAACAGAGGGATGTTCTGGTTGCCCAGTTGTCCCCAGCTCGCCCGCAGTTTAAGATTCGAAATGGCTTTCACGTCGCGAAGGAAGTTCTCTTCGTTGATTCGCCAGCCCACCGACACGGAGGGGAAGAAACCCCAGCGCCGATCAGCCGCAAAGCGCGAGGAGCCATCGTAGCGGAAGTTGGTCTCGAAGAGGTACTTGTCATTATATACATAGTTGATCCGGCCAAAATATGACATGATTCGGGAGCGACTAGACGAACCGCCCACCGATGGATTGAGAGTACCGCCATCGAGCTCGATGATCTCATTGCCCAGGTAGCCCTGGTTTTGGGCGTTGAAATTGGAGTTATAGAAAAACTCTACGCTATTGCCGGCCAGCAGGCTGAGGAAATGGCGGTTGGCCAGCGTCTTTTCCCAGGACAGCGTTTGGAAGTTGGTGAAGTTGAAAGACTGGTTCTCGCCCTGCCGTACTCCGCGCGGCGGAATATTGCCCATCGGTGCCTGCTCTTTCGTTTTGGGGTGGGTCAAAAGGATGACCGGATAATTGTATTTCTCTGTACCGAACCTGACGTTGGGTGCCGCCGTAATCTTGTAGTTGATTCCGAGCGGCAGGCTCACTTGGGCGTAGAGATTCAGGATGGTGCGCAGTCCTTTGTTGAGTCGGTCACCCTCGAAGGAAAGCGCGTAGGGGTTGCGGTAAAAGTTGTGGCCGGGCACCCGGATCCATTGGTCGGCATAGGAGCCGTCCTCGGCAATGGGCGTCTGCATGGGTAGTCCGCGGAAAGTCAGTCCCATGATACCCCCCTCGCCATTACCCTCGTCGGCGCTATAGGCACTTTCCCGGTCGAAGGAATAGGTACCCAAAAGATTGCTGCCGATTTTAAGCCACTTCGTGATGTCGGAGTCGATGCTGGTGCTGATGGTGTAACGGTTGGCGTAGGTATTAGGCATGATGCCTTTTTGATTCAGGTACCCCAATGAGACTGAGAAAGCCGTTCGGTCGCTTCCCCCGGCGATGCGAAGATTGTGCTGCTGTATGGGAGCTCGCTGGAACATAACGTCAAACCAGTCGGTGTTGGCGTAAATGAAAGGGTCAGTACCCGCTTTGTATTCGTCAATAAGGGCCGGAGAGTATTCCGATTGACGGCCCTCATTGGCCAGGGCGCGGTTTTTGCCCTCCATATAATCCACCGCGTTCCAAACTACATTCTGGGGCAGTCGCGTCACCGACTGTGAACCATAGTAACCATTATAGTCTACTGATACTTTTTTGTTTCGCTGGCCGCTTTTCGTTTTTACCAGCACCACACCATTCTGGGCGCGGCTCCCGTATATAGCCGCCGAGGCAGCGTCTTTCAGCACCGTGATGCTCTCAATATCGTTGGGATTGACATCCGACAATGGGAATTCGATGCCATCCACCAGTACCAGCGGAGCAGAGCCAGAAAAATAGGAGTTGGCTCCCCGGATGGTAATTGAAGCTCCATCCGCTCCGGGCCGCCCCTTATTCATGTTGACGTACACGCCGGGCAAACCTTGTAGTGCCTGGGTAGAATTGGTGATGGGACGGTCGGCGATGAATTTGGCGTCCATCGTGGCCACCGAACCCGTCAGGTTGACCTTTTTCTGGGTACCATAGCCCACTACCACTACTTCCTCTAGGCTTTGGTCGTCCGGAAGCATTGAAACCTGAATGGTGGTACGCGAGCCCACTGTCACTTCCTGACTCTTATAGCCCACAAAGCTGAACACCAGCGTGGAGGATGCGTCCGGTACGTCAAGCTCGAAGGTGCCTTCTCCACTGGTTGTGGTACCCCGTGAGGTTCCTTTCAACACAACGCTCACGCCGGGCAGGCCCGCCCCATTTTCATCGTTGACGGTACCCCGCACCAGCATTTCCGGTTGGGCCGTATTGTCTAAGGCTGGATCATAGAGGTAGGTTCCGGTGGGGGGGACGAGAGCCAACGCCTGATTGAAGGTGGCCAGGGTCAGTTGGCTGATCAGACACAGGGCGACCCAGATTCTTGGGTTTAGCAAGCAGAGTTTCCGCATAATCGGTAAAGGTTAGTAAATAGGTATTTCAAATATTGAGATTGACAGAACTTAGTTTAATTAAAGAAATCAAATAAGGCAATTTATGGCACAGATTGATGAACCTTCCCTACTTTAAGCATTTGTCAGCAATCGGCCCACTTACAGCGAGGGTTTCAAGGCCCACTCACAGCGGCTCATCCAGCAGGGGTAGGTCATTGAACAGGTGGCTAAGCTGACCGGGGTAAGTCAGCCCGCGCCTAATTGACGGGCATTTACCTGGTCGCTTTGCCAACCTTATTCCCGATCTAACCCCATCGAGCGCTTATGCAAAACGATCCGACATCCGTTGTCGCAGATCGGCCTGATCGATTCAGTGGACACCCTGCGCCACCATACCAGGGCACTACTTAAAAGGTACACCCAAAATGTTCTATTTGCCAGGAGTTAGATTGACAGGCCGTTGAGGACCATTTACCAACAAGCCGACGCTTAGATTGATCTAATAACCGCGCAAACTAAGTTAGATCAATCTATATAATTAATTAATCGCCACCTTCTTACCTGACTGCGCCGATTTTTTGGCGGCTTCCAGGATTTGTACGACGGTAACGTTCACGGGCAGTCCGTACAAATCGTTCGTATCCAGGACAAGACGCTCCTGCACCACGTCAGCGAGTACCGAAAACGGATCCAGGTAGGGGGCCGGGCGGGGCTCTAGTTTCAACGTCTCTTCCGGGCTTTTTTCCTGCAAACGTTGCCGAACCGTAGTGGCGTTCACTGCTACAGCGTAGCCCTGGGTGCCGTACACTTCCATGTCTTTGCGTCCGAAGGTCCAGTTCCAGGAGGCCTGAATGACACACTGTGCTTTGGGGTATTGCAAGATAATGGTGGCTTCGTCGTCTACTTTGGGATAAATTTCCGGCTTGTTCTGTTGCGTCACGGCCGTGACGGAGAGCGGTTTCTCGCCTTTCATCAGCCAGGTCATCAGGTTGGCACCGTAGCAGCCAAAATCGTTGAGAGCTCCCGCGCCGTTCTGAACCGGATCGGTCAGGAATGCAAAAAACTCGTCGCTGACGCCAATTTCCCGGGGTCCCTGATGCCCGTCGTTGACCATCACTTTGCGGATTTCGCCCAATTTGCCGTCCTCGGCCAATTGCTGAACATACTGATTGCTGGCGTACCAGGAAGTTTCGTAGTTGGTTAGGACTTTGATGCCGTAGCGTTGCGCCAAAGCGGCAATTTCCAGCGCGTCTGCGTAGGTGGTAGCCAGCGGTTTTTCCACCATGACATGGATTTTGAGCGGTGCAGCGGCCCGCACTATCGAAACATGCTCGTTGATGGGACCAAAGGCAGTGACCGCCTCAGGTTTTGCATTCGCCAACATTTTGTCCAGATCATCGTAAAAGATTTTAGGATCCAGGTTATAGCGCTTGATGAATTTCTCCGCCAGGGCCTTGTCCTTTTCGTAGATTCCCACCAATTCCGTGTCCTTTTTTTCTTTACGATTAAAAACCCAACCCACGTGCCCGTGGCTAAGGCCCGCTACGGCAATGCGCACAGGAGTTTGGGCGGAGGAAGAAAGTACAATCATGCAGAGAAATATTAGTAAAACTGATTTCATTAGAAAATGTAGGTTAAGAGTAAGTGAATCAGGGGTTTCAGTTATCTACATCCCGCACAACCGGGCGGGCATCGTTCTCAGGCTTCTCGCAGGAAACTTCAAAACGCTTTAAATCGGGATGGTGCTTCCGCTTGCGCGCCAGCTCATGTTGGTAGATGGTTTGGCCCAATTGGTATAAAAACGGATGTCCCACGGTTTCATACTCATATTGGTTGTCGTTCAGGATGCCGTCCTTATAGAGGTATTCGTAGTGGATTGTCCGTACCCTACCGTTATTAGGGAAAGCATGAGGCCTGACGTGATGAGGAATGGAGGGGATTTTTTCATTGGCAAAAGATACGCTTCGGCAACAAGCTACGCAAATCCAAAAAAAACCGGTATCGGAAACTTCTAGACGAGTCTGTCCAAACCTCATCAATGAGCATCGTTTAAACCGTTTTCACCGATTCTCAGGCAGGATTAAGCACAATACACCCAAATTGGGGCGGTTACTCTACATTTTTTTTATACTATTCTTCCAATATGTAGAAAATTAGTAGGTTTATTACGTATATTAGTAGCGATCATGGGCTGGTATCTGCTTTGTAAGGTAGCAGTCAATTAAGTTTTACTCACTCTAACCAAACCTAACAATGGGAAATATCCTGTACACTGTTGCCGTTATTCTGATCATTTTATGGCTAATCGGATTTTTAGGATTCGACAGCTTCGGAATGGGTAACATCATTCACATTCTGCTGGTAATTGCCGTCATCGCCATTGTTCTGCGCTTAATCCGAGGGTCGGGGATATAGCAAAGCAAGATTTAAACTTTTTAAATAGGGTACCCCTGGAAAGAATTTTTCAGGGGTTACTTTTTTTTGGAGTATAGAAAAATACCAGGCGTAGCAGGGGCGTTTTGCTTAAACAACGAAACTCCTGGGGCCATGTATCGTTTTTCCTTCGCGCTACTCCTCGTAGCCAATGTTCTAGTAAGTCAGCGTACCCTGGCACAGGTACGTATTGGTGTTAAAGCCGGCGTCAATGCTTCAAACATTCATCTAGACGCTGCGACATTTGATCCTTTGCCGGGGTACCAAGCCGGGTTAATGATGGATTTGGGAATGGGTTCTCACTTTTCAATTCGACCCGCGCTGCTGGTCAATGCCAGAGGTTTCAGCACGGAAGTGGATATTCGGAATCAGGCCGGGCAAATACAGGAGAGTGCCAGAGGAATCTACAGGCTTATTTACGCAGAAAAACTCGTTTTGCTCCTATTCAAAGGAAATTTTGGGAAAACATTGCGGTGGTATGGTGGTAGGTAGGCCCCTACGTTGGGATAGGCGTTGCCGGAAAAATAAAAACATATTCAGATATTCTGGAAGACAAAAAGATCAGGTTCACTTCCGAACAACAGAGTACCTCCATGATCAGTGTGTACAAAGTCAATGTTTACAAACGGATGGACTACGGCCTGAATGCCGCACTAGGAGTGGAGAGAAACAGGGTACAGTTTGGAATTAATTACAGCTACGGATTAACCGGTATTATACCCCAGGAGAATATAGCAGTTAAAACCTATAACCGTACCCTGTCCCTGACGGCGGGCTATTGGTTTGGGAAATAGCAATTTCAATGGCTACTCAAATGCCTTCCATCGATAAAAAAATGCCGAATCTTCCATTTAGTACGAAGGTAGGGGGGAAACTAAGGATCGAAAAAAAAATGATTTTGAAAAACAATAGTACCTTACCGATCGCTCCGTATACGGAAATAAGAACAGTCAGCTATTATCAAAGCTGAATATTCTTATTAAAAGCTAGGGTGCCCTTTTGACAATACTTCCTCAAATGCCCCCTTCACTCACCGCCTTCATGTTGTCCTCGGGATGGCGATCAATGAGCTTATTGATTGGGTCCACGCCTGCTTTGGTGGGTTTTTTCGAGACCATCACCGTTACGGTGTTGTCTTTTTTAGTGACGGG
Source organism: Cytophagales bacterium (assembly GCA_038204185.1). Classification (GTDB taxonomy): domain Bacteria; phylum Bacteroidota; class Bacteroidia; order Cytophagales; family Spirosomataceae; genus Salmonirosea. The sequence goes on from JBBRDE010000044.1 coordinate 16,370, forward strand.
GTGCTTTTTCAGGTAGAGCAATTTATCCTCGCCATCCTTGTCTTGCGTATAGACTCCTACATCAATCCATTGGGTATTCAGCGTCAGGGGCTTTTCGTTACCCGCGCTATCCGCCCGGAACATTTCTGAGGTGAATGTCAGCGTCACTTCGTACTGCTTGTCGTTTTTCTTAACGAAGCTGGCGTCCGTGGCTTTGTTCTCGTAGAGCGTAATCGTCTCGAACCAATCGTGGATGAGGTACTTCAACGAGTCGGGCGTTTCGGCGCGGAAGTACCCGATCAGATCGCGGCTCGTGGGGTACCTTTTGTGTTTGGAATCGGGGCCGGGGTACTGCCACTCGGCTAGAAACTTGCGCAGGGCGGCATTCACTTTGGTTTCCCCAATGTAATCCTGCAGAGCAAACATAATCACCGATCCCTTATTGTAATGGATGTAGGACTGCCCTTCGGTGAGGGCCATCGGCTGTTCTTTTTTGCGCTCCATCGCCCGTCCGCTCAGGTACTTATCCATTTCATATTTCAGGAATTTCTGCATCAGTTCGGGCCGCACGCTTTGCTTCATCACCATCAAAGCCGAGTACTGCGCTTGCGTTTCGGACAGCATGGCGTTGCCCTTCACGCTGGCCTCGGGAATCTGGTGGCCCCACCACTGGTGCGCTACCTCGTGGGCTGTCACGTAGAAAGGCATATCCAAATCCTTGTCCGGGTCGCTGATTTTTTGAATAAATCCGATGCCCTCCGAGAAAGGTACCGTGTTGGCAAACGACTGCGCAAAACTGGCATAGCGCGGAAATTCCATGATCCGCATCTGCCGGTACTGGTAAGGACTGAAATATTTGGAGTAGTAGGTGAGCGATTTTTTCATCGACTCCATCATTTTGTCCAGATTGTATTCGTGGCCCTTGTTGTAGTAGATTTCCAGGTTCACGGTTTGTCCGTTCGCATTTTTCCAAACATCGCGCTTCACTTCATAACGGGCCGAGACGATGGAGTAAAAATTGACCATCGGTACGTCCATTTCGTAATCGAAATAGCGGCGACCGTCCTGCATCCATTCTTTCTGGATATAGCCGGGTGCAATGGCAATCTGATCCGGCTCGGTACCGATCACCATTTTGAAGCGGATGTAATCCGCATCGTCACCGAACAGACTCTGACTCAGCCCACGCGGATCGGTCTGTTCCATCATCCGTTCTTTTTCGGGTAGCTTGTACTTGCGACGCAGGTCATCTTCGCTTAGCTCGGCTTCTTCGGCGTAGCCCAGCGAGGGGAAGTAGGTATTGTTAAAGAAGGTACCGTTGTTGACCACGTTGGTGTTCCCTCCCCCCGACGTAAAGCCATGGGTCGTAAAGTTGACTTTGAAATCCATCTTTACTGAATCGCCGGGAGCCAGCGGTTGTGCCAGACGGTATATCGTGTAGCCTAATTTCTTCCAGTCCTTAGCCACCTTCGCCCCGCCATTGCCAAACCGCAGGTAGTCCGTTTTTACGTTCTCCTGGATATTCTCCTGAATATGGACATCGGCGATAGGCTGGGCGGTTTTGTTTTTGAGCCAGTAAAAACCCTCGGCGGTAAAATCGCGGCGGGAAGGGTAGATTTCCACTTTCAGATTCGATTCCACGATACGTAACTGGGGTACATACTGGTACTGTTTAAGTGCCTTTTCGTAATCTACTGCTTCCTGTTCCCCTTCCTCGCTGGTACGGTAGGTATTGAGTTGATTGGTATTGTAGTACACAAAAAAGCCGGTACCGACGAACAAAATCACAGAGGCAAACAGACTCACCAGCAGCGGGCGCGTCAGGCGATAGCGGGACAAATTGAGCCGGGTTTTCATCAGCGTATCGGTACCCCGCACGGCAAAGAGTACCGCCAGCACAAACAGCAGCGCCACGAAACCGAACCAGTACAATTTTAACCAAGAAAAGCGGGTGAAAAAGTGGCCGTACTTGTTCATGTCGGAGTATTCTCCCAGTCCGCCGCTGTTAAACATGAACAGCGGATGCTGGATGCCCATCGCCCCGATAGTGAACGTGATGATGAAAAATACGAACATCAGCGCGTAGCCCACAAACTTGTTGTTGGACATGACCTGCACGAAAAATGACAGTAGCGTGTAAGCTAGGAGGAAAGCCAGGGTTGAGGTGAATAACGTTTTGAAATACAGACCAATCTCAAAATTGAAGTACCCCAGCGCCGTCTGTATCCCGATTCCCACGACAATCAGAATAACCAGCAACACGCAGTAAACCATGATCAGCCCGATGAATTTGGCCGTGAGGCCGACCCAGTCGGGGACGGGTAGAGCATCCATGATGAGGTTCATATTCACGGCCCGTTCGCGCCAGATGATCTCGCCGGAGTAGAAGATGGCAATGATCAGAAAGAAGAGATCGAACTCATTGAGCAGGCCGAGCACGTTGGCCGTGATAGGGTAGGAGCTGGTACCATACATGTCGTCGAAATAGAACGAGCTGACAATGAGGTTGATCAACCCCACTACGACGATGCCGATAAAGGGTACGTCTTTCACAATCATAGTGGCGTAAAACTTCGCCTGTTGCCACAGCATCCGGGTGTAGCTACCCGCGTTCAGGATTTGATTGACCAAGGGAATGCGGATGCTTTCGGGGTTATAGCGGGTTTTCTCGGCCACGATGGCTTTTGCTTTGCGCCAGCTTTTGCGCACCACGCTGAAACTGAATCCGAAGTAGGTACCCAACATTATCAACCCCGAAATCCCCAGCCACAGCAGGCGGTTCCACAGCAGTACCCCTTCCAAAGGTACCAGCTGCGTGTTCTTCTGGGCGGGTGTCCAGTACTCGGTATAAATCTGGAAGGCCCGGAAACCGAACGGATCGAGCATCGCCGCCAGGGTTTTATTGTCGATGTCTTCCAGCAATGTATCCGCAATTTGGTATAGCACCAGCAGCACGATTCCCTGCACGTAGATGACGATGGTCTGTCGGCTGAGGGTACCTGCCGCAAAATACAAAGCCGCCTGGATGAAGAGGTTGGTTAGCCCGAGCGTAAGGAAGGGCTGGATATAAGCCCAGAAATTGAAGGGCAGCATTTCTTTGGCAGCCCACGATGGCTCCCAGGGGAGGTATTTTCCTACGGCAAAGCCCAGCATGAATGCAGTCCAGACGGCGCTGAATACGAGGATTGTGACCAGAAATGAGCCAAAAAACCGCCCGAAGAGATAGGCGAATTTGGAAACAGGGGTTGAAAACATCAGCGAATCGGTTTTATGGTCGAAGTCGCGCAGGACGGGTACCCCCATGATCGCCGAGGTAATGAAGGTGAGGGCGAAGGTCATAATGACCGTCATGAAGGCCAGGTTATAGGGCGAGTTTTCCTTGATTTGTCCCCCGGCCACGCCACCAATCACGACGTACTTGGAGGTGACGGCAAAGAAACACAGCAGGAAAATAATCCCGAAATAGAGGTAGGTGGCGGGTCGCTTTTTGCGGTAGGCCAGTTCAAAACGGAAGATTTCTCGGAGCATGGGGGAGGGTATTTAGGGGAGGTAATAGAGGAGCAGGGAGGAAGGGAGCGTGGAGGAAAGGAGAAGAAAGCGCAGTTATTAAATACCTTTTATCCATACTCCTTTTTCTAAACCCCCACTTTCTCCCCAAAAATGTACGAGAAATAAACATCTTCCAGATCGCCCTCGACAAGTTCGAAGCCTGTGCCAGGGTACCCTTCGGCCAGAATATGGACGACGGGGGTACCCCCTACCATTTTTTCGGAGATAACGGTGTGCGTGTTCCGCAAGGCTTCCAGCTCTGCTTTGGGTACCCGCTTTTCCCAAATCCGGCTATGGATGGCTTCCAGCGCCTTCGACGGACTTCCCTGATACAGCACCTTACCCAGGTTGATAATGGCCATGTCGGAGCAAAGTTCTTTCACATCGTCCACGATGTGGGTGGAGAGAATGACGATCGTATTTTCTCCAATTTCACTCAGAAGATTTAGGAAACGATTGCGCTCGGCGGGATCGAGTCCGGCCGTGGGTTCGTCCACAATGATGAGTTTGGGATTGGCCAAAAGCGCCTGTGCAATACCAAAACGCTGTTTCATGCCACCCGAGTAGCCCCCCAGGTTCTTCTTGCGGGCGTCGTACAGGTTGGTCTTTTGTAAAAGAGCCTGTACTGTCTCCTTACGCTCGCCGCGGTTAGTGATGCCTTTCAATACGGCTAGATGATCAAGTAGGGTTTCGGCATCCACTTTGGGATATACCCCGAATTCCTGTGGCAGGTATCCCAGGGTTTTGCGTACTTCGTCCTTTTGGGTCAGTATGTTGATGTCGCCTAATTGAATGCTACCGCTATCGGCTTCCTGTAAGGTAGCGATGGTACGCATCAGCGACGACTTGCCCGCGCCGTTAGGCCCAAGCAGGCCGAACATACCTTGCTGAATCGTGAGCGTAACGTCGTCCAGGGCCTGCACTCCGTTGGGATAGGTTTTACACAGATTTTGAATAAAGAGTTGCATAAGGGGAGGAGTGAGGGTTTACAATTAGGTTGCACAAGATATTCAAACAATTGGTTACGGACAATTGATTTTTTTACAACGGTCTGAGTGTGTGAAGCAGCGTCAGGCGAAGGTTGTTACGCTGGTAATACAGGCCGGGCGTTCGGGTAAGCTGGTAGATATTCATATAGCCTACTTCAACGGCAAGGGCGGGGGTGAAGCGCTTTTCCACCGAAATGTATCCCCGATTCTGATCGAATAGAGTTCCCTGGAAATTATTCAGAAAAAGCTCATTGGAAGCGCGGAAAGCCAGATTGGCTTCCTTGATGGCGTAACCCAATTGCACCCGATACCGATGCCGGAACACGAAGGGATGTAGTTCGGCAAAATCGAAATGCCCCGGATGGGTGGAGAGAAACCGCTCCTCGGTTCGGATTCGGTAGTTGAGGGCAAAACGATTCGAAAGCGGTTGATTATAAGCGGCCTCCTGCCAGGACCTGAACTCAGGTGTTACAGGGCGGGGGTAGGTGTCGGGATTTTGCGATTTCTGCGCCGAATAGGTTAGAGCTGCCCCGAAACTCCACGAGTCGCTGGGTTTATAGACGGCCCGGATGTGGGTAATGAGTACGTGCTGACGGCTATTGATAAAAAAATGCCGGGTATCAACCTCGGAATGTAAGCTCCACTTGGGGTTGAAATTCAGGATATTGTAGTACCGAACCCAGTATAAACTTTGGTGGACAACTTCTTTTTGGGCGAATGCAAACGAGCAGCTGATCGAAAGCCAGAAAATAATACTTACTCCCTTAATGAGTGTGCGACTCATGGTGTATGGTCAAGGATTGAAAAGATGAATCCTACTTTTTATGTGCTTTCATCCATTCAATAATCGGCCCGTACGGGCCGAACTTATGCTGCTGCTCCGGAAAAGGATCGGCGTAAGGACCGAAAGGATGATCATAAGGTTTGGCGGCTACCTGGGGCCAATCGCTGCTGAGATCCTTCGTAGGGCGGGGCTGTGAATTAACAAAAGCCGCCACATCCCAGGCTTCTTCATCGGTTAGTTGGGGATGTTCGTAGGTAGCTCCAAAGGGCATATTGAGTTTGACAAAGCCCGCAAAAGCCGAAATCCGGTACAGCCCGGCTCCTACATTATAACTATTTTTCCCCCAAAGGGGCGGATACACATAGCTGGTACCATTTCCAGCCATCAAGCCCTCTCCATCGGCCTGGTGGCAACTCAGGCATTTTAGTTCATAAACTACTTTTCCCCGAACCGGGTCAGTAGCACGATCCAGGGCTTTCAATTTATACAGTCCCGTACCGCGCGGTGTGCTGTTCTTTGGCACGTCGGTACCCAGCCATTTGAAATAGGCCAATATGGCCCGCATTTCGCGACTGGTCGAATCCAGGCCTTTTCCGTTCAGGCTTCGTTCCAGGCAATCGTTTACGCGCTTGACCTGGCCCTCGACGCTACCCGAGCGAGCCCGGAATTTGGGATAAACCGACTCGACGGCAAAGTAATTATTGCCCCAGGGTTGGGTACCTGCCTGTAGGTGGCAGTTCTGGCAATTCATGCCATTGGAAATGGCCCGCACCGACCCTTTGGGGCCGAGGTAATCGGCCGTATGAGCAATGAGTTCGCGGCCGTATTTGATCAGGGTTTGTTCTTTTTTATCCCGTTTCAGCAGCAGCTGTTCAGCGGGTGCGTGCCACACATTCACGAAGTTGGTATCGGGCCCGTGGGCGAAAAGGGTACGATTGGGAAAAAAGGCTCCCGAGACAAAGAGGTACCCTAGCCCCGCTATAAACAAGAGCAAAAACATGGACAGTCCGCGCAAGAAATGGGTTTGGCGCAGGAACCGCTGCACAAAGCGGTAAGAAGTAGGAAAACGCATGGGAGTCAGGTAGTAGTCAAGGTATAAAAGTATAAATCATTCCTCAGCCAATTCACCAGCAAATTGCAAGGAAAAATTTAATTCGCCAGCTATTGCAGTGCAGTGGGGCGGTATATTTCAAAAAAATAAAAAAATTATTCTATCCCTGTAAGGTATTTTAGTTACCTGACTTGTCTTATGTTCGAACGACCCACCATTCGATTACTTCTGCAACGGTTTAATACTCAATTGAAAAGGGGATATGGCGCAAATGTATCAGGGTTTGGATGGGCGTAGAAAACAGACGAGCGGCACATTGGATGCGCTTGCTCCCGCTCTGTCAGCCCCTGCCAAAGAATTTGCCCCGCTTACGGACGATGAACTTTTCATAAGAAAAAACCTCGAAGCAGACCCTCGCCTGGGGTTAGAACTGCTATACAAACGCTACTACCAACCCCTTTGTACCCATGCGGTGAAGTTTGTGGGCTCACGCGAAGTGGCCGAGGATCTGGTTTCAGAGATTTTTTTCGATTTCTATATCCAGAACAAATTTTTAGAAATAACGACGTCCTACCGTTTGTACTTGTTCCGTACCGTGCGAAACCGCGCCTATAACTACCTCCGTTGGGATTTGAGTCGTAAGGCCGAGTTGACGGAAGTAGCACAAAAGCCGATTCTGAAAGAACAGCAACCCGACCAAATCAGCCAGTACGAGGAACTCTACCACGACGTCGAGGAGGCGGTCAATCGGTTGCCCGTGGAACGGCGGCGGATTTACCTGATGCGGAAATTCGACGGCATGAAGTACCAGGAAATTGCCGACGAACTCAATCTGTCAGTCAAGACGGTCGACGTGCAACTCAATCGGGCGAACCAGTTTGTTCGTGCCCTGCTCAGGGAGAAGTGGCTGTTGAATCTGTTGGTTTGTTTTGTCAGTCTGGTTTAATATCCCACACCCATGAACGCAACGATCAATAAAGAATTCATATTCAACTACCTGGCCGGAAAATCAACGGCTCTGCAGAAACAATTGGTAGATGATTGGATGAAGCAGCCCGCCCATGAGGAGCTATTCTATCAGTGGCTGGTGGAGTATGAATATCAGCAACCGCAGTACCTTACGCAGGTCGATGAGGCCATCCATCGGTTTCAGGATTTTGCTGAGGGCAAGGGGGCAAGGTACCCCACCGAATCGGAGATTCAAGTGCTTCCACCGGTTCGCTCCCGGAAGTGGGCCTGGGGGGTAGCGGCATCCCTCGCGCTGGTACTGACCGCAAGCGGGTTAATCTTCAAGAACAGCATTGTGTACCAAACCTACGAATCGGCAGTGGGTGAAACCAAAACGCTGATCCTGAGTGATAGTACCCAGGTGGTGCTTACCGCCAACTCGTCTTTGAAGGTACCTCGCTTTGGCTTTGGCCGGGAAACCCGGGAGGTATTTCTAACGGGTGAAGCTAATTTTGATGTGTCTCATCAGGCTAATAATCAGCGGTTTGTTGTGAGGACGGAGCGGGGGGTCGAAGTAGTGGTCTTAGGGACGGAATTTACGGTTTATGCCCGACCTGAAAAGTCGAAGGTAATACTGAATCGGGGGAAGGTGCAGCTGCGCTACCGTGAGGGGAAGGCTCAGAAACAAATCATGATGAAGCCGGGGGAATTGGTAATGCTGGATCAGGATAACCACCTGGAGCAGCAGGTAGTGACCCAAACGGATCAAAACGCGCCATTGAAAGACCGCCGGTTTATATTCGATGATACGACCCTGGCCGAATTTGCGGAAATGATGCAGGAAAGCTACGGTATTCGGGTGGAAATACAGGACAAAAGCCTGGCTGAGCGTACGCTGGTGGGATCCTTCCGGGCCGAAAACCCAGAGGAATTGCTGGGAATCGTGTCTCGAATATTCAACGTGGAAATTACGAAATCGGGTGATACCCTACTTTTAACCAACAAATAATGCATGTAAAAAAATGATACGCTGACACATACTGAACCAAATTCCTAAACCCTTATTTCAATGAAAAAAACACTACGATTCTCCCTGCTGGCAGGTATGCTGATAGGAACCTTTTCGCTGATCGGACAAGTGACGTTCGCCCAGGGGTACGTGAGCCTCGCGCAACTTCCCCAGAAAAA